>NZ_JBSEFH010000019.1:0-141031 GCF_053570585.1 Pseudochelatococcus sp. B33 | reverse complement strand
GAATGGACGATCAGTGGGCGTCGTCCCAGTTCGCGGCGGCACGCGCCTCGACGGCAAGCGGCACCTTGAGTTCCACGGCGGGCAACGGCGCCTTCTCCATCACGTCGCGGATCAGCGGCAGCGTGGCCTCGATCTCCTCGTCGCGCACCTCGAAGACCAGTTCGTCGTGCACCTGCAACAGCATGCGCGCGCTCAGGTTCGCCTTCTCCAGCGCGGGCTCGATGCGCACCATGGCGCGGCGGATGATGTCCGCCGCCGCGCCCTGCAGCGGCGCGTTGATGGACTGGCGCTCGACGAAGGCGCGCTCGGACGCGTTTTTCGAACGGATCTGCGGATAGTGGCAGACGCGCCCGAAAACCGTCTTCACGTAACCGTGCTCGCGCACGAACTGCTTGGTGGCGTCCATGTAGTCGCGAATGCCGGGGAAGCGCTCGAAGTAGCGGCGGATGTAGGCCCCCGCCTCCTCGCGCCCGATTCCGAGCTGATTCGCCAGCCCGAAGGCCGAGATGCCGTAGATGATGCCGAAGTTGATCGCCTTGGCGCGGCGGCGAATCATCGGGTCCATGCCCTTGACCGGCACGCCGAACATCTCGGACGCCGTCATGGCGTGGATGTCGATGCCGTTCTCGAACGCGCGCCGAAGCTGCGGGATATCGGCGACATGGGCGAGCAATCGCAGCTCGATCTGCGAATAGTCGGCCGAGACGAGCTTCCAGCCCGGCTCCGCCACGAACGCCTTGCGGATCTTGCGGCCTTCCTCGGTCCGAATCGGGATGTTCTGGAGATTGGGATCCGAGGACGCGAGCCGCCCCGTCGTCGTCGCCGCGAGCGCGAACGAGGTGTGCACGCGCCGTGTCTGCGGATTGATGAACCCCGGCAGCGCGTCGGTATAGGTGGAGCGCAGCTTCGACAGCTGCCGCCAGTCGAGGATGCGCGCCGGCAATTCGTGGCCCTGCTCGGCCAGATCCTCCAGCACGCCCGCGCCCGTCGCCCACTGGCCGGTGGCCGTCTTCTTGGCGCCGGGCAGGCCCAAGCGGCCGAACAGGATATCGCCGAGCTGCTTCGGCGAGCCGACGTTGAAGCTCTCGCCGGCGAGTGCATGGATTTCGGCCTCCAGCCCGCCGAGGCGCTGGGCGAATTCACCCGAAAGGCGCGCCAGCAGCGCCGGGTCGATGGTGATGCCGCGCTGCTCCATGCGCGCCAGCACCGCCGCCAGCGGACGCTCCAGCGTCTCGTAGACCGTGGCCTTGCCTTCCGCGACCGTGCGGGGCTTGAGCGCTTCCCACAGGCGCAGCGTCACGTCGGCGTCCTCGGCGGCGTAGGCCGTGGCCCTGTCGATCGCCACCCTGTCGAAGGTGACGGCACTGCGCCCCTTCCCGGCCACATCCGTGAAGGCGATCGGCTTGTGCCCCAGATGCTTCTCGGACAGGGGGTCCATGCCATGGCTGCCGAGCCCCGCGTCGAGCACATAGGAGAGCAGCATGGTGTCGTCGTAAGGCGCGACCCCGATGCCGTGGCGGGCGAACAGCAGCCAGTCGTACTTGAAGTTCTGGCCGACCTTGAGCACGCCCGGATCAGTCAGCAGTGGCTTCAGGAGATCGAGAACGGCGCCCGTCGGCAACTGCTGCACCTCGGGCCCCTCCAGCGAGGCCGCCGCGTCGCCGAACAGCCCCGTCTGCTCCTCCGGCGCACGATGACCCAGCGGGATGTAGCAGGCCGCCCCCGGCTCGGTGGCGAGCGATATGCCGACGAGCGTCGCCGCCATCGCGTCAAGCGAATCGGTTTCCGTATCCACCGCCACGATGCCCCGCTCCCGCGCCCTGGCGATCCATGCGTCGAGCGCCTCGATCGACGTGACGGTCTCGTAGGCGGTGGTGTCGATCGGCGTCGCCCGCTGACGGTCGCCCGCGCGCCCGGCGACGGCTGCAGGTCCGGTCGCGGATTCGGGCGCGTCCTCGCCGTCCTCCCGTGCGGCGGACGCCGGCACGGCGTCGCCGGACACGGCGGGGGGCTGCGCGGCGATCGCCGCCGGCGCCACGGCCTCGACGTCGACGCCGTAGATCTCCGCCGCGCGACGGGTGATGGTGGTGAACTCCATCGACTTCAGAAAGCCGATGAGCTGCTGCGGATCGGGCTGATGCACGGCGAAGGCGGCGAGCGGCACCGCCACGTCGACATCCTCGACAAGCCTGACGAGCTGGCGCGACAGGCGCGCGCCCTCGGCATGGGCGATCAGCGCCTCGCGCCGCTTGGGCTGGCGTATCTCCTGCGCGCGGGCGAGCAGCGTGTCGAGGTCGCCGTAGTCGGCGATCAGCTGCGCGGCGGTCTTGATGCCCACCCCCGGCACGCCCGGCACGTTGTCGGTGGAGTCGCCGGCAAGCGCCTGCACGTCCACCACGAGCCGCGGCGGCACGCCGAAATAGGCGAGGACCTCGTCCTCGCCGATCATGCGCTCGGCGCGAAAACTGCCCTTCGACTGGGTGCCCGACGCCGGGTCGTACATGGCCACGCCCGGGCGAATCAACTGCATCAGGTCCTTGTCGGCGGAGACGATCAGCACGTCCGCCCCCGCCTCCCGCGCCTGCCGGGCATAGGTGGCGATGAGATCGTCCGCCTCGTAGCGCTCCTGCTCGACCGGCATCAGGCCGAAGGCGCGCACCGCCTGCCGCATCAGCGGAAACTGGGGCACCAGGTCTTCCGGCGGCGGGGGACGGTTGGCCTTGTAGGGCGGATAGAGCTCCTTGCGGAACGAGTTCTCGGACTTGTCGAAGATGATGGCGAGATGCGTCGGGCGAATGCCTACCGCACCCTCGCGCAGGAACTGGAACAGCTTCGTGCAGAAAAGCCGTACCGCGCCGGTCGGCAGGCCGTCCGAGCGATAATTGTATTTCCGGTCCTGGTTCATGGACTGGAAATAGGCCCGGAACACGAAGGACGAGCCGTCGACGAGAAAGACGTGATCGCCCGCGCCGGGCTGGCGCGGAACGGCGGCGGGGGAAGTCAGTGTGCTGGTGTCGCTCATGCTCTACCCATAACCCGTTTCGGGCCCGCTGCGGTAGCCGTCTTGAACGACAGTCCCCACTGCAGACCGCCATACCGGGAATCGGCGGCGCAAAAATGACGGCCCCCGGCGATGAAGGCGCCCGCGCTCCCCGGCCTTCCTGTCGCGCACGGCGCGACATATCCGCTTGCGGGACGACGACCCTGCACAAATTGCGATACTGTCATCGCCAGAGAGATTCACAAGCGAAAATAAGCTTATCGCTCATATATGGCTATTTTTGCGACAGATTTATTGTCTTCGGCGTGTGCGCCGTCACTTGCAGATGGCGTGTATTGGTGTTTACTGTACACCCAATTCGACATATGTTGATGTCAGGGATGATAGTGGCGCAGCCGCCGGACAGAGTTGCAGAATGGGAGGCTATCGAATGAACGCCTGTATCCGCTCATCGGTCCATACCTTTCCGCGGCTCGTACGGAGCCTGCGTCAATCGATGTAACAATTGGCGATGTAATAATTGCGCTCGAGTTCGCGCAAAAGTGTCGTGGCCTGCCCTGGCGGAGCCTGCATCTCCCGGGAGCGGAGCGATCGCCCGTGAGGAGCCGCGGTGTGTCCCTGCGGTCGGGAGGCCGACCATCGCGGTTCTCGCGCACCATTGTAAACCTGGCTTTTCCCGCCGGTCTCCGCTTGACCGTGAAAAGCCTCCTTGACCTCTCCCGAATAATAATGGTTGGGATTTACTATGGCTGGCAAACCGGAACATTTGATCGATACGAATCCGCCCTGGGAAGATGCGTCGCGCAGCGACGGCGATCATGACATCGGACGCAGGATCCGGTTCCTTTTCGAGAGGCTGGGCGGCCAGAAGGCGGCGGCGGCCACGGACAAGTCCATCCGTTCGCTGCAGCGCTACTTCTCCGGCGCCGAGCCGCCCGCAAGCGTCGTGAAGGCGCTGGCCAAGGCAACCGGCGTCTCCGCCGACTGGATCCTCTTCGGCGGCGACGAGCCGACGTTGCAGCCTTCCGGAACCGCGGGCAGCAACCAGTTCGTCTACATTCCCAAGTTCGACGCTGCCGAGGCCCAGAAGGGCATCGGCAGCGACTCCAGCCACTCCTCGGCGATCGCCATGCGCGAAAGCTGGCTGCGCGGCATCGGCACGGATCCGCGGCAGGCGTATCTGCTCGCCTTCAGCGGCGACAGCATGGAGCCCACCATCCGTGACGGCGATCTGCTGCTGATCGACCGCTCCGTCGAGCAGGTCATCGACCACGGAATCTACGTGCTGCTCGTCGGCGGGCGCCTGCTGGTCAAGCGGGTGCAGTTGCGCCACGACGGCTCGCTGGTGCTGCGCAACGACAATCCGGCCTACGAGATCGAAACCGTGTCGGCCGAGGAAGCCGGCCGCCTCGTCATCGAGGGGCGCGTGCGCTGGTTCGGCCGCACGGTGTGACGCCATGCCGGCGGATCCGTCAATCTGGTCCGCCATCCATCGGATATGACGATCAGGACCGGCGGGGGTCTCCCGGCCGGTCCTGCGTTCTGGGGGCGGTGTCGGCGCGATCGCGGGCTTTGATGATTGCGGGGCTGGCGATCGCCGTTCGGCATCGGTCGAAGACCGGGAGTCCGGTATTACTGCCGGTAGTGCTGGATCCGCGTCGTGCGCAGCCCGGCGAGACCGTGCTCGTCGATGGACTGCTGCCAGCTCAGGAACTCCTCCACGGTCAGCGTGTAGCGCTGGCACGCCTCATCCAGGCTCAGCAGCCCGCCACGCACAGCAGCCACGACTTCGGCCTTGCGCCGGATGACCCACCGCTTGGTGGTCGTCGGGGGGAGATCGGCGATGGTCAGCGGGCTGCCATCCGGTCCGATGACGTATTTTGCGCGAGGGCGAAAGGCTTCGGTCATGGATACGCTCACAATTGGTCTCGACTGACCCGGTTCGACAAAAACCCTTCCGACTGACACAATCCGGGCAGGCGGATCCGGGCGGGCTTCACCAGCCGGCCTGGCCGACCCGCCGACATGACCAACAGGGACATGGCCGACAGGTCGTCCCCGGACGACCGGATGACGTCGATCCTGGAGGCTAGCGGCTTCCTTTTAAGAATTGCCTAAAGCCGGGGTGCCGCTTGCGCTTGCCTCCATCTGTGCGAAAGGTGGATAATGAATTCTCGCGGCCACCATAATGAAGGCTGAATGAAGCGTTGCACCGTGGGACTGGCGGGATGGGCCGTGTGCGCGTATATGGGACAGGGCGCGAGGATCGGATAGGGTCGCGGCGGCGTCCGCGGAAGAAGAGCGTGATGTTGAACAGTCTGGATCTGCCGAAGGAGCCGCGCGATACGCGCGTCGTCGTCGCCATGTCGGGCGGCGTCGATTCGTCGGTCGTGGCGGCGATGCTGGCGCGCGAGGGCTACGACGTGATCGGCATCACGCTCCAGCTCTACGATCACGGCGAAGCCATCCATCGCAAGGGCGCGTGCTGCGCCGGACAGGACATCCACGACGCACGCCGCGTCGCCGAGCGAATCGGCATCCCGCACTACGTGCTGGACTACGAGTCGCGCTTTCGCGATGCGGTGATCGAGCGCTTCGCCGACAGCTACCTGAACGGCGAGACGCCCATCCCCTGCGTCGAGTGCAACCGGTCGATCAAGTTCACGGAGCTCCTCGATACCGCGCGCGACCTCGGCGCGGACGTGCTCGCCACCGGCCACTACGTCGCGAGCCGCCCGCTGCCCGGCGGCGGCACCGACGGAGGGCGCGCCCTCTACCGCGCCGCCGATCCCGACCGCGACCAGAGCTATTTCCTCTACGCCACCACGACCGAGCAGTTGTCCGTCCTGCGCTTTCCGCTCGGCGACCTCAGCAAGCCGCAGACCCGGGCGCTGGCGCGCGAGTTCGGCCTCGACATCGCCGACAAGCACGACAGCCAAGACATCTGCTTCGTGCCGGGCGGGCGCTATGCCGACATCATCGAGCGGCTGCGGCCCAAGGCCGTGCTGCCCGGCGACATCGTCCACGCCGACGGGCGGGTGCTCGGCCGGCACAACGGCATCATCCATTTCACCGTCGGCCAGCGCAAGGGGCTCGGCATCGCCACCGGCGAACCGCTCTACGTCGTCAAGCTCGATGCCGACAACGCCCGCGTCATCGTCGGCCCGCGCGACATGCTGGCGACGAGCGCCGTCACCCTCGCCGACCTCAACTGGATCGGCGACCGCCTGCCGCAGCCGGGCGACGCGCCGATGGAGGTTGCCGTGCGCGTGCGCTCCACGCGCGCGCCGCATCCCGCCTTCCTGCGCATCACCGCCGACGGCGCTGCCGTCGAGCTGCCGGTCGCGGAGCTCGGCGTCGCGCCGGGACAGGCCTGCGTCATCTACGAGTCCGGCGAACCCCGCGCCCGCATCCTGGGCGGCGGCACGATCAGGCGCACGACATCCGTCATGCCGCTGACGATTTCGCCGGCTGGAGCGCTTTCCGGTCAAATGGAATCATTTGATCGATCAGAATTCGCTCAAAACGAAGAATCGCAGAGCGTTTGCCGATCCAGTTAGATCGGCAAACGCTCTGAGACGGCTTACGCCAATACCGCCATCGCTACGGAAACCTTGTGAATGAGCACGATCGCCGACGGTCCCGACACCTCACTGATGCGCAAGGCTTACGCACGCTGGGCGCCCATCTACGACTTCGTCTATGACGGCCTGACCGCTTCCGCGCGCCAGAGCGCCGTCGAGGCGGCGCTCGCCTGCGGCAACAACATCCTGGAGGCGGGCGTCGGCACCGGCCTGTCGCTGGCGGACTATCCGGAGAGCGCCCGCGTCATCGGCTTCGACATCTCCGAGCACATGCTGCGCCGGGCGGCGGGCAAGGTGGAGAAGCACAATCTCGACCACGTGCGCCTGCTCACCGTGATGGACGCCTGCCGGCTGGGCTTTCCCGACAATGCCTTCGACGCCGTGGTGGCGCAGTTCCTGATCACGCTCGTGCCGCATCCCGAACTCGCGCTCGACGAGTTCATGCGGGTTCTCAGACCGGGCGGCGAGATCATCCTCGCCAACCATTTCGGCGTCGCCGACGGCCCGATCGCCCGCGCCGAGGAGGCGGTGGCGCCCGCCGTCCGCAAGCTCGGCTGGAGTTCGGCCTTCAAGACGCGGCGCATCGAGGACTGGGCGGAGAAACACGCCTCCACCTCGCTGATCGAGGTGCGGCCGGCGTTTCCGCTCGGCTTCTTCAAGGTCGTGCGCCTGCGCAAGGCCGCCTGACCTCTCCTGCGTGATCCTCCGCCGTGCAGGAGTGCCATCGGGCAGGAGCGCCGTTTCCCTTCGGCGGCGGCCGCGGCCTATGGTATCCTGTCACACCGGCGGCGAGCGGCGCCGTCACCGTGGTTCCGGCGGGCCTTCTCCGCCACCGCCTCATATCCGGACATATCCATCCGCTACGGAAGGTTTGACGACAGCAAAATGAGTGCTCCGACGTCCCGGCGCGGCGAGCCGATCGACCGCATCATCCTCGACCGCATCGCGCTTTTCGCCTATCACGGACTGCATCCGGAGGAGGAGCGGCTGGGGCAGCGCTTCTTCGTCTCCCTCGATGTCGGCATAGACCTGCGCGACGCCGGGCGGCGCGATGACTGGCACAGCACCGCGTGCTACGCGAAGCTGACCCAGCTCGTGCAGGAAATCGGCGTCGGCCGGCGCTTCCGCACCATCGAGGGACTGGCCGAAGCCATCGCGGCCGCCGCTCTCGCCTCCGTTGCCCGCATCGAGCGGGTGACGGTGCGCATCGAGAAGCCGGCGGCCCCCGTGCCCGCCATCATCGACAGCGTCGCGGTCGAAATCAC
The DNA here is from genome assembly GCF_053570585.1 of Pseudochelatococcus sp. B33. Lineage (NCBI taxonomy): Bacteria > Pseudomonadati > Pseudomonadota > Alphaproteobacteria > Hyphomicrobiales > Chelatococcaceae > Pseudochelatococcus > Pseudochelatococcus sp. B33. The sequence continues at coordinate 133,181 of NZ_JBSEFH010000019.1, read as the reverse complement.
GCGCACGCGCGCGGACGTCTAGACGTCCGCGCAATGGAAAAACGGTTGGCGGGCGTAGCTTTGGCCGATTCGACACCGCGCCGGGCCTATATCGGCCTCGGCAGCAACATGGGCGACAAGCGGGCGATGATCGCCGTCGCCCTCGATCACCTGCGCGCGACGCCGGGGATCGCTGTCGTCGCCCGCTCGCGCGACTATCGCACGCCGCCCTGGGGCGACACCGATCAGGACTGGTTCATCAACGCGTGCGCCGCCCTCGACACCACCCTGACGCCCGACGACCTGCTGGCCGCCTGCCTCGCCGTCGAGACGCGCATGGAGCGGGTGCGCACGCGCCGATGGGGGCCGCGCGTCATCGATATCGACCTGCTCGACTACGATCGGCGGGCCATTCGCAGCGACAGGCTGACGCTGCCGCATCCGCGCATCCTGGAGCGCGCCTTCGTGCTGACGCCGCTGGCCGAGATCGCCGGCGATCTGCCGCTGGCGGCATCGAGCGTGCGCGAGCACGCCCGCCGTCTGGCCGATCCGGCCATCGTCCCCCTGGACGACACATCTCTGCGCTGATCCGCCGCAGGCGCGCGCATTCCCGTTTGGCTACCTTGCCCGGAACGATTCCAAACGGGAAACAGGTTCGTGAAACGATTGATTATCATTGCACTTTCGCTTCTCGCCGCATCGCTGGCGCCGGCTGACGCATCGGCGCAGGATGTGGCGAAGGGCGAGCGGGTTTTTCTGAAATGTCGGGCCTGCCATCAGGTGGGTGAATCGGCGCGCAATCTCGTCGGCCCGCAGCTCAACGGCATCGTCGGGCGGCCCGCCGCCACGGTCGACGGCTACGCCTATTCCAAGCCGATGCAGGAATCGGGACTGACATGGGACGAGGAGACGCTGGCGGCCTATCTGCACAACCCGCGCGAGAAGGTGCCGCACAACCGCATGATGTTCCCCGGCCTCAAGAAGGACTCCGACATCGCCGACGTCATCGCCTATCTGAAGCAGTTCGGGGCGAACGGCGGCAGGCCGTGACGCCGGGCCGCTGTCCGCTTTCGGGATCGACCGATACAGATGGGGCGGGTTGTGCAACCCGCTCTATTCCAGCACGAAATGCTGCTCGCCGACCTGCCGAAGCTGCTTCGGCGACGCCTGATAGTCGAGGGGCCTCACGGCGCTCCTGATCTCGGTTGCCGACAGTTCGCCCGAAAACCGGTACGCCGGATCGGCGACGGGCACCGAGGCGATCAGCCGCCGCGTATAGGGATGAGCGGGATTGGATATGACGGCGTCGCGCGGGCCGATCTCGACGATCTCCCCGAGATACATGACGGCGACGCGATGGCTGACTCTCTCGACGACCGCCATGTCGTGCGAGATGAACAGGTAGGAAAGCCCGAGTTCGTTCTGCAGCTCCATCATCAGGTTCAGCACCTGGGCGCGGATGGAGACATCGAGCGCCGACACCGCCTCGTCGGCGACGATGATCGCCGGGTTGAGCGCCAGCGCCCTGGCGATGCAGATGCGCTGGCGCTGCCCGCCGGAAAATTCGAAGGGATAGCGTCTGAGCGACGAGGACGGCAGGCCGACCCGCTGCAGCAGCTCCACCACGCGATCGCGGATTGCCGCCGCCCCGAGCGTTCCCTGAATATGCAGCGGTTCGGCGACGAGCCGCTCCACCGTCATGCGCGGATTGAGCGAGGCGAAGGGATCCTGGAATACCATCTGCACGCTGGCGCGCACGCTTCTCATCAGCGTCTGGGAGAAATTCGTGATGTTCCGGCCGTTGACGATGATGTCGCCGGACGTCGGCTCGACCAGTTTCAGGATCGCCCGGCCGGTGGTGGACTTGCCGCTGCCGGATTCGCCGACGAGCGCCAGCGTCTCACCGGGAAAGAGCTTGAACGAGACGTCCTCCACCGCATGGACGCGGGCGACGACCTTCTTCAAAAGCCCCTTGTAGACCGGGAAACGCACGCTGAGGCTATCCACCTCCAGCACCGGGGAGCGATGCGCCGGCTGCCGCCCTGCGGCGGCGGACGGCTCTTTCGTCTCGGCGAAGGACGGAACGGCGAAAGCCTCGGGCGTCGCCTTTCCCTTCATCGAACCGAGCCGGGGCACCGCCGCCAGCAGGGCGCGGGTATAGGGATGGCGCGGGGCGGAGAAGATCGCCTCCACCGTCCCCTCTTCCACCCGCCGCCCGTGGCGCATGACCATGACGCGGTCGGCAAGGCCCGCCACCACCCCCATGTCGTGGGTGATGAACAGCACGCCCATGCCGATTTCCTTCTGCAAGGTCTTGATGAGCGACAGGATCTCCGCCTGGATGGTGACATCGAGGGCGGTCGTCGGCTCGTCGGCGATCAGCAGGGCCGGCCTGCAGGCGAGCGCGATGGCGATCATCACGCGCTGGCGCATGCCGCCGGAGAGCTCGTGCGGATATTGCGCGAGACGCTTCTCGGGCTCGGGAATGCGGACCTGCCGCAGCGCCGTGAGCGCACGCTCGCGCGTCGCCCGCCGGCTGCAGTTCTCGTGGAGCCTGATCGCCTCGCCGATCTGATCGCCGATGGTCATGACCGGGTTGAGGGATGTCATCGGTTCCTGAAAGATCAGCGACACCACCTTGCCCCGGACCTTGCGCAGCGTCGGCGGCGAGGCGGTGGTGACGTCGATCGGGTCGCAGCCCTTCGGGCGCAGGACGATTTCGCCCTCCTCGATGCGTCCGCCCATGAAATCGATGAGCCGCATGATGGACTTGGCGGTGACGGATTTTCCCGAGCCGGATTCGCCGACGACGGCGAGCGTCTCGCCCGGCGCCACCTCGAAGGAGACATCCTCCACCACGCGCGCCGTCCCGTCGACCGAGGCGAAGCTGACGCTCAGATTGCGGACGCTGAGAACGGCCGGCTTGGGGCTGGCCGCGCGCGCGGGGAACAGGGCGCCGTCGCGCGCGTCGACGGCCTCCGTCGGCAGGGAAATCGGCATCGTTTGGACGGACATGGACAGCGGCTCCGGATTCAGGACGGCATGAGGGCGATAAGGAGAACGGCGATCACGCCGGCGAGCGGCGGCAGCATCCACGAGGAGGCCAGCCGGATGGCGACGAAGCGCGGCCCCATGATCGGCAGCTCGTAGGAGATGATGCGGTGGACGGCAAAGATCGACCAGGCGGCGAGAAAGGCGATCATCTGCGCCTGGCCCGCGCCCATGTCCCAGATGACGAGGGCGATCGGAAAGGAGATCATCGGCCCGCCGGGGATCAGGCCTCCGAGCAGGCAGGCGAGAACGACGCCGCTCATGCCGCTCTCCGCGCCGAGCAGGGCGCCGATGTATTCCGTCGGCACAAGCTCGCTGAAGAACGAGGCGGCGAGCAGGGCCAGCGGCACGCGCACGGCCATGGCGCCGCCCTGATCCTGCAGATGGCCCAGCATGTCGCGGATGCGGTCGGGGTGGCGGATCACCACCCCGCCCACCATCAGCACGGCAAGCACCAGCATGAACCATGTCCCGAAATCCATCTCCATGGTCCTATCCTCGAAGGCCGGGGTAACGCCTGCACAGAAGGCGGGCGAGCACCCCGGCGATGACCGGCAGGGGGAGGCTCGAGACGAACCGCAGGAGGCTGAACTCGAAACCCATGAAGGGAATTTCCCAGATCACGAGCCGGTTCACCCCGATGGCCGCCCAGGCGATGAGAAAGGCGATCAGGGCGCCGGCATCGGCCCCCGCCTGCGCCAGCGCGAAGACGAGCGGGAACGAGGCGAAGGGGCCGCCGGGCATGATCGCGCCGATGAAGCTTGCAATGGCAAGCCCCTTCAGCCCGGACTCCTCCCCGAGCCAGCGCGCGACGCGCTCCCTCGGGACGAGCACGGTGACCGCCGCCGCGATCATGAGGCCGAGCACCAGGTGCGGCAGCAGCGACACGACCCGGTAGCCCGCCTCGGTCAGACGGCCGCCGACCGCGTCGGCTCCCTTCACGGCGTAGCAGGCGAGGCCGGCGACGACGGAAAGCGCGAGGAAAAGGAGCGTGGACCGCAGGCCGGCCATTCTTCGCGCCTTCCGGACGTCCAGCTTTGGCCGGATCTGCCTGTCGTGTTTCATGCCCGCCGCCTAGGCCGCGACGGAACCGGGCGTCGCCAGTCCCCCGAGATGCTTCACCACCTCCTCGACATGCATGACATCGACATATTTGTGATGCAGATCGAAGAGGTTGACCTTGTGGCTCAGTTCAACGCGGTCGTAGCAGCATTCCTCCACCACCGAGACGTGGAAGCCGTTGGAATAGGCGTCGACGACGCTGGCGCGCACGCAGCCCGAGGTGCTCTCGCCGCAGACGATGAGGCTCTGGATGCCGAGCAGGTTGAGGTGCGACAGGAACGGCGTGCCCTGGAAGATGCTGGCGCGCTGCTTGTAGATCACCACGTCTTCCGGATGCGGCGTGAACTCGGGATAGATCGCATGGTCGTCCGGATTGGCCGGACGCGGGCGCTTGCGCTTGGTGGAAACCGCGCCGGCGGGGCGATTGTTCGGCCGCACGTCCTGGGTGCAATAGAAGATCGGAATGCCGGCGGCGCGGGCGGTGGCGAACAGCGCCTTGGTCGGCGCGATCGCATTGTGGGCATAGATGCCGCAACTGTTCGGAAACTCGCTGTCCAGTTCGGAGGGCGGCTTCGGGCCGCCACGGTAGACGACATTGTAGAGGTCGATCGCGAGAAGGGCCGGACGCGGACCCACGAAGGTCTCCCGCGCATAGGGCGCGTAGAGCTTCATGTCGGCTTCCGGAACGACGTCCTTCCAGCAATGGTCCTCGAACTGTTCAATGCTTGCCATGATGATAGGGTCCTCTTCTGGTTTTAAACGAGCTTCCCCGACCGCTTGAGACGCGGATCGAGATTGTCCCGGAGAACGTCGCCGAACATGTTGATAGACAGGACGGTGACGAAGATCGCCAGGCCGGGAAACAGGGCGATCCACCAGGCCGTGCTCACATAGGCACGGCCGTCGGCGAGCATGCCGCCCCAGGTCGGAACCTCGGGGGGCACGCCGAGACCGAGGAAGGACAGGCTTGCCTCGGCGATGATCGCCGCCGCCATGGCGAAGGTGCCGATGACGAGCGTCGACTGGATCAGATTGGGCAAGATGTGCTGAAAGATGATGCGGCTGTGCGATGCGCCGAGCGAGCGCGCTGCCAGCACGTATTCCCGCTCCTTGAGCGTCAGCGCGTTGGCGCGCGCCACACGGCAATAGGGAATCCAGCGCTGCAACGCCAGCGCCACGATCAGGATCGTCAGGCTCTGCCCGAGGAAGGCCACGACGGAGATCGCCAGAAGCAGCGGCGGGAAGGCCCACACGACTTCGACGAATTTCTGGATGACGAAATCCACCCGCCTGCCGAAATAGCCTGAAACCACGCCGAGCAGAAGACCGAAGACGCCCGAGAGCGACACGACGGCGATGGCGATGACCAGCGAGACGCGGGCGCCGTGGATGATCCGCGACAACACGTCCCTGCCCACGTGGTCGGTGCCGAAGAGATAGCCCCCGGCCAGCGACGGCGCGGTCATGGCGACGGAGAGGTCCTGCTCGAGCGGGTCGAACGGCGCGATCCACGGGGCGAAGATTCCGCACAGGGCCAGGATCGCCAGCATGACGACGCTGAAGGACGCCTTGGGCCGGAGCCACGGCCGCAGCCCCCGCAGCCAGCGCCGGCGGCGGCCCTGCGCCTCAAGCTTCGAGGCGGATTCGAGGGTCGATTGCAGCATAGAGGAAATCCACGAGCAGGTTGATGATGATGAAAAGCGTGGTGTAGACGAGCACGACGCCGGTGATGAGCGGATAGTCGCGCCCGCCGATGCCCTGCAGCAGCAGGCTGCCGATGCCGGGCCAGGAGAACACCGTCTCGATGATGATCGAGCCGGACAGCAGCGAACCGAATTCCAGCCCCACGACGGTGATGATGGTCACGAGCGCGTTGCGGAAGCCGTGACGCCACACCACCGCGCGCTCGGCCACGCCCTTGGCGCGCGCCGTCATGACATAGTCCTCGCCGAGCGTTTCCAGCATCGAGGAGCGGGTGACGCGCATGACGATGCCGACCATGTTGAGACCGAGCACGAAGGCGGGCATCAGCAGGTAGGTGAAGGCATCCCACAGCGCCTCCCCGTTGCCGTGGAGCACGGCGTCGAGCGTGGCGAAGCCGGTTATCGGATCGTCCGCGAGGCCGAGGGTCTCCCGGCCGTTCGACGGCAGCAGGTGGAAGTGGCCCGACACCACGAGGATGAGCATGATGGCGAGCCAGAAATGCGGCATGCTGATGCCGATGAAGCCCGCCACCGAGCCGATGTTGTCCAGCCAGGAATTGGGGCGCGCCGCGGCCCACACGCCGAGGGGCAGCGCGATGAGGGTCGCGAACAGCGTGGCGTAGAAGGCGAGTTCGAGCGTGGCCGGAAAGCGCTCCCCGATCAGGGCGAGCACCGGCTCGCCATAGCGGAAGCTGTCGCCGAAATCGAGCTTCAGGGCCGACCAGAGGAAATGGCCGAACTGCACGATGACCGGCTGGTCGAGGCCCCAGCGGGCGCGGATCGCCGCGACATCCTCGGGACTCGCGTCCTCGCCGAGCAGCAGGGAGGCCGGGTCCCCGGGCGCCGACTGGATCAGCAGGAAGACGACCAGGGCGATGAGGATGACGACGGGGAAGGTGCCGATCGCCCTTCTGAAAAGATAGACAAGCATCGTGTTTCCTTGGCCGGTTCGAAGGCGGGCCGGGGGCGTTCAGTTCTTGACCTTGACCTGCCAGCCATAAACTTCGCCGGTCGGAACGGGCTGGAAATCGATGTTGGAGGCGACGCCCCAGGCCATCTTGTGACGCCACAGGAAGAGGCCCGGCGCTTCCTCGACGATCTTCGCCATCGCCTGCTGCAGGAGCTTCATGCGCTCCGCCGGGTCGAACGTCTGGCGCTCGGCCTGCAGCATCTCGTCCACCTCGGCGTTGGAATAGCCGACGCGCGGCGAACCGCCGGTTTCGAAGTACTGGGCGAGCATGACGCTCGGATCGAGCACCGTGCCGCGGCCCATGTAGTAGAAGGCGGTCTTGCCGTTCTGGACGTCATCCCACATGGTGCTCCATTCGGGCGTCTTCAGGTTGACCTTGAAACCGGCCTTCTGGAGCATCGCGGCGATGGCTTCGCAGATCTGCTTGTCGGACGTGTAGCGGCCAACGGTGGCGGTGAAATCCACCTCGACGCCATTCGGGTAGCCGGCTTCGGCCAGAAGCGCCTTCGCCTTTTCGGGGTCGTAGGGGTAGGCGGGCTTGAAATCCGGCGAATAGCCGACCTGGCCGGGGCCGACGGGGCCGTCCAGCCGCGACGCCTGGTCGTTCAGGATGGCCTTGATGATCGCGTCACGATCGATCGCATGGGCGACCGCCTGCCGGACGAGCGGATTGTCGAAGGGCGGGGAATCGGGACGCATGGCGACGAACATCACCTCGAGGGAATCGTTCCAGGCCGTCTTGACAGCGGTATTCGCCTCCAGACGCGGCACGAGTTGCGGCGGGATGAACTGGGCGATCTGCACCTCGTTGTTGAACAGGGCGGTCAGCCGCTGCTCCGGCTCCTTCATGATGCGGAAGATGATTTCGTCCGGGTTGTCGGCGCTGACGAGCGGGTGTTCCGGGTTTTTCTCGATGGCGACGTAGTTGTCCGTCTGCAGCCGGCGCAGCTTGTACGGGCCCGCGCCGATGGGATGCTCGCGGTCGGCGGCGGGACCGTACTCGTCGTAGAGGGCCTTCGAGGTGATGATGATGCTCTTCAGGTATTCGAGCAGCGTTGCCGTGGGTTCCGTCGTGCGCACGACGACGGTTTGCGGGTCGCGGATCTCGACACTTCCGACATAGTTCAGGCGGTGCTTCTGCTTGCTGTCGGGATCATTGCGCGTGCGGTCGAAGGAATGCACGATGTCCTCGGCGAGAACGGGGTCGCCATTGCTGCGCTTCAGACCCGGCTTGAAGGTGAAGACCCAGGTCAGCGGATCCTCGACGGTCCAGCTTTCGAAGAAGTCCGACGTATAGCTCGCCGTCTCGTTGTCGTAGCGCACCATGCAGCCGTAGACCTGACACCAGACGGCGTTCATCAGGGAAACGCTGTCGGCATAGGGATTGGCGCCTGCGATCGTTTCCGTCACCGAAACAGTCACGCGGGTCTTCGCGAGCGCGGGCGCCGCCGTCAGCATGACGGAGCCGCAGAAAAGCGCGGCCATGACACGCCCCCCGAAAACCGCGAAATTCCGTCTCGACATCTCCACTCCTCCTTACGTCCGGTGCAGGCCGCATCAGCCATCCTGATGCCTGCCGGTCTCTTCCGTTCGTAGTGAAGCAAGAGGTATGCCAGGATTAAAATATCATTATATATCAATTGATTAATCAAATTCCCGGACCATCGGAGGCGCCCGGAAAACATCTTTGGCGCCGCTTCCCGTGCTTCTCCGGCCCGCCCGCTTCCGCCCGGAGGCGGCATTGCCATGCGAATGGGCAGTCCGCATCGCCGCGGGGAGCGGAAATATCGAGCATCCAAAAGGGCTTGAGATGATCCATCAGTTTTTCTAATGGAGTTGTGGCCACCTGACCAGAATTTAGCCGCAAACGCTGTCGGCCCTGGCGATGATGGGTCTGCTGACCTCGGGCACGATGCCGGACAGGTGCCTGTCGATCTTCCGGCGCAGATCGCTGCGGCAATTGCCGGCGAGTTTCAGCGGCAGGTCGAAGAACCGGCCCGGCCGGGTCACGAGATTGATCGTGCGGGTGGGCACGGGCTGCGGCAGCGGCAGGACGTCGATTTCCGCGATCTCGAACACGGGGTCCAGGAGGCTGAAGGGTGTGGTGATCGCCCAGCCCTTGCCGCGCCGCACGGTGTCGATGACGGCGGTCGCCTGATCGAGCTCGATCGTGCGCGCCACGTTCACCATATGCTGCGCCAGATACTGGTCCGTGACCTGGGCCAGATACCGCTGATGCGCGTAGCGGACGAAGGGCAGCATGCTCGCCAGATCGTCCAGCCCCAGATTGTCGGGGTCGACGAAATCCTTCGGCACCAGCAGCACGATCGGTTCGATGGCGATCGGATGCAGTTCGAAGGTCGCCGGATCGAAGGGCTGGGCCGAGATCACCATGTCGACCTTTCCGGCGCTCAGTTCCTCGCGGTGGCGATAGGTGACGGAGGCGCCGACCTGCAACCGCTCGACAACCTCCTGGAGCGTTTCGACCACCGTGCCCGTCAGCGTCTTTCCCAGGGTATCCATGATGCGCACGGACAGGGTGGGAAAGCTGAAGCCCCGGAACTGCTGCATGGAGCGCTCGGTGGTGCGCAGTTCCTCCAGCACGCGCCGGGCGTGATGCTGGAGGCTGAGGCCGGCGGGCAGCAGGCGGAAACCGCGATTCTCGCGCTCGATGAGCTTCAGCTGCAGGACGTTCTCCAGACGGCTGATCTGCTGCGACACCGCCCCCTGGGTGATGCCGAGGTGCCTGGCGGCGCCCGTCATGCTGCCTGCGTTACAGACGGAGAGGAAAACTTCCAGCGAGCGTGAATCGAGCGTCGGACCGGTTTTCATCCTGCGGAAAACCCCTCCCTATCTGGAAGGCTGCGGAGAGCAATTCCCAAGATAGTCCGGCTTTTGCTGCAATGCAACTTGCCGGCGCGAGGGCGAGGCAGGACCACGATTGCGGATTGTGCCGCAGCGTCGAACACCGTCGATGACCGGCAAGAGCCGTACCGCGCAATCATTCGCCGATTGTCGGGGATTTGGATGGTGGGCGGTACAGGGTTCGAACCTGTGACCCCTGCCGTGTGAAAGCAGTGCTCTACCGCTGAGCTAACCGCCCATCCCGTTGCCTTCGGTCCGTTCGGGGACTTGCGCCCGATCGCGATTCCCGAAAGGCTGCGGCCCCGCCGGTTTTCCATCGGGTGCCTCTGTCGCCCTTCTAGAAAGGTCGGGGCGTTCCGTCAAGCGGTCTCGTTCATGCAAGTGTCGTTTTCGCCGGCAATGCGGCGGAAGCGGTGATTTCGGCCGTCGCCGTCCACAGTTCGTCGAAGTGCCCGATGAGGCGGTCGGGCGCGAGTTCGGCGACCGGGATGTCCGAATAGCCGAACGGCACGGCCACCACAGGCACGCCCGCCGCGCGCGCGGTGTTGATGTCCGTCTGCGAATCACCCACCATCACCGCCCGCACCCGCGAGCCCCCGGCGCGCTCGATGGTCAGCGTCAGATGGCGCGGATCCGGCTTGAAATAGGGAAACGTATCGCGCCCGCAGATGGCCGCGAAACGATCCGCGATGCCGAGCAGATCGAGCAACTCCAGGGAATGGTTTTCGTATTTGTTGGTGCACACGGCCAAAAGCCAGCCCTCCTCGCGAAACCGGTCGAGAGCATCCGTCACACCGGGGAACAGCCGGGTATCGACATGCAGATTGCGGCCGTAATAGTCGAGAAAGGCCCGGAACATGCGCTCCAGCCGGACATCGTCGACGGAGCCGTAGCCCGCCTCGTTGAGCCCGCGCAGGATGAGGGAGCGCGCGCCGGCCCCGATCATGTCGCGCGCCCTCTCGAAGGGCAGCGGCGGCAGGTCCTCTGCCGCCAGCACCGTGTTGAGGGCCGCGACGAGGTCGGGGGCGGTGTCGGCCAGGGTGCCGTCGAGATCGAACACGGCAATGGGGGGGAGCAGGTCAGTCATGTCGCGCATCGATACGATTGGGGAGCCGGCGGGTTCAAGCTGGACTATAAGCGGCGCGGACGGAGGCGGCAATCGCCCCTGAGTCGGAGGTGGCCTGCGCCAGACGAGGTCCGGAGCGGGCGAAACCGGGCCGGGCGCCGGCGAAAAGCCGCATCGGCTGCCATGAGGCCGGCCATGTGGGCCATCAATTCGGGCCGCGAAGGGTGCGATTCCTTCATTTTCCGGGAATCCCCCCGATCGGATGATTCCATCCGGCCGACAAGCGCGCTAGAACGGGCGCAGCCAATTCACGCAGCCAATTCACATGGCGCATCACACACTATGGGCGTATCGACGATGACGAACGCATTCCGGACGAACGCATTCCAGAAGCCGCAGGCCGGGCCGGCCGGACGCCGGTCTCCCGCTCCGTCGCTGCCGGCGCGCGCGGCCGCGGCGGCAGTGGGGCTGGTGCTGCTGAGCGGCGCCGCGCCCTTCGCCTTCGCCCCGGCGCCGCAGCTCGACCTCAACCGCATATACCGCGTCAACGTGGCGACGGGCGAGGTCGGCGCGTGCCAGTACGGCTTGAAAGAAGGCACGATCGGCGTCACATTCTGTTTTCCCGCGGGCGAGGGCGCCGGTCCCCAGGCGCTCGGCGAATACGGGCTCGTCAGTTCGAGCCACACACGGGAAAGCGGCGTGTTCCGCGTCAACTACCGCACCGGCGAGATCAGCAGTTGCTACGTGTTCAATACCCATGTCGTCTGCACGCCGCAGGTGAGCGCGACGGACACGGCCGCGCCCGACTCGCCCCCGGCGCCCGCGCAGCAGCAGGAAGGTGCGCCCGGCGACGCCAGCGCGCCCCCGACGCCGGCCCGATGAGGCGTCCACCACCGTGAAACCCCTTCAGGAGACGAACCGTGAGTGATTCCTTGAAGCGCGAAGCCGCCGCTCGCGCCGTTGCACTGGTCGAGCCGGGAATGCGGCTGGGGCTCGGCACGGGCTCCACCGCCCGGCATTTCGTCTCGCTGCTGGGCGAGCGGGTCCGGCAGGGGCTCGACGTCGTCGGCGTGCCGACCTCCGAGGCGACCCGCACGCAGGCCGAGCAGGAAGGCATCCGCCTGACCACGCTCGACGAGACGCCGCGGCTCGACCTCACCGTCGACGGCGCGGACGAGTTCGACGACCGCCTGCGGCTGGTCAAGGGCGGCGGCGGCGCCCTTCTGCGCGAGAAGATCGTCGCCTCGGCCAGCACGCGCATGGTGGTCATCGCCGATGCCTCCAAGCGCGTCGGCAGGCTCGGGCGCTTTCCGCTCCCCGTCGAGGTGCTGCGCTTCGGCCTGCGTTCGACGCAGGAGGCGGTCGTGGCGGTCGCCGCGCGCTTCGGCGCCCAGGGCGACATCTCGCTGCGGCAATCCGGCGCGGACCCCTTCCTGACCGACGAAGGCCACCACATCCTCGACATCGCCTTCGGCGCCATCGAGGAGCCGGAGGCGCTGGCAACGGCGCTCTCCGCCATTCCCGGCGTGGTCGAGCACGGCCTGTTCATCGGCCTGTGCCAGACGGCGTTCCTCGCCACCGAGACCGGCGTCGTCACCCTCACGAACAGCGACGCCGGGAAATAGAGCGGCAGATGCAAAACCCGAATCGCGCCCCGAACACAGGATGACGGGCTTACGGATCTGGAAAAATTCTGATAAGCCGCGCACATCCTGGGAGATTGTCCATGAAACGTCTAGTGAAACGCCTTGCCCTCGACCGGATATCGATCCGGAACACCGCTCTTGCCGCTGTCGCGGCCACGGCGGCGGCGTGCTGCGCGGGTGGCGCGGCCGTCGCGCAGCAGCCGGCTCCGGCGCAGCCGCCCGCCGCCGCCGAAACCCTGACGCAGGCCCACATCGACGTCGCGCGCGAGGTCGTGGTGCTGTCGGGCATGGGGCGCACTTTCGACGGCCTGCTGCCGACCTTCGGCGATCAGGTGCGGCAGACGTTCATCACCCGCCCGGAAATCTTCAACGATCTCAACGCTGTCCTCGACTCGCTGAGGCCCGAGCTCGAGGAACGCAAGAACGACATCCTGAACAGAGCCGCCAGCATCCTCGCCGCCCGCCTCAACGAGGAGACGCTGGTCCAGGTCCGCGACTTCTTCCGCTCCACCGCCGGGCAGCAGTATGTCGCCACGCAGCCGCTGGTGCTCGACGACCTGTTCGCCGCGATGAACACCTGGGTGGGCGACGTTTCGTCCTTCCTGATCGACCGCGTGCGCGAGGAGATGCGCAAGCGCGGCCACCAGATCTGAAGCCGCGCGGGGAAGCCGCCGCGGTGGCGGTTTCCTGATCGGGCGGCCTTACCGCGAATCGCCGCCCCGCCCGGCCTCTTTGTCGACGCATCAATTTTTCCGGCCGGCGGCGCCCGCTTCCGGAATCGTGCGGGAGAGGAGTTCGTCATGGCATCGTTCGACGTCGATCTGTTCGTCATCGGGGGTGGATCGGGCGGTATCCGCGCGGCGAGGATCGCCGCCGGCCATGGCGCGACGGTGATGCTGGCGGAGGAATACCGCTACGGCGGCACCTGCGTCATCCGCGGCTGTGTGCCCAAGAAGCTCCTGGTTTACGCCAGCCGCTTTCCCGACGCCTTCTCGAAGGCCGCCGGATTCGGCTGGAGCGTCGGCGAAACCGCCTTCGACTGGCCGACGCTGATCCGCAACAAGGACGCCCAGATCGCGCACCTCGAAGGCATCTACGTGAGAAACCTCGAATCGGCTGGTGTGACGCCCGTCAGAAGCCGCGCCGTCATCGAGGATGCGCATACGGTGCGCCTCGTCGCCACCGGCGCGCGCATCCGCGCGGCCCACATCCTGATCGCCACCGGCGCCACGCCGTTCCTCGACACGACGATTCCCGGTCACGAACTCGCCATCACGTCGAACGAGGTGTTCGACCTCCCGGTCCTGCCGCGGCGCGTGCTCGTCATCGGCGCGGGATATATCGCGGTCGAGTTCGCCGGGATCTTCGCCGGGCTCGGGGCCGAGACCGCCATGGTCTATCGCGGCAAGACGCTGCTGCGCGGCTTCGACGCGGACGTCGTCGCGGCGCTGGAGACCGCCTATGCGGCGCGCGGCATCGCGCTGCTGCCGGAACGCACCGTCGCGCGCCTCGCCCGGACTCCGGACGGGGCCGCCATCGCGGTCGGCCTGTCGGACGGCACGACGGCGACCTACGACGCGGTGCTCGCCGCCACCGGCCGCCGGCCCAACGTCGCGGGCCTGGGGCTCGAGGCGGCGGGCGTGGCGCAGAAGCCGAACGGCGCCATTGCGGTCGACGGCTTCTCGTGCAGCAACGTGCCCTCCATCTACGCGGTGGGCGACGTGACGGACCGGGCGAACCTGACCCCCGTCGCCATCCGCGAGGGGCACGCCTTCGCCGACACCGTCTTCGGCGGCAAGAGCTGGCAGGTGGATCATTCGATCATTCCCACCGCCGTGTTCGCGACGCCCGAGATCGGCACCGTCGGCCTCACCGAGGCCGAGGCGCGCGAGCGGCACGGGGAGGTGGCGATCTTTCGCACCAATTTCCGGCCCCTGCAGGCGTCGCTGTCGGGCAGCAACGAGCGGGTGACGATGAAGATCATCGTCGACAAGGCGAGCGACCGGGTGCTCGGCGTCCATGTCGTCGGCGAAGCGGCGGGCGAGATGGTGCAGCTTGCGGGCATCGCCGTCACCATGGGCGCGACGAAGGCGGACTTCGACCGCACCATCGCCGTCCATCCGACCAGCGCGGAGGAGCTCGTCACCATGCGCGTGCCGATGGCGTGAACGCGGGGCGGAAATGTATCTCGCCTTTTGTCACGTAATACGTATATAAGCAGCAATCCGGGGTCTGAAGGTGGAGGATCTTGCCTGCCGCCGCCCCGAGTAGTTGCCTTGCGAACGGGAGAGCGTGTCATGACGGAGCGTTGGACGCCATCAAGCTGGAGATCGAAGCCAATCCAGCAGGTGCCCTACTATCCCGATGCCCAGGCGCTGGCGGCGGTCGAAAAGCAGCTCGGCACCTTCCCGCCGCTCGTTTTTGCGGGCGAGGCGCGCCAGTTGAAGCGCCAGCTCGCGAAGGTGGCCGAGGGCCAGGCTTTCCTGCTGCAGGGCGGCGATTGCGCCGAGAGCTTCGCCGAGCACACCGCCGACAACATCCGCGATTTCCTGCGCCTGTTCCTGCAGAGTGCGGTGGTGCTCACCTATGCCGGCGGCCTGCCGGTGGTGAAGGTCGGCCGCGTCGCCGGCCAGTTCGCCAAGCCGCGCTCCTCGCCCACCGAGAAGGTCGGCGACGTGGCGCTGCCGAGCTACCGGGGCGACATCATCAACGGCATCGACTTCACGGAAGAGGCGCGCACGCCCGATCCGCACCGGCAGCTGAAGGCGTTCCGCCAGTCGGCGGCGACGCTGAACCTGCTGCGCGCCTTCACCAACGGCGGCTATGCCAACCTCGACAACGCCCACCGCTGGATGCTCGGCTTCGTCAAGGACAGCCCGCTGTCGGACCGCTACCGCGAGATCGCCGACCGCATCACCGAGGCGCTCGACTTCATGCGCGCCTGCGGCATCGATCCGGAATCGAGCCCCGAGATGCGCGCCACCCAGCTCTACACCAGCCACGAGGCGCTGCTGCTCGGCTATGAGGAGGCGCTGACCCGCGTCGATTCCACCTCCGGCGACTGGTATGCGACTTCCGGCCACATGATCTGGATCGGCGACCGCACGCGCCAGCTCGACCACGCCCACGTGGAATACTTCCGCGGCATCAGGAACCCGATCGGCCTCAAGTGCGGCCCGTCGCTCGGCGCCGACGAGCTGCTGCAGCTCATCGACGTGCTGAACCCGGACAACGAGCCGGGCCGCCTGACGCTGATCGCGCGTTTCGGCTCGGACAAGGTCGAGGCGCACCTGCCCCCGCTCGTGCGCGCGGTGAAGGCGGAAGGCCGCGCGGTGGTGTGGTCCTGCGATCCGATGCACGGCAACACCGTCACCGCGAACGGCTACAAGACGCGGCCGTTCGAGCGGATCGTGAGCGAGATCGCCACCTTCTTCGACGTCCACCACGCCGAGGGGACGCATGCGGGCGGCATCCATCTGGAGATGACCGGGCGCAACGTGACCGAGTGCACCGGCGGCGGGCGGCCGCTGACGGCCGATCAGCTCTCGGACCGCTACCACACCCACTGCGACCCGCGCCTCAACGCCGAGCAGGCGCTCGACGTCACCTTCCTCGTGGCCGAGCGGCTGAAGCAGGAGCGGCTGCTGAAGGCCCGCCATTCGCCGGCGGAAGCGGCGGAGTGACGATCGATCTGACCGATACATGCGGCAAGGGCCGGCGCGAGCCGGCCCTTTTCAGTTGATCATCCCCCGAAGCTGGGACGGATCGGGCACGTCCGGCCCGAAATAGCGGTCGATCAGCGCCCGCCGGGTTTGCGCATCGAGCCCCGCGAGCGCCCTGCCCGCGCTCACCGCCAGCGCCTCGATCTCGTCATGGGAGGCGCCGGGGCGCGCGCTGAGACCGGTGAGCGCCGCGAGCGCCGCTTCCGCCCGCTCCCGCTCCTGGCGCGTCTCGAATTGGGTGCGATAGCCCACCGGCTCGGGCGAGAACCAGTAGATGATACCGATACAGATCGCAAAGCGCGCCAGAAATCCCATCTTCGCCTGTCCATGCGGCCGTGCCGTTGTCCGGCAGGAGGATGCGGGGCAAAGATGAAGATGGGGCTAATGCCGGCCGGAAAGGGCCGGGCGGAGAGCGGATCAGCCCCCCGTCGCCTCGGGCGTGTCGAAATCCGTCACCAGCGGCTCCGCCGCCGGCTCGACGAGGCCGGCGAACCAGCGGGTCGGTATGTTCGTCACCAGCCGATTGTAGGCATCGGCCGCCCGCAGGTAGTCGCTGCGGGCGACGACGATGCGGCTCTCGTTCTGGGCAAGCCGGCCGAGCGCCGTGCTCATCGGCGGCTCCACCCGGCGCTCGGGGAAGAACTGCAACATGTCCATCACCCGCGCCAGCTCCGCCGAGAGCTCGTCCTGCACCGCCATGTAGGCGTGGAAGCGCTCCTCGGAACGCGGCGCCCGGTCGTCCAGGGGATAGCCGATGACCTGCTGGCGCTTGACTTCGAGCGCCTCGAGCAGATCGGTCCGCGCGGGGTTCACGGCGCGGACGGCATCGATGATGTCCTGCGTGATATAGGCACGCAGCAGATACTGCCGCTGAACCTCGCCCCAGGCATTGACCGCGCGGCTCTCGGCCTGGGGAACATTCATGAAGCGTGCGCCTGCAAAGGCCAGAGCGAGAACAAGAACGACGCCGATGACAACGAAGATCCGGCTGCGGGAGGACACCGCCATTCCTGAAAACCTCTGAGTTTGGCTAATCAATGTCGTGCTTCCATAGATTTATGCTAAACAACGTTGCAGGCAGCCTCGTATAGTGAACACGATATCTTCACCGGACACAATGCCGCCGCAATCAATTGTGCGCATTATCCTCAACGTTAGGGCTCCCGGCCCCGTTTTCCAGCATCAGGCGCGCCCTGGCGCGCATTTTCTCCGTCTCGCTCTTCAACTGGCCGCAGGCGGCCAGAATGTCGCGCCCGCGCGGGGTGCGGACCGGACTGGCGTAGCCGGCGCGGAAGACGATGTCCGAAAAACGTTCGATCGTCTCCCAGTCGGAGCATTCATAGACCGTGCCGGGCCACGGGTTGAACGGAATGAGGTTGATCTTGGCGGGAATGCCCTTCAGGAGCCGCACCAGCTCGCGCGCGTCGGCGGGCGTGTCGTTCACGCCCTTCAGCATCACGTATTCGAACGTGATGCGCCGGGCGTTCGAGACGCCGGGATAGGCGCGGCAGGCGTCGAGCAGTTCGGCGATCGGGTATTTCCTGTTGAGCGGCACCAGCTCGTTGCGCAGGTCATCGCGCACCGCGTGCAGCGAGATCGCCAGCATCGAGCCGATTTCCGCCCCCGCCCGCTCGATCATCGGCACCACGCCGGAGGTGGAGAGCGTGATGCGCCGGCGGCCGATCGACAGACCCTCGCCGTCGGCGACGACCTCCATGGCATCCTTGACGTTATCGAAATTGTAAAGCGGCTCGCCCATGCCCATCAGCACGACGTTGGACACGTAGCGCCCGCCGTCGGAGGGCACGAAGCCGTTTTCCGGCGGCGCGGCGTCCGGCCAGTCGCCCAGCCTGTCGCGCGCGACCACCACCTGCGCCACGATCTCCGCCACCGAGAGGTTGCGCACGAGGCGCTGGGTGCCGGTGTGGCAGAAGGTGCAGTTCAGCGTGCAGCCGACCTGGCTCGACACGCACAGCGTGCCGCGGTCGACTTCGGGAATGTAGACGCACTCGATCTCCGCCCCGCGGTCGTGCGGGCCGGTCGGGGGCATGCGGATGAGCCATTTGCGGGTGCCGTCCGTCGACACCTGCTCGGTGACGACGCGCGGGCGCTCCAGGGTGTAGTGCGCGGCAAGCGCGGTGCGCAGGCTTTTGGCGATGTTGCTCATCGCGTTGAAATCGGTGACGCCGCGCAGATAGATCCAGTGCCAGAGCTGGGTGACGCGCATCTTCAGCTCGCGCTCCGGCACGCCGATGGCCGCGAGCGCGTCGCGCAGGCCCTGCCGGGTAACGCCAAGCAATGAGGGCATGTTTGGCAATGAAGGCATGTTTGGCAACGAGGGAAGGCGCGCGGCCGCGGGTTCGGACACGTCGCCGCCCGGGCGCGCGACAGGCGCTGGCGCTCGCGCGTCCCGCACGCCGGCCGCGACCTTGCCGCTTCCCGTCGTCTTGCCGCTTCCCGTCGTCTTGCCGCTTCCGATGTCGCGTGCAACCGCCGCCGTCGTCATGCCGATTCCATCCGTCTCGCCCGCCGATGCCGCCGAACGCCTTCGTCCGGCCTCCCATCCGCCCAGGCGGTCCCAGTCATCGAGACAGTCACCCGTTTACGAGAGCGCGCCTATAGCACGCCCCCGCACAAATAACCAGAGGGTTCGCCCGGTGCGAAACGGCACCGGTCAGGGGCACTCGCGCGCCAGGCGCTGCAGGGCCGCGGTCACGCCGGAGAGGGAATACTCGTCGGTGAGGTTCGATCCGCGCGCCGACGTTGACCGGATGACCAGCCTGGACCCGCCGCGGAGCGCGGCCAGCACCGTGCCCTCCTGGCCCGCGTCCTTTACCCACACGTTGGGGCCGGAGGTCACGAGCGCGAAAGGCGTTCCGCCGTCGACGATGGCCTGCGCGTCCTGTCCCGGCCGGGTGGGGAAGCCCATCACCAGGCTGATCTCGTTGCGCACGTTGTCCGTCGGGCGGGACGAGACGAACAGATAGGCCGGATCGCGGTTCAGCCCCGCCGGCAGCCGCGTCTTGGGCTGGGTGACGGCGTAGCAGACCTTCGCGTTGCCCTGCTGGGAGGTGTAGACGCTCCAGTCGGAGAAAGTGCCCGCGAGCACCGAACCTGCCGGGGCCTGCGCCTGCGCCGGCGCGGCCGGCAATGCGATTGCGAGGACCGAGGCTGCGAGAAGGCCCGCGAGGGGACGTGTCGAAGTCAATCGAATCATGGTCGCATCATACCCTTTCCAGCCGGCGCGCGCTGCCGGACATTACCTTTATATTCCTTCCGCCCACAGCGGACCCCCGAAACCACGCAAGTGGCCCGATCCAGCCATGACACGGGATGGTAAAATTTCTGTCACCGGCCGGCGCCGAATGACGCCCCGGTCGCCCGCGAACGGATGCGGCCGGCAACGGACCCCGACGCAAGGCCGGCGCCCTGCAACGCGATGGTTGCGCTTCCCTGTTTATCCATGTCCGGCCGGCCGGGGAATCACTTTTTGGGGAGCACGGCCGGGAATCCGTGCATTTGGCGGCGCTTATGCCGCCGGCCCCGGTCTCCGGCCGATACCGAACGGCTTCGCTCGCGCGCCGCGCGGGCCTGGCCGCCGGCATCACGCATTCGCGGCCTCTTTCTCGCGGGCCGCGCGGACGGCGGCGTGCGCGTCGGCCACGGCGTCGCGGGCATTGGCCTTGAAGTGCACCAGCGGATGGCGCACGCCGTGCAGCAGCAGCGTGCGGCGCACGCCCGGCCGCGCCCCCGAGATCGAGATGAGCGCCCCGCGCGCATGTCCCTTGCGCACGAAGCCCTCGATGGTCGCGGCCGCCGTGGAGTCCAGGAACGGCACGGCCGAGAAGTCGATCACATAGGCCTTGGGCTGACGGGCGATCTGGTCGAGCGTGCTCGCCACGCTCGCAGCCGCGCCGAAGAAGAACGCGCCGGAAATGCGCGACACCACCACGTCGGGATCGCTCGCCTCGGCGGCGTCGTAGGGCGCGAGATCGTGCGCGTCGTCGGTGTCGGACTGGTCCTCGGTTCCGTGCGCGAGCGAGGCGGCGTTCTCCACCTCCACCGACTGCGCCATGCGGTGCAGGAACAGCAGCGCGCTCAGCGTGAAGCCGACGACGATGCCCTCGATCAGATCGCGGAAAACGGTGAGCAGGAACGTCGCCGCCAGCACCACCGCGTCGCCGCGCGAGGCGCGCAGCAGCGTCGCGACGGCGTTCTTCTCGACCATGTTCCAGGCAACCGTCGCCAGCACGCCGGCGAGCGCCGCGAGCGGAATGAAGGAAGCGAGCGGCGCCGCCAGCAGGATGAACAGCAGCAGGAACACCGCATGCAGCATGCCCGCCACCGGCCCGTGCGCGCCCGCGCGCACGTTGGTGGCGGTGCGCGCGATCGTGCCGGTGACGCAGAAGCCGCCGAACAGCGCCGAGCCGACATTGGCCACGCCCTGCGCCACGAGTTCGCAGTTCGAGCGGTGCCGCCGGCCGGTCATCGAATCCGCGACCACCGCCGACAGCAGGCTCTCGATGCTGCCCAGCAGCGTGAAGGCGATGGCCGCCGGCAGGGCGGCCATGAGCTTGTCGACCGTGAAGGACGGCAGTTGCGGCGCGGGCAGCGTCTGCGGAATGCCGCCGAAGCGCGTGCCGATGGTGTCGACCGGCAGGTCGAACGCCCACGTCACCAGCGCCGCGAGCCCCACCGCGATCAGGAGCCCCGGCAGACGCGGCCGGTATTCGCGCAGGCCGATGATCACGACGATGGTGGCGCCCGCCAGCACGAACGCGGCGATGTTGAACGTCGGCAGCGCCTCGGCGAGCGCCGCCAGCTTCTCGAAGATGGGCGACGGCTCGGGACCGGCGAGCGTCAGGCCGAACAGATCCTTGATCTGGCTGGCGAAGATGATGACCGCGATGCCGGCGGAAAACCCGACCGTGACAGGATAGGGAATATACTTGATGAACGTGCCGAGCTGCAGCAGGCCCACGAGCGCCAGCAGCAGGCCCGACAGCAGCGTGGCGAGAATGAGCCCTTCGACGCCCTGCGTGCTGACGGTGGTGGCGACGAGCACGATGAAGGCGCCCGCCGGCCCGCCGATCTGAAACCGGCTGCCGCCCAGGAGCGACACGAGGAAGCCGCCCACGATCGCCGTGTAGAGCCCGCGGTCGGGCCCGACGCCGGAGGCGATGGCAATCGCCATCGACAGCGGCAGCGCCACGATGGCCACCGTCAGCCCGGCGACGGCGTCGGCCTTGAAATGCCCGAGGGTGTAGCCTTCGCGCAGGACCGTGACGAATTTCGGCATGAACAGATCGATGAAGGACGGCCTGCCGGCCGCATGCGGCTGGCCGGCTTCCCCCCGGCGGACGGACGTTCCCTTGAGAGCGGCGCCGCCCTGACCTGCGGACGTTTCGGATATCGGACCCGACGACATGATGGCAACCCCGATGGCAACCCATGGCGCGGCATCGCACCAGGCGACGCCCCGCACAATGCACGCACGACCGGCCGCTGGCGGCCGGGGCTCATGCGCCCGGCCGATCGCGAACCGGCTTGCCGCACGCGCGGCGGGATCGTCGGACCCTGACATGCCCGCCCGACCGGACAGACCCGGCAGGCGGAGGAGGCGGCGGTCGCCGTAACGCGGCGTCAATTCCGGATCGGGGCGGCCTTTGATGAAAGCCTCCCGATCCACCCATTCGACCGGGCATCGTCCTTCCCGGAAAGGACGATGCCTAGCTCGAGGGGTTTTCACCGTTTCACGAAAACGGGGAAAGCCCCCAACTCTTTTCTATCGAGCGAATTCCGATCGATCAGATGCATCCATCCGATCGGAAAGCGCTCCGGGCCCCGGGGCGACGCCCCCGGGATCAGGATTCGGGCGGCAGGAATGGCGTGGACGACGGCTCCTTCAGCCGCACCCCGCGCCCTCCGCCGTGGCTCGGCGCATGCTCGCCCAGCAGCGTCACGCCCGCCCGATCGAAAGCTTCGATGACCTTCGTCAGCGTGTCCACGACGCCACGCACGTTGCCCTCGCTCGCCTCCATCCGCTGGATGGTGGGGAGCGAGACGCCGGAAAGCTCCGCGAGCTGACGCTGGTCGATCCCCAGCAAGGCCCGGGCAGCGCGCATCTGGGCAGCGGTAATCACGCGAAAGACCCGATCTCAATCATGGGCGCTTCCATATCACCCATCATAGCTAATGTCAAAAACATCATTATTAAAATTCGAACCATAATGATTTCGGCCCGTCGCCATATCGGCGCGCCCGCTCGTGGGCCTGCCGGCGTGGAAGGACAGCGGCGCCGGAATTTGCTACACTGTCGGCGGGATCATCGCCGGAACCCGAGCGCGGCGGAGCGGTTTGCTCCAGTGGAGCGGCATCGTTCCCGCGGATTTGTTCCAGGGATTCTATGGAGGTTGACATGACGGCAGCAAAGCCCGGCCCGGCTGAAACAGATGGCGGCGGCGACGGCCGGCAGCCGCCGGGGGTCGACGAGCGGCTCGATCGGGAACTGGCCGAGACCTTTCCCGCCAGCGATCCGCCGTCCGTGATCAACCCGGCGGCGGGAGAGGAGCCGAAGACGCATGGCGGCGAGCCCGGGCGGGACGAGGATCAAGCGCAAGAAACCGAAGAGACGGACGACACGCCGGCCTGACCGCCCTGAGCTTACGGCCGGGCAAAGGCAAAAAAATTCCGCCGGAGACGCGGCTGCGCCTCCGGCGGAATGTCGTTCCGCAGGCAGGGGCGGTCAGCGATACCACCCGCCGGGATCGAACACCCACTGATTGCCGCGGCGCGTCCACTGTGGATTGCGGTGACGCCAGCCGGCGCGCTGGCGCGTCCACTGGCCGGGCGTCCAGACGTAGTTGCGGCGGCGCTGATCCCAGGCCCAGAAGCCGGGAACCCAGACATAGCCCGCGCGCGGCGGGGGCCGGCGTTCCTGGCGCGGCGGCGGCGGCGCACGGCCGGGACGCCCGCCGGGACCGCCCGGAGGCCGCGGCCCAGGGCCCTGCTGCGCCTGCGCCTCACCGATCGCCGCAACACCGGCAAGCGGTGCCGCCACGCCGGCCAGCAAAAGACCGTGGAGAAAATGCCGTCTTGAAACCATGCTGCTCTCCTTTTCGGAACAGGATACTCTGACGATTGGCTCAACCGTTAGCGGAAATCAAGAAGTAACCCTGCAAAGTTGGATGCTAAATATTGCATAACGATGGCACGATTGGGACAAACAAAAGGATGACGATAAATTAATATTATTAACGAATTCACTTCATTTCTTTACATTTTGCCGACAACTCGCCTCCACGCTACGCCCCCCGGGCTCCTGCGGACAGGGGAGACCCGAGACCGGAAACGCGCACCGGGAGGATTGCGGCGATATCGCACGCACCACATAGTTGTCGACATTTCATGTAGATCTGGTTTTCATTGATACCATTGGCGGCGTCCATCGGGCCATGCCAGGGGAAATATTTGCACTTTATTGTCCGTTCATATTATTCGGTGTCGCCAGAATGTCCGTCCCCGGGACTGCCTCCCCACCTTCCGCGATACCGCGCGTGAATGCGGGCGAACCCGGCTCCGTCCCTGCTCATCCCGCCCGGCTGCATGCCGTTTCCGCCGATCGCGCGGCCGCGGTCCGGGTGTGGGCCGGCGCGGCGAGCCTCGCCAATGTCTTCAACCGATTCGAGGCCAGCGCCAGACGGGTTGCCGGGTCGACCAAGGCCTTCGCCTTCGTTCTCGATCCCGCATCCGGCTGGCCTCTCGATATACGCGACGTTGCGCGGGTGACGAGAGAATTCCGCAGCGAGGCAATCGAGGTTCGGCTTCATACGGTGATCGATCGCCTCGATAGCGCCCTCGCCGGCTGCCAGAGAGAGGAGGAGAGGATCGGCGAACACGTCGTCGATGCGCTGCCCGACACGGATGCCCTGCGACTTGCCTGGGAGGCCGACAAGCGCAAAATCCACGCCGCCCTCGGCGCGGCGGCGGGCATCATCCGCACGAACAGGCTTCTGACGGAAAAACTGCCGCAATCGGCATACACCGAGGCGCTGGCGCTGCGGCAAGTCGGGCGAGCGGCGGCCTTCATCGCACACGCCGGCAGCACGGCCGAAGCCTTCGGCGTCCGGCTGAGGCAGGGAGGCGTCCTTTCCGGCGACAGCTCCCCGCCGGAGCGGATCAGTTGCGCCGCAACGTGTCCGGCGTCGGAATGAGATAGGGCGCGACGATACGCACGTTCCGGCGGCTGCCGTCCGGCGCGGCGGCTGTGACCATCGTGCCCTCGCGGCGGGAAAGGGTGGTATCGTCCCTGGCGATGCCCGGCCCGATGCCGGCCGATTCTCCGCCGGCGGTCGGCACAGCCGCGGCGTCGGCGATATCCTCGGCATCCGCGGGCGGCGGGGTCCGCGCGGTCCGCGAGCGGGACCGGGATGCGGACTGCACCGCTGCCGGCCGCGACAGCTCCTCGGCCTTCTCGGCGGTGACGATGATGTCGTCCTCGTGGCTGCCGATCAGCGTCTGCGCGCTCTGCAGCGCCTGCTCCCAGTTCTGCCCCGCGGGCACGCAGGAGGCCTCCGGCACCAGCCGCTTCTGATAGACACGCGCGTTCGGCAGCATGCTGTAGGGCACGCCCGTGGCGCTCTGCGCCCGCTCGATCACGCCGCCCTGGGACATGAAGAACAGCTCGGTGCGCGTCGCCGGGCACTGGGCCTGGCAGACCTGCTGCGCGTGCGACGCGCCCTGGAACCGCGCGCCGAGCGGGAAGAAGTAGCCGTCCGCCAGGCGCACGCACACCGGCTGGGATCCGCCGAGCCCACGCTCCTCGCGGGTGGCGGCAACCTCGGGGATCTGCTCTTCCGGCACCGGCGGCGGCTCGTTGGTCGCCTGCGACCCGCCGAACAGGCGCTCGAAGAACCCGCGCGGACGTTCGGGCTGGTTGGCGCAATAGCGATCGAGCGCGGCCTGCAGCTGCCGCCGCCGCTCCTGGCTGCGGCGGCCGCCTCCCAATCTGTCGGCATAGGCCAGCATCTCGTTGAGGTTGGCCTGCATCTGCTGCATGTGGGCGCGCAGGGGGGCGCATTCGCCGACCGGGCGGAAATTGTCGCTGCGGGTGCAGCCGATCTGGTTGTAGTAGTTGCGCGTGCGCTCGAGCTCGGCGCGCTGGCGCTGGGCGGCGACGGTGTACTCCCGCGCGCGCGGGTCGGCGCCACGCGATATGGCGGCGAGTTCGGCGCGATAGGCGGAGCAGTCGGCCGTCTGGGCGAAACCATCCGTGGCGCTGCCGGCGGCGGCCATGGCGAGAAGGGTCAGGATGCCGAAACGAAGCGGCGCCCGCGATGTCTGCTTGATCGGTTTTATGGCCACGTGTCTGCTCGGCATCCGGTTCTTGCGGCAAGGCGGACTGCGTCGTCCGCATTCCTATGCCTCCATTAGCATCCCGATTGTATCCTCGGCCAGCTTTTCCGTGGCCTGCTCACATGCAAACCGGGGGAACGCGCCGTCGGCGGCGGCCGAAAATCCCGCTCGGGCGGGAGCGCGCGCACCCTCCCGGCACCGGCTGGCGGCGCGTTCACAAGTTGTTGCGCGGCCGGCGCGCGTCACTGGTCGGCCGACAGGGGATCGAGCTCATGGAGGTGGTCGGCGTCGTCGAGGCCGGCCCTTTCCATGAGATGGGCGATGATTCGCTCGAATGCCGCAAGGTCCGCCTCGGGCAGGCCGGCCGTCAGTTGCTGCGAATATTCCAGCGCGGTGGGCACGATCAGCGCATAGGTGCTGGCGCCTTTCTCAGTCAGCGACAGGAACGCCTCGCGCCGGTCGCGCTCGTTGGGGCGGCGGACGAGCAACCCCCTGTCCTCCAGCGTGGCCACGGCGCGGGACACCTTCGTCTTGTGCATCCGGCTGTGCGCGCCGATGTCGCGTGCGGTCATGGGGCCGAACTCGCCGAGGGTGGCGATGAGCCGCCATTCCGGGATGCCGAAGCCGAAGCGCTCCGTATAGATGCGATCGAGCCCGCCGGCCACGACATGCGCCAGGACGTTCAGGCGGAAAGGCAGAAAGCGGCTCAATGCCAGCGGTTCTGCGGGAATGTCCGTCATGCTGCCTGACCTCACTGGGCGAGTGTTGGAGCGGGCCCCGCCCGCGACGTGCAAAGGAGGGCGTTCATTGCAAATGCAATGATTGAAATACCGCGATCGCCGTCTTGCGGCAATCCCGCCCCGGACACATCTGCCTGTGGCGAAATGTTGCTTGCCGAAACCGGCGCACGCCCCATGGCGCCGCATGCTATAAGAGCGCCCGGCGGACGCCCGGCCGCCTGTGGAGAACCCGATGTCCCGATTCCATATCAGCCCCCCTGCCCGTCCAACGGCCCGTCCCTCCGGCTTTCACGTTGCCCTGCGCGTTGCCTCGCGCCTCGCCGGGGCGCTGTCGCTGGCGCTGCTGCTGCACGTCGCCGGGATGGGCGCCACCGCCGCGCGGGCCGACGGTCCGGACCTCATCTTCAAGAAATCGACGGTGTGGAAGATGCTTACCCCGGACCACAAGCTCGCCGTCTACGGCATCGACGACCCGGTGGTGTCCGGCGTCTCCTGCCACTACACCACGCCCGAGAAGGGCGGTCTGCAGGGCATGTTCGGCGTGGCGGAGGAGGTGTCCGACATCTCGCTGTCATGCCACCAGACCGGCCCGGTCTCCTTCACCGAGAAATTCGCCCAGGGCGATGTCGTGTTCAGCGAACGCCGCTCGCTGATCTTCAAACGCATGCAGATCGTCCGCGGCTGTGACGAGAAGCGCAACACGCTGATATACCTTGTCTATTCTGACAAACTGATCGAGGGATCGCCGAAGAACGCCACCTCCGCCGTTCCCGTCACGCCCTGGGGCGGAGCCGATGCGCCGCGCTGCGCCGACTGGCTGAAACGATGAAAAGTCCGGTCCGCCGGGGCATCTGTCTCTTGCCAGCGATGTTTGCAGTTGTTACAAATCGGCGTCGCCGGACAGACGGTCCGGCTGTGAGGAGGATGTGAGCGTGGTCCATTCCCGCTCCAATAGTGCGTTCGGCGGTTGGGCTTCCGGTGTCGCGATCGACGCCGGATCGCTGCCGCGCCCGCCGCACTCCTCGCTGCTTCTCCCCCTTCTTCTCCTTAGCCGCCCCTGAGGGCCGGCCGGGCTTTGCCCTGGCCTTCAGGGGGTCGACTTTCCGATGCGACGCATCGATCCGGCAACATCCGGGCGCGCCGGCGTCCGCCATTCCGCCGACAGGCGACATCCGATCAGATACGGGAGACCCGCTCATGAGCACGGCAGCGAGCAACACCGACACCCACGACCAGACGGGCCACAAGGACCATATCGTCATCTTCGACACAACCCTGCGCGACGGCGAGCAATGCCCCGGCGCCTCGATGACCTTCGAGGAGAAGCTGCAGGTCGCGACCGTCCTCGACGAGATGGGCGTTGACGTCATCGAGGCGGGCTTTCCGATCGCCTCCGACGGCGATTTCGAATCGGTGCGCGAGATCGCCCGCACCGTGAAGCGCTCCGTCGTCTGCGGGCTGGCGCGCGCCAACCCCAACGACATCGACCGCGCCGGCGAGGCGATCAAGCCGGCCGCGCGCGGGCGCATCCACACCTTCATCGGCACCTCGCCGCTGCACCGCCAGTTCCAGTTGCAGCTCGACAAGGAGCAGGTGTTCGAGCGCGCCATCGCCTCGGTGAAGCGCGCCCGCAACTTCACCGACGACGTCGAGTGGTCGCCCATGGACGCCACCCGCACCGAGCACGACTATCTGGTGCGTATCGTCGAGGCCGCCATCGACGCGGGCGCAACCACGATCAACATTCCCGACACCGTCGGCTACGCCACGCCGGAGGAATATTACGAACTCATCCGCCTGCTGATCGAGCGCGTGCCCAATGCCGACAAGGCGGTCTTCTCGACCCATTGCCACGATGACCTGGGGCTCGCGGTGGCGAACTCGCTGGCCGGCGTGCGCGCCGGCGCGCGCCAGATCGAGTGCACCATCAACGGATTGGGCGAGCGCGCCGGCAACGCGGCGCTGGAAGAGGTGGTGATGGCCATCCGCACGCGCGCCGACATCCTGCCCTACGAGACCGGCATCGACGCCACGCACCTGACGCGCGCCTCTAAGCTCATCTCCACGGTGACCTCGTTCCCGGTGCAGTACAACAAGGCCATCGTCGGCCGCAACGCCTTCGCCCATGAGAGCGGCATCCACCAGGACGGTGTGCTGAAGAACGCCCAGACCTACGAGATCATGACGCCGGAATCGGTCGGCGTGAGCAAGAACGCGCTCGTCATGGGCAAGCACTCCGGCCGCCACGCCTTCCGCGAGAAGCTGAAGGAGCTCGGCTTCAGCCTGGGCGAGAACGCGCTGGAGGACGCCTTCAAGCGCTTCAAGGATCTCGCCGACCGCAAGAAGGACGTCTACGACGAGGACATCGAGGCGCTGGTCGGCGACGAGATCCTGACGGCGCAGGACCGCATCAGGCTGGTGTCGCTGTCCATCGTCGCCGGCACGAAGGGCCCGCAGAGCGCGGCGATCACGCTCGACATCGACGGCGTCGAGCGCGAGGCGGAGGGCCAGGGCAACGGGCCGGTGGACGCGGTGTTCAACGTCATCAAGGCGCTGGCGCCGCACGAGGCGACGCTGGAGCTCTATCAGGTGCACGCGGTCACGGGCGGCACGGACGCGCAGGCCGAGGTTTCGGTGCGCCTCAAATCGGCCAGCGGCGAGGTGACGGGCCGCGGCGCCGATCCCGACACGCTGGTGGCCTCCGCCCGCGCCTATCTCTCGGCGCTGAACAGGCTGCAGGCGCGGGTCGCGCGCACGCATGCGTTTGCCACGACGCCGTAAGAGCGGCTGATACAGCATCCCGGTCGCAACCGCGCTACAGGCTGTCGGGGGACGCGAAAAGGTCACGCAGAACGGCCCGCCGCGCCGAGGGTCCGGGAGGCGCGGACGGGCGTGTCGTGTCCTTCGTCAGGCGGGCGAACACCACGGTCCGATCTTCCTTCGTGGCCCATCCCACGAACCAGCCCCACGGGCGCCCCCTGGCGATCGTCCCGTCTGCGTTTCTGGACGGTCCCGAGCCCGTCTTGCCGTATACGTGCCACCCGCCCGGCTGCGGGCCGACATCCACGAGAGCCTGCGTCATCTCATAGGCGCGGGTGCTGACCGGCAATTCCCGCCGGACGACCTTCCGCAGAAACGCCACCTGTTCGAGCGGCGAGATTTCCAGCGACGAACTGAGCCATGCGCGCGTCAGACCGTTGTCCTTGCCGGGATCGCCGGAGACATCCTGATTGCCGTACCGGAACGCGCGCACATAACTGCCGAAGCGGTCGTTGCCGAGCGCTGTGGTGATCTGCTGGGAGTACCAGACCACGGATTCCTTCATCCATTTTGCAGGATCCGTGGTACTCCGCCATGAGGGAATCCAGTCAGGGTAGCCCTGCTTGAAAGGGAAGGCCGGCGTATGGAGGTCTTTCAGAATTCCGGCATCGAATCCCATGAGGCTGATCGGGATCTTGAAAGTCGATGCCGAGGTGGCGCGCGTATCGCAGCGACCCTCCTGTTTCACAACGTCGCCCGTGGCAGGGTCGGCGACGATGGTGCAGACGATCACAGTCTCCGCTTTGGCCGAAGACGGCGGGAGCCCGGCGAAAAGAGCGATGGCAAGAAACGATATCCTGCTGATGGACAAGGTCATTCTCTGGATCTCTCCCTGTGGTGTCTCGTGGCTGTGGAGGTGGAGCCGGATCAGTGCCGTCTATATCCTCCGCCGATCACGGCCGATTGACGGCGCATGACGCCATCCACTTCCATTCACAGGGGTCTCGAACCTCTTCCATTCCCCTCTCCGGCGCTGACACGGCGCGTGCATCATGTCCCCCGCCCCTGCTTGAGCCGCGCCCGCCTTTGGCGTAAAACCCGGAACGGGCTCCCGGGAGTAGACGGCGATGGCGGATGCGCAACTTGGCGAAGAATCGCAAACCAGTGAGGCAGCGCTGGTGACGACGGCTGCGGTGCTGGTGATCGGCGACGAGATCCTCTCGGGCCGCACGCAGGACCGCAACATCGGCTACATCGCCCAGTACCTGACCGGCATCGGCATCGACCTGCGCGAGGCGCGGGTGGTCGCGGATGTCGAGGACGAGATCATCGCCGCCGTGAATGCGCTGCGCGCGCGCTACACCTATGTGTTCACCACCGGCGGCATCGGCCCCACCCACGACGACATCACGGCCGACGCCGTCGCCAGGGCCTTCGGCGTGCCGCTCGACGAGGACCCGCGTGCCATCGCCGCGCTGCTGGAGTACCTGCGGCCGGAGGACCTCAACCCGGCGCGCCGGCGCATGGCGCGCATCCCGCGGGGCGCGAAGCTCGTGAACAACCCTGTATCGAAGGCGCCCGGCTTCTGGATCGGGAACGTGATCGTCATGGCGGGTATTCCTTCGGTGATGCACGCGATGCTCGACAACGTCGCCCCGGAGCTGCGCACGAGCGTGCCGATCGTCTCGCGCACGGTGCGGGCGCTGTGCAAGGAGGGTGACGTCGCGGAGGGGCTCGGCGCGATCGCCCGCGCCTTCCCGGGCGTGGCGATCGGCAGCTACCCCTTCTTCGAGGAAGGGGTGCCGGGCACGAACATCGTGCTTCGCTCGCGCGACGCGCAGGCGCTGGCCGCCGCCCACAACGAGGTGACGCAGCTCGTGGCGAGAACGGAATCGGGCACCGCCCGCGCGTTCTGAGCCTTCGGCTGAAAAGCGGGTATCGTTTCGCGGTTCGTTATGGTAATGGCGTCCACCATTTTTTCGGACGAAGGCATATTGCATATGACGTTGCATTCTCAGAAGGCGTTTCCGGTCTCTTGGGACCAGTTCCACCGCGACGCGCGCGCCCTGGCCTGGCGGCTTCATGAAGCGGGCCCTTTTGACGCGCTGGTATGCATCACGCGCGGCGGGCTCGTGCCGGCGGCGATCATCGCGCGCGAGCTGGAGATCCGCCTGATCGAGAGTGTCTGCATCGCGAGCTATCACGACTATTCGAACCAGGGCGAGCTCAAGCTCATCAAGGACATCGCGCCCTCGCTCCGCGCCAACGGCGGCAAGGGCGTGCTGGTGGTCGACGACCTCGTCGACACGGGCAAGACGCTGGCGCTCGTCCACACGCTGCTGCCGGATGCGCATTACGCCGCTATCTACGCCAAGCCCCAAGGGCGGCCGCTCGTCAACACCTTCATCACGGAGGTGTCGCAGGACACGTGGATCTACTTCCCCTGGGACATGGGCCTGACATTCCAACCGCCGATCCGCGACGGCGCAGCCGGCTGACTGTAGCGCGCCGCCAGCTTTGGCAGTGATTGACGCGATCTTTGGCACGGAATCTTTTGCGCTGGCCGTCAGACCGGCGGCATTTTGATCACGCATCTAACGCTCGTCCCCCGCCCGAGATGATCACCTCGCGCCCCTCTGTCGGCCGCCCGGCGGTGGTGTAGGTCAGGCGTACCGGCTCGATGGCGGCCCAGCCGAATATGCGGCGCACCTCTGGCACGTCGTTGAGCGTCATGATGAAGCGCCCCTGATCTGCGAGGCGATTGGCTCCGAGGAGTGCTCGCATGACGCGGCGGATATTTGTTCGCCTTCACGTCAGGTGCGCACGCGTTGTCGGAAGTCGGCGTCTCCGTTGACGGATCCAAGGTCATGCTGCCGCCCTCGTGTCAGAGGAAACCGTGTCTTTTTGACTTTCTAACGCCCCCCATTTTTTGGTATCGAAGATGCGGGTGGTCTTTTTGGGGTAGCGGTTCGGCCACAGCACTTCGGGCGTCATGCCGATGAAATCGGCGATGATCTGCTCATTGGCGCTGTTGGGGCGGGTCCAGACGTTGCGGAAGCTCGAGGGATTGCGGCCATTGCGGATGGCGAGTTGCTCGAGCGTCATGCCACGCTCGTGGATTTCGCAAAGGATCCTTTTGGGGGTCCAAGCTGCTGCTTTACTCAAGAGATCGCTCCTGACGACAGGCGGATGGTGGTGCATCCGCCTTTTGTTGGTGGATCGGGGACATTTGCCGCCCGCGACAGTGGGCTGCTAGGAAGGAGAATGCGCACGTTTGAGGTCGGTTTGCAAGAAAAATCGTCTCGTTTGTGCGTGATTTGACGATGGTAGATAATCGTCTCGCGACTGTAGGCGACAGGATCGCAGCCTTGCATAAAGGCATGTCTCGCGCTAAGTTCGCGAAATTATTGGGTATTCCAGACACATCTCTCGGAAACTATGAGCGCAACGAGCGCAAGCCGGATATCGAGTTTCTCGCAATTTTGAGGCGAAAAACTAACGTCAATATAAACTGGGTCGTGACCGGAGAGGGGGCGATGTTCGAGGACCCCTCCTCACAAGTGAAGCATCCACTTTCGCTGAGTGAAGATATAATGGAGGACATGGCGAGGATAGTAACTGCTGCATACAGCAACGCAGGACAAAGAATAAGTGCAGAAAAAGTGTCCGCAGAAGCGGCGGGATTGTATAATGAATTGCTCAGTAGAGTTCGCGATATCAATG
Source organism: Pseudochelatococcus sp. B33 (assembly GCF_053570585.1). Classification (NCBI taxonomy): domain Bacteria; kingdom Pseudomonadati; phylum Pseudomonadota; class Alphaproteobacteria; order Hyphomicrobiales; family Chelatococcaceae; genus Pseudochelatococcus; species Pseudochelatococcus sp. B33. The sequence goes on along the minus strand of NZ_JBSEFH010000019.1, from coordinate 100,540 downwards.
ATATTGCCGAGGTAGAAGTTACGCTGCCTCAGCTACGATATTTTATGAGAAGGCGCCTTGAGGAAGCTGCGGCCGAACCCGGCACCGGTAAACGCGAGGCTTCATGATCGTCAAGACGCGACAATTTTGACATAATTTTACCTTAATCATCGGTGTAACGCCATTTATGTCAAGGGTTGCGCCATGAAACCTCTCATTGCCCTGTGGGCTGTTACGGCAATCTCTTCAGCGGCTTATGCGCGGGCAGATATCCATCTTGCCCGTGTGATCGATATGGGCCTTGGGACCAGCGACGGCACCGTCATCACGGACAAGGATGAGGAGAAGGCGTATCTCGAATCATATCGGCCGCCGCCCGAGCCGCCTCAGTTTCTGCCTCAGATAATCGGCAAGCCGAAAGCCACCGTGGATAGGGTACTCGGCAAGCCTGATGAGCCGTGCGTCGAGAATCTGTATCGTCTCGGCGCAGAAAAGTTCCAAGGTCTGGAATGCCGTTACCACGCTGGGAAGGTAGAGATCGTCTACTTCAACAAAAGGGCCGACTGGATAGCCCTGAACGAGCCCGAAAATTCTGATTTCAATGCACTAACACTTTGGAAAATGAAGGCTCTGTGTGCACTTGATAAGCGGCCTGACCTTCTCTCGGACGACGGCTTCAGATGGTGGCGGCCTTGCGACGGAGTGATTTCGGTGTCGATGTGGCCGGGAGAGCCGGGGCCTGGGGATTACAAGGTGGTCAAGCGCATCGAAATCAAAACCGCCACGCCATGACCGAACGCGATTCCGCGATTTCGCCACTTCCGAGTTCGTTCGGTCTAGGATTTCATCATCCCTCAATAATTATCGTTCTTTTGCAATGGGATATACAAACTCGGAAGTGGCGTTCTGAACTCGGAAGCCATTTCCGAGTTCACGGCCGGAGCGGCGCCCGCGAATTGCAATCCAGAACCGTCCGCATCGCGTCCGATTTCCCTGTCGCCTCGACGAGAAACCATGACGTCTCAAGGATCGTAGCCCATCTGGCGACAACTGGCGCGCCATGGGCGGAAGCGATCGGAAAATGATCGTTCCTGCCATAGACACGGTCGAAAACGGCAGGCCACCGCGCCGCTACTGCCAAAGGCCGAATCCACCGGAAAAGCCAACTACCGACGCCATATCAACCGGTTAGGCCGGATTCTCCCTCATTGTCGGTACTGCCAAATAACAGGGTCCCCTACACTGACGCCCCCTAGGGCGGGACCTGGCCGCGGCGGACAGGCGCGGCCGGTCCGGCTGTCCTGTGCGTAAGGCCGCCGTTTGGCTGCGGCGCATCGGTTTGATATTGACCTGAAGGTGGCAACTCCGTATTTGGTAACGGCTTCCGCCGTATCGGCACGACCACGATCACGGACGGCTCCGGCGCCCCGCCCTTCGGGCGACACGGGATTTTGGTGAACGAGCGCGTAGCTCAGCTGGTAGAGCAACTGACTTTTAATCAGTAGGTCCTGGGTTCGAGCCCCAGCGCGCTCACCAAAAATAATATATAAATCAAATTGCTATGCCCTGCACGAGGTGGCCTGCAAGTCCATTCCGACAAACCGTCAGTGGCTCATTCCGACAAATGGCCTGAATTCGCTCTTCCGGCGTGGCGTTTTTTCGCGCCGGCCGCAACCTTTGTCATCGCACGAATTTCTTCCTCGGTAAGGTTCGATTCGCTCGCTTCGAAGTTGGCCGCGATGATGATGTCCTTCACTGTGTGCCACATATTATTCGACTGCCCGCCTTCCGTGAACCACGGCAGCGGGATTTTCTTATGCGACCCGGCCAATCCCGAACGATCATCGACCCGCCGATACGTTGAGCCTTCAGGGGCATCAAGCCTCGCCATGCGATCGGGGAAATGCGGCAGCTCAGCATCGTTATAGAGTGGTATGGTATCCAGGCTTTCTCGTCTCGCCTGTCTTCCGGTGGACGATCCGGACAGCGTTCGGGCGTTCCTTCGGGCGATATGCGCGACCTTGAACGCGTCGAAAATGTGCTCGCCTCCCCGACCATGAGGACGAGCGACCCCGTCATGCGCCGCATCCGTGTGATCGTCAACGGTATGGGCGACCAGTGATCACGACCCGAAACCCCGCCTCAAGGGCGGGGTCTCACAGATATGACCTGCGCTCGCATGGCTTACTGCTGTGCTGGCTGGGCACTCTGAAGCTTTTCATTGACCTTCTGAAGAAGGACGGGATCCTTCTCTGCGGCCGTCAAGATTGTATTGTACTCATTAACTGATATATTCGGAGAATTCTCAACAGCCTGAACTGCCTTCTGGCCTGCCTCAGCCTGCAGTTGCTGCTGGGCATTCGCATCCGGTGTTGCTTCGATCCTGGCCGAGTAATCCTGCCGGACTTTCTGCACTTCTAGATACGCGACGGCAAAAGCCTCGATTTTCTGATCACTGATGGCTGCGGCCGGGCTACTGCCCTCTGTCTGCGCTTGGATCATCTGCTCCCCTTGAGTTGCTTCCTGCGCGGATGCAGGATTGGTGAAAAATGCCGCGGTCAGAACAACAGCGGTCAGCGATGCAGGGAGGAAATTGCGAGCGATCATCTTCAGCTCCTTCTTAATGCTACAGCGTAAGCGGAAAGCATGTTCGATTCAGCCCGCGACCAACATTTAGGAATGATTCGGCCACAATATGACAATGAGATGTTGTTCCTACGGCAATAACGGGGCGGTCCAGGTGGTCCCTGTGCGCGACGCCCCCCAGCGCGCTCACCAAAACAACATGCCGGTCGCGCTCCCTGGGCGACCGTGGACAAGCGTCGAAGGTTGACCCCGCCGGGTTTCACGCTTCGCGTCCCGGCCCGTCAGTGCCCGCCGAGGACGAGGTGCGAAGGGGGAATATCAGTGCCTGGATGCGCAGGAGCATGGCATGCACGAGGCCGACGGCGTCCGCCCCGTGAAGAGCCCGTTTCTTCAAGCGATCAGGTCATCGTTGCTGGAATAGGCGTTGGCGATGCAGCTGCGACCCCGCTTCACACCGTCAATGCCTCCTTCGGAGAACGGTTCGGGATAGGCCGGGACCGTGCCCGGCGACGGGCAAATCGTCGACGTTCTCACCTGCCAGGGCCTGCGCGCCCTCGCCATGTCTCATACCGGCGATCTCTCGAGCACCGATCACGGCCTCGCCGACGATGGCCGACCGTCGCTTCTCTCGCGGAGAATTGGAAGCAAATTTTATTCTTGAATAGTATTCTGTTTTGTGCAACTTTTTTCAGTGAGCGGGGGGAATACCCGCAGGACAGGAGGAAAGCCGGATGCAGGAAGAAGACGGCGATCACGTTTCGCCCCGCCCCTTCCATCCGGATGACCTCTCCGAACGCAAAGGGTTGGCATCGCCCTGACGGAAGCGACGTGAGAGGCACCTGACGCGCAACAGTCCAATGTCTCGCTCCTATCGTCCATTTCCCGGCGGCGGGGCGCATGTATTATTGGCGTTGAATTAAGAGGCGATGGGGAACGCCGGCCTGCGTGCAGCCCCATCCATGGGAGGATACAAGTGACGAAACCGCTGAAGATTGATGGCGAGACGCGGATCTTCCCCATCCTCGGCCATCCGATCGGACAGGTGAAATCCCCCGCTTCGCTGAGCGCGATCATGGCCGGGCGCGGCTTCAACGGCATGGTCGTGCCGCTCGACATCCTTCCGGAGGATCTCACGGCGTGGCTCGCCCAGGCCTGGGCGATGCGGAACGTGGACGGACTGGTCGTCACGGTGCCGCACAAGGTGGCCTGCCTCGGCTTCTGCGCCCGCGTCTCCGACCGGGCGCGGGCGTCGGGCGCGGTGAACATCATGATCCGTGACGCCGATGGCTGGATCGGCGACGCCACCGACGGGCACGGATGTCTGGACGGGATCGAGGCCGAGGGCTTCGGCGTGGCAGGAAAACCGGCTCTCCTCGTCGGGGCGGGCGGTGCGGGATCGGCCATCGCCTACGAGATTCTGGCGCGCGGGGCTTCGGAACTGGCGCTGCACGACATCGATGCCGGGCGGCGCGACACGCTGATCGCCCGGCTGAACGACGCTTTTCCCGGCAAGGCGCGCGCGGGCAGCGCCGATCCGCGCGGTTTCGCGCTCGTCGTGAACGCCACGCCGCTCGGCATGCGTGAGGGCGACCCCCTGCCCGTTGAGACCGACCTGCTGACCGCCGACCAGTTCGTCGCCGATGTCGTCACGCGCCCCGCCGTGCCGCCGCTGATCGCGGCAGCCCGCGCCAGGGGCTGCGCCACGATGCCGGGATCGGGCATGTTCGACGCTCAGGCCGTGCTGCTCGCGGAGCTGCTCATGGGTGTCAGGCGGATCGCGGCCTGAATCGACACGATGGTACGAATGGGGCGGAAACAATTCTCATCAGCAGAGCAGAACTTGTGCAATCATGAGCCAATCCCCCCGGCCGAGAGGGGGATGGGACCGTGAAGGCATGGGAGCGCAGCGGGCGCCGCACCAGATGGCCTGTCCCCCCATCGCCGGATGCTGCCACGCTTTACGCATAATCATCCAAGGGAGGAAAACCATGATCAGCAAACTCATCGGAACAGCCGCGGTAGCGGTTGCTCTGACGTTCGGCGCGCTGCCGGCCCACGCCGAACTCAAGATCGGCTCCATCGTCGAGCTGTCCGGGCCGGGCGCGGCGGCGGGCACCAACTTCCGCGACGGCGTGAGGATGGGCTTCGAAGAGATCAACGCCCAGGGCGGCATCCTCGACCAGCAGGTCAGGGTCCTGGAATACGACAGCCAGACCGATCCTCAGGTCTCCCGCGCCCTGGTCCAGAAGGCGATCGATGAAGGCGTCTATGCCCTCACCGGCACGGTGTTCTCGTCCTCGACGGTCGTGAACATGCTGATTGCGCAGCAGGAGGGCATCCCGCAGTTCACCGGCTCGGAAGCCCCCTCGATCACCTCGATGGGCAACCCCTACATCTTCCGCACCGCCTTCGGCTCGCAGAAGGGCCTGCCGAAGCTGACCAAATACATGATCGAGAACCTCGGCGTGAAGAAGGTCGGCGTCGCCTGGGCCAATACCGAGTTCGGCAAGGGCGGCTATCAGGCCTTCAAGGACGCCATGAACGCGGCGGACATTCCCATCGTCGTCGACGTTCCCTCCGAGCAGGCGCAGACCGATTTCTCCGCCGACGTGCTGAAGCTCAAGAACTCGGACGCGGACGCGATCTTCGTCTACTACACCGAGGAGGAAAGCGCCCGCTTCCTGCGCGAGGCGCGCAAGCAGGGGCTGGACAAGCCGCTCCTCGGCGAGACGACGCTCATCGGCCACAAGGTGATCGAGCTCGCCGGCGAGGCGGCGGAGGGCGCAAGGGGCCATGTCGGCCTGACGCCCGATGCCGACATCCCGGCCATCAAGGAAATGGTGGATCGCTTCAAGGCGAAATACAAGTACACGCCCGATCACAACGCGATCAAGGGCTACATCGCCGCGTGGACGATCAAGTACGTGACCGAGCTCGTCGGTTCGCCCGACAGCGAGGCCATCGCCGAGAAGCTGCACGGCCTCACGCTGAAGGCGGCCGACTATCCGGGCGTCCTCATGGACGTGAGCTGGGACGACACCGGCGAGATGTCGCGCGAGAGCTTCTTCGTGAAGGTCGAGAACGGCAAACAGACCATCGAAGCGGTCCTGCCGCCGAACTGAACCCCCGACCCGGCCGACAGGGACCGCAGGGCCGGCGCCGCTTGCGTGCCGGTCCGCAGCCCGTCCCCGCCGTACCGATTTCCCCAGCCGCCCGGGACTTCTCCATGGCCGAGCTCATCCAGATTCTCGTATCCGGCCTTGCGGCCGGCTCCATCTACGCCCTCGCCGCTGTCGGCTTCACGCTGCTGTGGCAGGCCTCGCAGACGATCAATTTCGCGCAGGGCGAGTTCGTCATGCTGCCGGCCTTCTTCGTGCTGATCGGCATGACGATGTTCGGCCTGCCGATGTGGACCGCGGTCGTTCTCGCGCTGGCGCTTTCCCTGCTGATCCTCGGCGTTCTCTTCAAGAAGCTGATCGTCGAGCCCATGCTGCCGCACGGCACCCTGCCGCTGGTGATCGCCACCATCGCGCTCGGGCTGCTGATGAAGGAAAGCGTGAAGGAATTCTACGCCGCGACGGCGCAGCCGTTCCCGCCCGTCTTTCCGCAGACCGTCTATCAGATCGCCGGGGCGAGCGTGTCGCTGCAGGACATCTGCAACCTCGCCGTCTCGATGCTGGCGATCGGCGGCCTGCAACTCTTCCTGAACCGCACGCGCACCGGGCGCTGCATGCAGGCCGCCGCCCAGAACCCGGCGGTGGCGGAAATCCTCGGCGTCGACGTGAAGCGCATGGTCTTGTACACGTTCCTGATCAACGCCGCACTCGCGACCATCGCCTCCGTGCTGATCTCGCCCATCTATCTCGCCAAGTTCTCGAACGGCGAGGTGCTGGGCCTCGTCGCCTTCATCGCGGCCATCGTCGGCGGGTTCAACCAGATACGCGGCGCGCTGGTCGGCGGCCTCCTGATCGGTGTGATCGACAACCTGTCGGCCGTCTACATCTCGGCCGAATACCGTGCGGCCATGCCGCTGATCCTGCTGATCGCCATCATCCTGTTGCGTCCCCAGGGCCTGCTGGGCACCTCCGAAGGGAGAGCGGTATGACCCGGATTCAAGCCATCCTCGTCGCGGCCGGCATCGCGCTGCTCGTCGCCGCGCCCATCGGCCAGGGCAACTACATCATCTATACGCTCACCTCCTGGCTGCTGTTCTCCATCGCCGCCATGGGGCTGAACCTGACGCTCGGCTACGCCGGACAGGTGAGCCTCGCCCAGGCAGGCTTCATGGGCATCGGGGCCTACATCACCGCGCTCATGACGCTCGCCGGCATCCACTGGAGCATCGCCGCCCTTCTCGCCATCGCCGCGAGCTTCATCGTCGGCATCGGCATCGGCTATCCGGCGCTGCGCGTGCAGCATCATTTCCTCGCCTTCGTGACGCTGGCGTTCAACACGCTTCTCTTCCTCGTGCTGCGGAACGAGGAGGAGATAACCGGCGGCTCCTTCGGCCTGATCGGCATTCCGCGGCCGTGGTTCTTCGGCATCAGCACCGGCAGGAACCTGCAGTTCTACTATTTCACCCTCGTCTGCTTCCTGGTCGCGGCGGGGATCATGTGGTGGATCCTGCGTTCGCCGTGGGGCCGCGCCTTCAAGGCCCTGCGCGAGAACCCGATCCGCGCCGAAAGCCTCGGCCTGAAGATCCGCCGCCAGACGCTTCTGGCCTTCGCCATCGGCTCCGCCTTCGGCGGGCTGGCCGGCGCATTGCAGGCGCCGCTGGTGCAGTTCATCGAGCCGAGCAGTTTCGCGCTGATCCACTCGCTGAAGCTGCTGCTCATGGTCGTCGTCGGCGGCGCGGGCTTCTTCTTCGGGCCGATGCTCGGGGCGGCGGTGGTGATCCTGCTGCCGGAGGTCCTGCGCTTCACCGAGGGTTACTACCTCATCATCTACGCCCTTCTGGTCATCGTGCTGATGGTCTATTCGCCCAACGGTCTGATCGGCGCCGGCGTGAAGCTCGTCGACAGGTTCCGGCCCCGGCAGGAGGCCCGGCGCGATCTGCAACAGGGGGTCCAGCTATGACGACGCCCGTGCTGTCCGTCCGCAATCTCTCCAAGAACTTCAGCGGCATCCGCGCGGTCAACGGCGTGAGCTTCGAGGTCCGCAAGGGGGAGATCCTCGGCCTGATCGGGCCGAACGGCTCGGGGAAATCGACGCTGTTCAACTGCATCCTCGGCCAGCTTCGGCCGAGCGCCGGCCATGTCGCGATCAACGGCCGGCCGGTCGACGGCGTGCGCCCGGCGGATCTGTCGCTGATGGGCGTCGGCCGCACCTTCCAGCAACTGTCCGTCTTTCCGAAGATGTCGGTGCTCGACAACGTGATCCTCGCCGGGCAGGAACACGTGGGCACGATGCTCTCGCGCCTCTTCGGCCCGTCGGATGCCGGGCTCACCGCCAAGGCGGAGCAGCTCGTGTCGTTCTTTCGCCTCACGCCCTATCGCGACACGCCGGCGGGGTCCCTGTCCTACGGGCAGCAGAAGCTCGTCGACGCGGCGATGGCCTTCATGGCCGGGCCGGACATCGTGCTGCTGGATGAACCGGCGGGCGGCGTGAACCTGACGATGCTCGCGCATCTGAAAGAACGGCTCATCACCTACAACCGCGAGCACGGCACCACCTTCGTGGTGATCGAGCACAACATGGAATTCGTCATGTCGCTGTGCACGCGGATCATCGTGCTGGCGCAGGGCGAGATCATCGCCGAAGGACGGCCGGAGGAAATCCGGTCGAACCAGACGGTGATCGACGCCTATCTGGGAGGCTGACATGCTCGAACTCAAGAACGTCACTGGCGGCTATGGCCGGATCACGATCCTGAACGGCACCTCCTTCGCTATTCCCCGCGCGTCGATCACCACGGTGATCGGCCCGAACGGCGCCGGAAAGTCCACGGTCTTCAAGGCGGTCTTCGGCCTGCTGAACATCCATTCCGGCCAGATCCTGCTCGAGGGCGAGGACGTGACGCGCCGGCGTCCGGCCGAGATGATCGCGCGCGGCGTCACCTACGTGCCGCAGGGGCGCAACGTGGTGCCGCAGCTGTCCGTGCTGCACAACCTCGAACTCGGCGGCATCACGGCAAAGGACCAGTCTCAGGTGAGGGTGCGGATGGAACAGGTCATGGACCAGTTCCCGATGCTGCGGGAGAGAAAGGACCAGAAGGCCATCGAGCTCTCCGGCGGTCAGCAGAAGCAGCTCGAAATCGCCCGCGCCCTGCTCCTCGATCCAAAGCTGATCCTGATCGACGAGCCGTCCATCGGCCTCTCGCCCAACCTCGTGCAGGAGGTGTTCCAGACCCTGATCCGCCTGCGCGACCGGGGCGTGACGGTGCTGATGGTGGAACAGAACGCCAAGGCGGCGCTCGCCATGTCGGACTACGGGCTGGTGCTGGAGCTCGGCCAGACGCGCATGTTCGACAAGGCCGACAAGCTGCTGGAAGACCCGCGCGTCGGCCAGCTCTTCCTCGGCGGCCACATCGAGGACGATGCCGCCTGACCCTCTTGCGCCGGTCGCGCTCAGCGCGAGGCGTCGCCGAAGTCCCCGAAGGCCGTCCAGCCGCCGTCGACGGGCAATACCACGCCGGTGATGGCCGACGCCGCCGGAGAGGCGAGGAACGCGACCGAGGCGGCCACTTCGTCGGCCGCGATCAGGCGGCCGATCGGCGTGCGGCGGCGGATCGTCGGCAGGTCCACCTTGCCCGCCTGCGCGAGCTGCCGCACCAGCGCGGTCTCGACGAAGGCCGGCGCAACGGCATTGACCCGCACGCCGTACGCCGCCCATTCGCAGGCCATGGCCTTGGTCATGGCGACGATGCCGGCCTTCGCCGCGCCATAGGCATTGCGCTTCGGCAGTCCGACGAGCCCCGCGATGGACGACAGGTTGACGATGGCTCCCCGGTGCCGGGCGACCATCGCGCGCCCGACCTCGCGCGACATGATGAAGGTGCCCGCAAGATGCACATCCAGCACCCGGCGAAAGGCCGCGAGGTCCTGTTCCAGCGTCGGCAGGTGGCTGTCGCCGATGCCGGCGTTGTTGACCAGCACCTCGTAGGGCGCGCTCGATGCGACGGCGGCCCCTTGCGCCTCGTCGGTGACGTCGCAGGCGACGCCGCGATGCGCCTCGCCGAGTTCAACCGCCCGCGCCGCCGCCTTGTCTCCGTCGAGATCGGCAATGGTCACCCGGCAGCCCGCCTGCGCGAGCGCCCGGGCGATGGCGAAGCCGATGCCGTCGGCTCCGCCGGTCACGAGCGCCTCACGCATAGCCAGGCCTCGGCACCAGCCCCATCAGCGTCTGCGACAGGCCGCCGTCGACCACGATATCCTGTCCCGTGACATAGGCGGCACGCGGCGAGGCGAGAAACAGCGCCACGTTCGCCATGTCCGCGGGCGTGGCGATCCGGCGCAGCGGCACCATCTGCTCACGCCGGCTGCGCACCTCGGGATCGGCGTAGAACGCCTCCGACATCGGCGTGCGCACGAGACCGGGGCTGACGCAGTTCGAGCGCACACCCCGCGGCCCCCACTCGCCGGCCAGTTGCCGCGACAGCATGACGACCGCCGCCTTCGAGACGGAATAGGCGCCGCTCACCGGCTGCGGCTGGCTGCCGGCGATGCTGGCGATGTGGACGATCGCCCCCCGTCCCCGCGCCAGCATCCCGCGCCCGAATGCCTGCGAGGCGGTCAGATAGCCGGTCAGGTTCACGGCAAGCATGGCGGACCAGTCCGCCTCGGGAACGGCGTCGAGCGCGCCGGGGCGCAGGATCGCGGCATTGTTCACGAGGATGTCGGCGCCCCCTTCCGCCTCGACCCGCTCCGCGGCTGCCGCGACATCGGCGGGCACCGACAGGTCGCAGCGCACCGCGAAAGCCCCGCCCCCGAGTTCCGCCACGAGATCCGCTACACGCGTCTCGTCGCGGTCCACCAGCACCACGCGCGCGCCCGCTTCCGCGAAGGCCCGGCAGAGCACGCGCCCGATGCCGCCGCCCGCGCCGGTAACGACCGCCGTGCTGCCCTCAAGCTGCAACCAGTTCATGCATTTTCTCCCTTCTGGACGTCGGGGGCGATCCCGGCGAGATAGCGGCCGGTGACCCAGCCGAAGGTCATCGCGGGGCCAAGGGTGATGCCGGCGCCGGGGTAGTTGCCGCCCATGACCGAGGCCCGGTCGTTGCCGACCGCGAAAAGACCGGGTATGGCCCGCCCCTCGCGGTCGACCACCTCACCCGGCACGGTGGTCCTGAGCCCGTCGAAGGTGCCGAGGTCGCCCATTTCCAGGCGCACGGCGTAGAAAGGCGCCTGCTCGACCGGCGCGACGGCGGGGTTGGGCTTGTGGTCCGGATCGGCGAGGTAGCGGTTGAACGACGTCTCGCCGCGATGGAACTGCTCGTCCCGGCCCTCCCTGGCCCCCTTGTTGAACGCGCCAACCGTCTCCTGCAGCCCGACAGGGTCGATTGCGCATGCGCGGGCCAGATCGGCGAGCGTCCTGCCCTTCTTCAGATAGCCGGTCCGTAGCCAGGGCCACAACGGCATGGGTGCCGGCTTGGCATGTCCGAGACCGTATCTGCGGATCGTGCGATGATCGCAGATCAGCCACGCCCCCGCCTCGCCCGCCGCGATCATCGCCGCGCCCACGTCGTGATAGCTTTCGCTCTCGTTCGTGAAACGGCGCCCGTCGGAAAGGACAGCGATCATCCCGGGCTTGTAGCGGTCGAGCAGATGCGGGAACACGCCCTTGCCCGGCACGAGGCTGACGGGCATCCACGCGGCCGGCTGGGGATATGCGGCCGTGAAGACGCCGCCCGCTTCCTCGCCCAGACGGATTCCGTCGCCCGTATTGCCCTCGGGCACCGGCGAGTGATGCGCCGCCCCCGCCTTCAGATGGGCGTAGACGTTCGCGCGGCGCGCGAGGTCGTGCGCATAGCCGCCGCAAGCCAGCACCACGCCCCTGCGCGCGCGGATCACCCCTGGTTGACGCCCCCCGGCCTGCGCCCCTGCGACCCTGCCATCCTCGACGAGAAGACGCACGGCGGGCGTGTCGGTGAGGATCGGAATGCCGAGATCGAAACAGGTCTTCGCCAGCCGTGCGACCAGCGCGTTGCCGCTCGTCACCTGCACGCCGCGGCCATAGCGCGCCACCTCGGCCATATGGGCCGCGAGCCGCTTCATCACGTAGACGAAGGAGGCCGGCGATGTCGTGGCGTTGAAGAAATGCCGGATGTCGGCATTCGAGGAATTGAACATCATTCCCATGAAGGTGATGGTCTGGAGCGGCGGCCGCAGGCGCTTCAGTTCCGGCCCGAGCACGCTGGAGTCGAAGGGCGCCGCGAGCACCGAGCGGCCGACGTCCACCCCGCCCGCCACCGTCGGATGATAGTCGGGATAGAGCGTGGGCACGAACCGCACCGCCGTCTCTTGCTCGAACCAGTCGAGCATCCGCGGCCCCGCATCGAGGAAGACATCCACCGCTTCCGGCTGGAACCAGTTGCCGGTCTCCGCCTGCAGATAGCGGCGCGCCGCCTCCCGCGTGTCGTCCGGATTATTGCCTTTCCCGTGCCGGTTGCCGGGAATCCACAGCACACCGCCCGAAAAGGCGGTCGTGCCGCCGAACACCGGTTCCTTCTCGATGACGATCGCCTCGAGGCCGTGCTTCTTCGCCGTGACCGCCGTGGACAACCCGCCCGCGCCCGATCCGATCACCAGCACGTCGCAGGTACGCTCCCGTGCCTTCTCCCCTGCCATACGATCCTCCCGGCCGCATTCTCCCATGATGAGGTGCTAACCCCGAGGTGCCGCCGGACCAATGGACGCAGACGCGCAATTCTTGCACAATTCGGCGGTGATAATTCCGGAGAAGGCCATGAACGGCGCGGCGACGGGCGGCATTCCGCACTACTATCTCTATGGCGATCAGGAGGCGGACGTCGAGCTCGACTTTCTGCACATCGAGCCGATCCGCGACCGGAGCGGCCCGAACGATTGGAGAATCCGTCCCCACGCCCATCCCGATCACATGCAGGTCCTGCTGGTGCGCGACGGCGGCGGAACGATCCGGCTGGAGGAGCGGGCGCTGCCGATCCCCGCGCCCGGCGTTCTCGTCGTCCCGGTGGGGATCGTGCATCAGATCGACTTCACGCCGGGCACCGACGGTTTCGTGGTGACGGCGGCGCTCGGCTGCCTGAAGGCCGCCACGGCGGGCGATCCGCGACTCGCCACAGCAGCCGGCCGGCCCGCGGTTTATTCGCTGGAAGGCACCGGCGTCAGCATTCCGGCCGTCTTCGACACGTTCCATTGGCTGCACCGCGAGTTCATCTGGTCGGCGCCCGGCCGCCGCACGGCCATCATAGCCCAGTTCATGCGCATTCTCGTCGTCGTGCTGCGGCTTTACGTGACCCATGACGACCCGGGCATCGCGGCGCCGGACAGGGACTACGACCTGCTGGTGCGCTACCGGGCCCTGCTCGAAACCCATTTCCGCAGCGAGCGATCGCTCTCCTTCTATGCGAATGCCCTCGCCGTCACGCCGGCACGGCTGAATACCGCCTGCAAGGCGCGCGCGGGCAAGACGGCCTCCGATCTGCTCTACGAGCGCGTCATCATCGAAGCGAAACGCTACCTCGTCTATACCGAAAGCAGCGTGGCTCAGGTGGCGCATCTGACGGGCTTCGACGATCCGGCCTATTTCAACCGCTTCTTCGCCCAGCGGATCGGCATTTCGCCCGGCGCGTTCCGCAAGCAGGCCACGAACCGGGATTAAACGAACCGGGACCGTCGGACAGCGGCGCGGCAGGCCGGCAGGGGCGGATCGTCCAATCTTTCCGACGCCCGGTCCATTTCCACGCCGCTCCGCTTCGTCCAGCTTCCGGAGCGAAGGAGCAAGACGATGATCCACGAGTGGAGGACCTATCGGCTGAAACCCGGCGCAGCCGCGGACTATCTGTCGCTGCTGTACGACCGGGGCCTGCCGCTCGTCACGCAGCACCTGCCGCTGATGGGCTACTGGCTGGCCGAAAGCGGGTCGCTCAACACGATCCATCACTTGTGGAGCTACGCCGACTGGGCCGAGCGCGAAGCCAGTCGCGCGGGTCTCGCACGCGAGGAGGGCTGGACGCAGGGCTTCGTGCCGGCCGCCTTCGCGCTGGTCGAGGAACAGGCCAACCGCTTCCTGCGGCTGACGTCCGGCTCACCCGCGTTCGATGCGGCGCTCGCCCGGCGCCGCAAACGCCACGAAGCGCGGACGCCGGGCGGCGCCCTCTTCGCGGCGGAATGCGCCGCGCTCGTCTCAGGCGCGGCGCCCGAGGGCGCGACGGCCCTGTGGGAACCGCTGTCGGGCTGTCCGCAGGCGCCGTTCGCCCTGCTGCCCCGCCGGGCCGATCCGATCCCCGCCGCACCGATGGCGCACGCCGCCCATACGGTGCTGCGCCCGCTCGCCTTCTCGCCGCTCTGAAGCGCGGTGCCGCTGCATTGTCCCTTTAGTTTGCACATCGTGCACATGATGTTGCGATCATCGCGAAAACTGCAATTGCCGTCGCGGCGCACCTCTGGAATCATCGCTCAGATAGCGGATTGCGGAGTGACACGATGAAGACGTCCATCGCCACCGTCTCGATTTCCGGCACCTTCCGCGACAAGCTCGCGGCCATATCCAGGGCCGGGTTCGACGGAATCGAGATTTTCGAGCAGGACTTCCTGGCATCCGACTACAGCCCCGGCGAAGTCGGGCGCATGGTGCGCGACCATGGCCTTGAAATCACGCTCTTCCAGCCTTTCCGCGATTTCGAGGGCCTGCCCGAGCCGCTGCGCAGCCGCGCCTTCGCCCGGGCCGAGCGCAAGTTCGACCTGATGGCGGAACTCGGCACCGATCTCATCCTCGTCTGCTCGTCCGTCCATCCCGAGGCGATCGGAGGGATCGACCGTGCGGCAGCGGATTTCCGCGCGCTCGGCGACATCGCGGCGGCACGCGGCATCCGCGTCGGCTACGAGGCGCTGTGCTGGGGCCGCCATGTCAACGACCACCGCGACGCGTGGGAGATCGTGCGCCGCGCCGACCACCCCCATGTGGGGCTCATCCTCGACAGCTTCCACACGCTCGGCCGCCGCGTCGACCCCGAGACGATCCGCCGGATCCCGGGCGATCGCATCTTCTTTGTCCAGCTCGCCGATGCGCCCGCCGTCGACATGGACCTGCTCTACTGGTCGCGCCATTTCCGCAACATGCCGGGCGAAGGCGACCTCGACGTGGTGGCCTTCATGCGCGCCGTCGTCGCGAGCGGCTACAGCGGGCCGGTGAGTCTGGAGATCTTCAACGACCAGTTCCGGGCGGGCCTGCCGCGCCTCGTGGCGCGCGACGGGCACCGCAGCCTGATCCAGCTGCTGGACCGCGTGCGCAGGGAGGAGCCGGCGCTGACGGTCGACCTGCCCGACTTTCCCGCCGCCGCGCCCGTCGAACGGGTGGAGTTCGTCGAGTTCGCGACGCTGCGCGAGGACGCCGCCGCGCTGGAGAGGCTGCTGACGGCGACCGGCTTCACGCGCGCGGGCGCCCATGTGTCGAAGGCGGTCGCGCTCTGGCGCCAGGGCAACGTCAACGTACTCGTCAACGGCGAAACCACGGGGTTCTCCCACAACGCCTACGTGGCCCACGGCACGAACGTTTCCGAGATCGGCCTGATGGTGCCGGATGCCGGGGCCGCCTTCGCGCGGGCAAAGGCGCTCCTGGCGGATACGCACGACCAGCCGCATGGCCCGGAAGAACTCTCCATCCCCGGCATCCGCGGCCCCGGCAACAGCGTCATCCGCTTCCTCGACCGCCAGCCGCCGCTCGGCCGGATCTGGGAGGTGGACTTCAACGTCTCTGCCGGCAGCCCGGCGGGCGCGGGACTCGTCGCGGTCGACCACGTCGGCCAGACCATGGCCTATGACGAGATGCTGAGCTGGACCCTGTTCTATACGTCGATCTTCGAGGCCCGCAAGGCGCCGATGATCGACGTGGTGGACCCCGACGGCCTCGTCCGCAGCCAGGCGATCGAATCCGGCGGCCTCAGGATCACGCTCAACGGCGCCGAGGCGCGGCGGACGCTGGCCGGACAGTTCATCGAGGACACATTCGGCTCCTCGGTCCAGCATATCGCCTTCGCGACGGACGACATCTTCGCCACGGCGGAGAAGCTCGCCGCGTCGGGATTTCCGGCGCTGAGAATCGGCGTCAACTACTACGGCGACGTCGAGGCGCGTTTCGGCCTCGATCCCTCGCTGACGGCACGACTGAAAGCCGCCAACATCCTGTACGACGAGGACGCGGGCGGCGCGTTTTTTCAGCTCTACAGCGAGACGCTGCCCGGCGGGCTTTTCTTCGAGATCGTGCAGCGCCGCGGCAATTACCGTGGCTACGGCGCGCCGAACGCGCCCTTCCGCATCGCCGCGCAGAAGCGGACGGCTCGCCCGGCGGGGCTCCCCCAGGTCGGCACCGCGCCCGCGGGGCTGCGGCAGGAGACGTGATGCGCCGGCCGCCGGTCGTCCGCCGGATGACGGTCAGTGGCTGGCCACGAGGATTTCGCCCAGGAACGTCCGCGCGCGTTCGTGCTGGGGGGCTCTGAAGAAGGTTTCGGGATCGTTTTCCTCGAGAATCTGGCCGTCCGCCATGAAGATGACGCGATCGGCCACCTGCCGTGCGAAGCCCATCTCATGCGTGACGCAGATCATGGTCATGCCGTCGCGGGCGAGAGAGACCATCGTGTCGAGAACTTCCTTGACCATTTCCGGATCGAGTGCGGACGTCGGCTCGTCGAACAGCATGGCCTTCGGTTCCATGCACAGGGCGCGGGCAATGGCGACACGCTGCTGCTGGCCACCCGAAAGCTGCGCGGGATATTTTTCCGCCTGATTGCCGATCCTCACACGCTCCAGATACTTGCGCGCCGTCGCCTCGGCCTCCGGGCGGGAGAGTTTGCGCACGCGCATCGGCGCCAGAATGCAGTTTTCCAGAACGGTTTTGTGGGGGAACAGGTTGAACTGCTGGAAAACCATGCCGACTTCGCGACGCACGGCGTCCACGGCCTTCTGGCTGTCGTTGAGGCGATGGCCCGCCACAACGATCTCGCCGCTCTCGATGGCTTCGAGGTGATTGATGCAGCGGATCAGCGTCGACTTGCCCGAACCCGAGGGGCCGCAGAGCACGATCTTCTCGCCCCTGGTGACCTTCAGGTTGATATCCTTGAGCGCGTGAAAAGTGCCGTAGTACTTCTCGACCTGGCGCATCTCGATCATCGGCCCGCCGGCGTCGTCCCGTGCGGCGCCGGCAATCGTGTCGGTCATCTGTGTCATGTCCCCTCCCTTCATTTTGTCGTGCCGGCGGCCATCTGCCGCTCGAGCCGGCGGCCCCAGAGCGACAGCGGCCAGCACATGACGAAATACATCGCCCCGACCACGCCGAAGACGAGCAGCGGTTTGTAGATCTGGTTGGAAACGATGGTGCCGGCCCGGGCGAGCTCGATGAAGCCGACGATCGCGGCCAGCGACGTGCCCTTCAGCAACTGCACCAGGAAGCCGACCGTCGCCGGCAACGACAGCTTGAAGGCCTGCGGCATGATCACGTCGATCATCCGGCTCGTGGCATGCAGGCCGAGCGCATGCGCCGCCTCGCTCTGCCCGGGCGGGACGGCCTGGATCGCGCCCCGCCAGATCTCGCCGAGGAACGCCGAGGCGTGCGCGGTCAGCGCGATGGACACAGCCCCCCAGGCGGGCAGATTGAAGCCGAGCAGGGGCAGGCCGAAATAGGCAACGAACAACTGCATGAGCAGCGGCGTTCCCTGAAACAGCCCGATCCAGCAGATCGCAGGGATCCGAAGCCAGGGAGACTGCGATATCCGCATCAGGGCGATGATCATGCCGAAGGCGATACCGCCGGCAAATCCGATGGCCGTGAGAAACAGCGTCCAGAGAAGCCCCTGCAGGAGATAGGTGAATTCCTGAATACCCATGGCGCCCTCCTCAACGTTGCGGATAGCTGAAGGCCCAGCGGCCGATGGCCGCGAGGAGCCACATCATCGCGAGCGAGATAAGCAGGTAGATGCCGGTGAGCGTGAAGTAGACCTCGAAGCTCCGGAACGTGTCCGCCTCGATCCTCTGGCCGACCGAGGTGAGCTCATAGGCCGAAATCGACGTACATATCGCCGTCGTCAGGGTCAGCAGAATGAACTGGCTGGTGAGGGAGGGATAGATCGCGCGCAGCGCCGGGGTGAGCACGATCAGCCGAAAGACCTCGTGCTTGTGCAGGCCGAGGGCGAGGCCCGCCTCGGTCTGCCCCTTCGGAACGCTTTCGACACCGCCGCGGATGATCTCGATGGCATAGGCGCCGCCGTTGATGCCGAGCGCGATGATCGCCGTCATCGTCGGATTGAGGCGGATGCCAGCCAGCGGCAACGCGAAGAAGATGAAGAAAACCTGGACCAGGAAGGGCGTGTTGCGCACGACTTCGACGAATGCGGCGACGAGAAACGCGGGTATCCGCAGCTGCGTCCTGATGATGACGACACCCAGAACGCCGATGATCATGGCGATGACCATCCCGGACAAAGCCAGGAATAACGTGCCGAGAGTGCCGAACATCAGGGCTTCCCAGGCATCGGTCACGACGCTGAAGTCAAGTGTCATTGCGTCCCCCCTCATCCTTCATTGCGCCTGTCGATGCCGCTTGGAGCGGGAGGCGGCGCGGGACAGGCGTCTTGCGCGGGCGGGTCGAGGATAGCCGCCCCGCCTGCCGGCGAAAGATCCGGGCACCGTTCAACCGCTCCGGCGGACTGTCGGCAAGGCGCATCGGGAAGGACGGGGAGAGCATCCCGGTCACGCCGCAACCCCGCTTTCGTCGAGCATCTCCGCCACGGTGACGGTCCGGTCCTCGCGTGCCGCGCGGTCCACCGCAAGGGTCGCGGCAAGCGTCAACAGGCCGTCGCGCGCCGTGACCAGCGGCTTTTCCTCGCGCCGGATGAGCGCCACGAAATGGTCGAGCTGGCTGAGATAGGTCGGCGGGCCCCCGGCGCCGCGGTACTCGCGCACGAGCGGGTGCTGCCAATGCGCATTCTCGTGCGCATGACGCCAGAGATGCATGTCGGAAACGGAGAGGGCGGCCCGGCGTCCGGCAAGGAACAGATACGAGCCGGGCTGCGCGGGATGATAGAGCGCCTCCCCGGATGTATATTCCCACGCCCAGGGGCTGACGGCGTTATCCGAGATGAGGAACGTGCCGAGGACACCGTTCACGAAGCGGACGGAAACGCTCGCGGTGTCTTCGACCTCGAATCCCCGTCGCCCATTGGAGGTGAAGGCGCGGATACTGTGTATTTCCCCCACCAGATGGCGCAGGACATCGATATCGTGGATGAGGTTGATGAGAATGACCCCTCCCCCGCGCTGCCTGCGCCATTCCACGTCGAAGTAATCGTCCGGCTTGTCGAAGAGCGTCATGCCGTTGACGGCGACGAGCTCGCCGAGTTCGCCGGCCTCGATCGCACGCCGGGCGGCGCGGATATCGGGGCTGTGGCGCCGCTGATGGCCGACGAGGACCGGCACGTCGTGCCGCTCGGCGGCGTCGACGATCAGGCCGGCAGCGGCAAGGCTTTCCGCTATCGGCTTTTCGACCAGGCAGGCAATGCCGCGCTCGATGCAGGCCAGCGCAGCCGGAGCGTGAAGCCGGTTCGGCAGGGCGATGATCGCGCCGTCCGGGCGCATCTCCTCCAGGACCGACACGTAGTCGGTGCGATGCGGCACGGAGAGCCGCTCCGCCAGGGCGGCGGCCTCGGGCGAGGGATCGCATATCGCGGCGATCGAAACGTCCCGGCGGGACGCTATGAGGCCGGCGTGCTCGCGGCCGATCAGGCCGGCGCCAAGCAGGACGATTCTGGTCACTTCGTCATCTCCACCATCGCCCGCAAGGCCAGCCGGTAGCCGAACGCGCCGAAACCGGCCATGACCGCCGTCGCCGTCCTGGAGACCAGGGACTTGTGATAGATCTCTTCCCGCTGATGGACGTTCGAGATGTGGAGCTCGATCTTCGGACCGTTGAAGGTCTTGAGCGCATCCAGAATGGCGATCGAGGTGAAGGTATGGGCCGCGGGGTTGATGATGATGCCGGCGGCCGTGTCCCGGGCGGCGTGGATGGACTCGATGATCTCGCCCTCGAAGTTCGACTGGCGGAAGTCGATGGCGACGCCGAGCTCCGCGGCATCGGCCTCGCACCAGCCACGGATCTCGTCGAGGGTGGTACGGCCATAGATATCGGGCTCGCGCTGGCCGAGCAGGTTGAGGTTCGGCCCGTTGAGTATGAAGATCGTTCGCATTTCGGTTCCCGACAGATGGTGGAAAGGGCGCGACCACGCGAACGCGGCCGCGCCTCGACATGTCTTGCCTCGGGACCAGAAGTCTCGCGACTATGAGGCCCTGCCGCGGTCACTCGACGGTGAAGGGCACGCCTTCGACGGCCTCCGGAAAGTCCGGCAGCGGCTGCGCAAGCCACTTCTGGCTGATCGCCTCAAGCCGGCCATCGGCATGGATCTTGTCGATGAACGTGTTGAGCCAGGCGTTGATTTCCGCGTCGCCGAGCTTGGTGGTGATGCCCTGCCATTGCTCGTTGAACACGAGCTTCTGCTCGAAATCGTTGCCGGGCGCGGCCTTGTCGAGATTGATCTTGTAGGTCGTGTTGCCGCCGATGGCGTCGACCTGGCCCGAGACGAGCGCCTGCATGGTGGAGCTGTCGTCGTCGAAGCGGCGAATGTTCGGAATGTCGCCGAGCAGCGTGGTGATCGCCTTGTCCTGAGCCGCGCCGCGCGGCACGCCGATGCGCAGGTTGCGGGCGTCCTCGATCGTCTCGATCTTGTTCTTCTCGCTCGAGAGCAGAATGATCTTCAGCCCGGAATAGGGCTTGGAGAACTGCACCGCCTTGGCGCGGTCGGGGTACATGCCCATGACGGCCATCTGCAGGTCGACCTTGCCCGTCAGCAGGTTCGGAATGCGGGCGGCGACCGCATTGGGCACGAACTCCACCTTCACTCCGAGTTCTTCGCCGATCAGCCTCGCCACGTCGACGTCGTAGCCGATGTTCTGGCCACTGGCGTCGATCGACCCCCATGGCGCCTGCTCACCCATGACGCCGACGCGGACGACACCCGCTTCCTTGATTCTTTCGAGTGCCTGCGCGCCCGCACCGGAAGCGGCGCCTGCAACTCCCAGACTCGCCGCAATGGCCAAGACGGCAACCCGAACCGAAAACTTACCCATTCTTGATCCTCCTCCATGAAGTGAATTTCGACTGTTTGTACAGTAGTTTTATTTGATATGGCGATATTTATTCATAATATATATTATTATATCGCCAGATAATACGGCATTACCAAGGTCAATAGTCATGCCGCATGTTGATACTTCTCGTCCGGCTCGCATGATGACCATGAACAGCCGACGGAAAGACCGACATTCAGTTCGCCTGGGCGCGGTAGTGCGCGACGGTCAGCCTGATGCCGTCGCGAAGCCCTGTCCGGGGCAAGGGGCCGAGCAGGCCCTCATAGGGCGTTTCGCCGATCTCGGCGGCCATGGGAACGGGAGGCCCGCTGAAATCGATCCTTGCACCGGGGATTTCCGCCCGGATGGCATCGATGATCTCGGGAACATCCGCGGTCCCGCCGCCGAGCGAGAAGGCATGCGCCCCTTCGAACGGCCGTATCGCGGCGGCCGCGAAGACGGCGGCGGCATCGCCCACGAAAACAAGATCCTGCGGACCGGAATAGCCGATCGTGTAGGGCCTTCCGGCGACGGCTTCCCGGCAGGCGATGGTCGGCCCGGCCGTCAGGCCGATCGCACGCCCCGGTCCATAGACGATGGTCGGGCGCAGGCCGACGCTGGCGACGCCCTCGTCGAGCCAGTAGGCCCGGGCACAACCCTCGCAGGCGAGCTTGTAAGCGCCGTAAAGCGTGACCGGATCCGGCCTCGTTCCGTCGTCCGGCCCGAACACGGCGGCACTGCTGGCATACACGACGCGGGGGATTCCGTTGGCCTTCGCAGCCTCGAACACATTGAGCGTGCCGATCAGGTTCACCTTCGCGCCGAGGATCGGATCGGCCTTGCAGGCCGGCGTCAGCAGCGCCGCCAGATGGACGATGGCATCGCAGCCGCGCGCCGCCTCCGCCACCGCGGCGGTATCCGTGACATCGCCCCGGACCCAGTCCGCGCCCTCCGCCTGCTCGCCCGCGATCTCCCGCACGACGCGCCGGTCGTCGGCAAGGTCGAAGATGCGCACCCGATGCCCGTCCTTCGACAGCGACCGCAGGATCCAGCCGCCGAGGAAGCCACCGCCGCCGGTGATCAGTATCCGTTTCATGCATGCACCCGCATATCTTCTGACGTCAGGCTGAAGGCCGTTTCATAGATGAGGCCGGCCGGCGAACCCAGCACGCCGCAGGCAATGCCGAGACGCTCGATTGCCGGCAAGGCGGCTTCAAGGCCGGCGCGGGAGGAGCCTTCGACGAGGAGAACGGCGTCGAACCCCTTTTCGGACATCGCCTGACGCAGTTCCGTCTCGCGCGTGCGAACGCCCGAAACCTCGCTGCGGGCAACGCCGAGATGCACGCAGGCCACGCCCGGCAGAGCCAGGACCTCATCGACGAGCCCCTGGGCCTTGTCGCGCAACGCCGCTTCCGCGTCCGCCGCCGTGAAATCGAAACGGATGGTCGCCATGCTGCCGCCGTCTCCGTTGCCGGCGGTCACGATCCTTTCGCAGGCGACACGCAGGAAGTTCTGAAAGCTCGGCGCCACGGCCGCCGTCCAGGGCGTCGGATTGTTCAGGCGCTCGATATAGCCCGCGGAGCGGAACACCTCCACATCGTCGGCGGCATAGATCGTGCCGAACACGTAGCGGCCGGCTTCCGGCGCATGCAGGCGCTTGCCGGTCCTGAAACCCGGAATGGACAGGCGCTCGAGCATATGCTCGCGCGTATGCCACTCGATATATTCGCCGTGCTTGCCTTCGGCGATGTCATGCCAGATGGCAAGAAATGCCGATCCCTTCAGTCCCATCTCGCTCTCCTCCCGAGCCTTCGTTTTTGTGCAGTCGCATTCCCGGCGGCTTGACAACTGAATCGTTTCCGCTCCATATGGGCTACTAGAATGTTAGTATGTTTGTTTGTCAAGCGGGTAGTTTTGCTGCCCCTTGCCAAGGCCGGGGAGACATCATGCAGGCAGCGGAAACGTCGCGGGTCGCAATCGTTACGGGGGGAGCCGGCGGACTGGGACTGCCGATCGCCGCACGTCTCGCGGCCGAAGGGCACAGGATTGCCATCTGGGACATCGACGGCGAACGCGCCGGTGCGGCCGCCGCGAAACTGCCCGGGGCCAGGGGCTATGTCGTCGACGTCACCGATGCCGCGGCTGTTGCCGGGGCGACCTCGCAGGTCGTAGAGGATCTCGGCGCGCTCGGCATCCTCGTCACCTGCGCCGGCCACAACGGCCCCCTGAAGGAATTCGCCGACTATCCACACGACGGCTGGCGATTCGTCATGTCCCTGAACCTCGACGCGGTGTTCTATTGCTGCCAGGCTGCGGTGCGGGAGATGCTCAAGACCGGATATGGCCGCATTGTCAACATGGCCTCGATCGCCGGCAAGGAAGGCAACCCGAACGCGGTCGCCTATTCTGCGGCGAAGGCCGGCGTGATCGGCCTGACGAAATCGATCGGCAAGGAACTGGCGGCGACGCAGATCCGGGTGAACTGCGTCACGCCCGCCGCGATCGACACCGACATGCTCGATCAGCTCACGCCCGAATTCAAGGCCTACGTGACCTCCAGGATTCCGGTCGGCCGCCTGGGCCGGGCGCAGGAAGTGGCCTCCCTCGTCGCCTGGCTGGCATCGCAGGAGTGCTCGTTCTCGACGGGCGCGGTCTTCGATGTCTCCGGCGGCCGCGCGACCTATTGAGGTTTCCCATGCACGACCGCCATCTGCTGTCTCTCGCCTATCTGACCGTCCAGGGCTGCCCGCCGGTCGACCACGTCAAATGCGCCGCCGCGGCCGGATACGACGCGGCGGGCCTGCGCCTGATCGCCCCTCACGGGCTAGACCTCGCTCACCCCATTGTCGGCAACGGGCCGCTGATACGGGAAATCCGGACCGCGGCAGCCGATCTCGGCATATCGTTTCTCGACGGCGAAGTCTTCACGCTGCGGCCGGAAACCGATGTCGAGGCGTGGCGGCCCGTCATCGAAACCGCAGCGGAATTTGGCATGCCGCTCATGCAGATCACCTGCGAGGACCCCGAACCGTCCCGCGCCGCCGACAATCTCGGCCGCATCGCCGATGTCGCGGCGGAGCACGATATCGGGATGGCGATCGAATTCATGCGCTGGCGCTCCACCGCGACGATCGAGGACGCCTTCCGGCTGGCCCGGGCTTCCGGACGCCGCAATGTCGGCATTCTGCTCGATGCGCTGCACCTCTCGCGCTCGGGCGGCGGCCCGGCTGCGGTCGCGGCGCTGCCGCAGGGCGCCATCCTTTATCTGCAACTTTGCGATGCGCCGGCCTTGCAGCCCGCCGACGACGATGCCCGCATCGCCGAGGCGCGCGGCGCGCGGATGATGCCCGGCGAGGGCGGGCTCTGGTTGAAGGAGCTGATGACGACGCTGCCCCGGGATATCGCCATCAGTGTCGAAACGCCTCACAAGGGGGATTCGTCGCTGAGCTTTCCGGAGAAGGCACTGAGCGGCCTAGCCGCGACCCACGCTTTCCTCGAGTCGATACCGGCATGAGGGAGACTTTGAAGACCGGAACGATTCGAATAAGTTGAGTTTCACGGCGCCCGTGTGGAATCATCCATCATCGGAACGCATCGAACGACAGGGACAAGTTGCGAAGTGGATTCGAGACCACGAGGTTCATTGACGGCGCGCGTGACCGAGCGTCTGCGCGAGGCCATCCTTGACGGAGAGTTTGAACTTGGCGACGCTCTGTCGGAAGACAAACTCGCGACGATTCTGGGCGTCAGCAGAAGTCCGGTGCGGGAAGCGTTCACGGCCCTGGCGCAGGAAGGTTTGATCGATATACGGCCCCAGCGCGGCAGTTTCGTCTTTCTGCCGACGAAGGAGGATACCGACAACCTGTGCGAATTCCGCAAGATGATCGAGTGCGAAGCGATGCGTCTCGCCATGCAGAGGAAGCGTGACGAGACGTTGGCCGGAATGAAGAGCGCGGCCACGGAAATGGACAAGGCGATGCGCGCCGACGATCACCTCGGGGCTGCCCGCGCGGACACGAAATTCCACAGCACCGCCATCGAGAACAGCGGCAATCCCTATCTCATCAATGCCTACCGCCTCGCCGCCGGCAAGGTGGCGACCCTCCGGTCGCACAGATCGACGCTGCCGACACGCCAGACGGCGAGCCGGGAGCATTTCGAGATCATCGAACACCTGGATGCGGGCGATATGCCGGGCGCGCTGGACGCGCTCGGCGCGCATATTCTGAAGATGGCCGAACGCTACGGCATCGAAGCCACCCGCGCGACCGAACCCCGGAACGGCAGGGCGACGCGCAGACCCTCCTTCGACCATCTCGGGCCGCTGCCCGACTGATGCGGCGCTGGCGCATTTCTCCTTTTCGTCGAAACGGACAAATGCTCTATCTCTTTGTTTCTACGCAATTCTGGATGCAAAATCGGTTCCCACTTTTGCTGGAATTGCTTTAGAACGGCAGCCCGACATAGTTCTCGGCCAGCGCGGTGGAAGCCGCTTGCGAGTGGACGAGATAGTCGAGATCGGCTTCCTGCATCTTCTGGTCGAACGGCCCCTCATCGGGGAAGCGATGCAGGAGCATGGTCATGGACCACGAAAAGCGCTCCGCCTTCCACACGCGCGCCAGCGCCCGCGCGGAATAGGCGTCGATGCCGGCGGACGAGTGCTCGGCGTAGACCTCTCGCAGGCCCTCATGGAGGTAGTGGACGTCGCTTGCCGCGAGATTGAGGCCCTTTGCTCCGGTCGGCGGCACGATATGCGCCGCGTCGCCCACCAGGAACAGGCGGCCGAAACGCATCGGCTCGGCGACGAAGGACCGCAGCGGCGCTATGGACTTCTCGAAGGTTTCGCCCGTCACCAGGGCTTCCGCGTGGCGCGCCGGCAGGCGGCGGCGCAGTTCGTCGAAGAAGCGATCGTCGCTCCAGTCCTCGATCTTCTCGTCGAGCGCGCATTGAATGTAATAGCGGCTGCGCGTCCGCGAGCGCATCGAGCAGAGCGCGAAGCCGCGCTCGTGCCTGGCGTAGACCAGTTCGCGATCGACCGGCGGCCGGTCGATCAGCACGCCGAGCCAGCCGAAGGGATAGACCTTCTCGAACGTGCGGATCGCGCTCGCCGGCACGGACTGGCGGCTGACGCCGTGATGACCGTCGCAACCGGCGATGTAGTCGCAGTCGATACGACGCGTGACGCCGTTCTTCTGGAAGGTCACATAGGGACTGTCGGTATCGAAGTCGTGGAGGGCGACGCCGGCTGCCTCGTAGAACCCGTCCGCGTCGCTTTTCCGGCGCTCGTCGAGCAGGTCCTGGGTCAGTTCCGTCTGGCCGTAGACCACGACGTGCTTGCCACCGGTGAGCTTCGTCAGATCGATGCGGTGGTCCTCGCCGCCGAACCCCAGCGAAATGCCTTCATGCGGCAGGCCCTCCCGGTGCAGGCGCTCCGCCGCGCCGGCCGCTTCCGCCACGCGCACGGTGCCTTCTTCCAGCACGCCGGCGCGCACGCGGCCCAGGATGTAGTCCGGGCTGACCCGATCCAGAATGACGTTGTCGATGCCGGCCCTGGTCAGGAGCTGACCGAGCAGCAGGCCCGAGGGACCCGAACCGACAATGACGACCTGCGTGCGCATCATGCCTCCCCGAAGCATTTGATATTGGCTTCATTCTGGAGAGAACAGGCCGTCTTTCAATGGATGATCCGCGCGTAAAATTGCATTCGTCACGCTTGGATGCGTGACGATTGGGCACGTGACGCATGGGCACGTGACGCATGGGCACGTGACGCATGGGCACGTGACGCATGGGCTCGTGACGCATGGGCTCGTGACACCGGGGCGGGGACGCCCTGGGCGGGCATGACTCAGGCCCGGCCGGCCGCACGCAGAATCGCGCGCGTTGCGGCGTTGGCCATCGCCGCCCGGCCGGGCGCGTCGATCTTCTGCGCCAGCGCGCGATGCGGCACCTCCACGCTGATCGTCACCCCTTCCGGAATGGCGCGGACGAGGCCGACGAGGTCGATGCCGCCCTCGCCCGGAAACAGCCTCTCGCCGCGCGCAACGCGGATCAGCGCCTCGTCGCCCGGGTCGTAAGGCACCGGCCCGTCGCAGAGCTGGACGTAGTTCACCCGCCCGCGCGGCAGCGCGGCGATCTGGTCGAGCGTCGTGGTCGAGCGGTCGACGTGCAGGGCGTCGACCAGCACACCGCCGTTCGGACGCGCCGCCGCCTCGACGATGCGAAGCGCCGCCGTCAGGTCCGCAACCGCTGTCCAGGGCATGAACTCCAGATCCGCCGTCAGACGGTGCGCTGCCGCCAGGTCGCAGAACCGGGCGAAGTTTTCCGTCAGCCGGTCCGCTTCCGGGTCATCGCCGGCCACGAGCACATGACGGGCGCCGAGAGCCTCGCAACGGTCGCAAAAGTGCCTGAACAGGTCCCAGTCATTCTGCGGTTTCAGGCGGATGATCTCCACCTCCCCGACGGCAATTCCCGTGTCGGCGAGCGCTGCGCGCACCTCGGCGAGGTCGCGCGCGCCCGTCAGCAGCGGATAGTCCGGTTCCCCGCCGGCGGGAAGGATGCGCAGGCCGACCAGCCCATAGCCGGTGGCAGCGGCGATGCGCACCGCCTCCACCGGACTGACGTCGAAGGTGGTGAGAAAGGCGAGCGAGAGCGGATGCATGGTCATTTCAGCGGCGAGAAGGGCAGCGGCAGGGCGATCTGGCTCGTCATGTCCGGGGTCAGCCAGTCAGGTCCGCCTTTCGGCGGCCAGACGCCGTCGGCAACCGATTTGGCGCGTGCCTCGGCGCGCGCGGCAAGGCTTTCATAGGGCCAGATGTGGGTCAGGCGTGGTTGGCCGTCGAGGCCGTAGAGGGCCACGATCAGCTTCGAATACGCCTCGCGCTTCGGCACGGCCTCGGCCCATCTTTCGATGATCGGAGCCAGGCCGTTGACCTTGGCCCGGTAGGTGCGGAACTCATAGACGGATCCGTAATTGCCCGGCTGGACGGGCGGCAGGAAGTCGAAGGCGCGGTAGCTTTCGAGCGACAGCGCCGTCAGATGCTCCGCAGCGCCGAAGGGGTTGTCGCTGCGCAGGGTGCGTTCTCGCTCCTCCAGCAGTTGCCCGATGTCGTCGAAGGCGCGCAGCACGAAGACGCGGTTCAGCGTGCCGATGTCCGTGCCCCAGGCGCCGACGAGGCGCCCCTGCCCGGCCCCGACCCATGCCTCGATCCCCGTGGCGGCCTTCCCCGCACCGCCGATCACCGTGTCGAGTGTTGCAAGTTCATAAAGACTCATGTCGTTTCCTCCTGCTGTCTGAGCGCGATATCGATCCCCGAGACGGGCTGGCCGGCGAGAACGCGGCCGGCGATGTATCCGAAGGTCATGCCGGGGCCGAGCGTGATGCCGCCCGACGGATAGTTGCCCCCCATGATCGACGCCATGTCGTTGCCGACGGCGAAGAGACCCGCCACCGGGCGGCCCGCGCCGTCGAGCACGCGGGCAGCCTCGTCCGTACGCAGCCCGGCGAACGTGCCGAGCGAGCCGGGCACGATCTTCACCGCATAGAAGGGTGCCTGCGTCAACGGCGCGAGTGAGGGGTTCGGCCGGTGGTCCGCGTCGCCCTGCACGCGATTATAGGCCGACTGCCCGCGATGAAAGACAGGATCCTCGCCCCGCGCCGCATGGCGGTTGAAATCGGTGACGGTGTCAGCGAGCGCAGGCGCGGGGATGCCGCAGGCGCGGGCCAGATCGGCGAGCGTGCGCCCGCACCGCAGATAGCCCGACCGCACCGCGGGGCCGGTGGGGAAGGGAAAGGGCTTCGCCCAGCCAAGCCCCCAGCGCCGCTGCGCGGCGTGGTCCGCGATGAGCCAGGCGGTGGGCTGATGGCCGGCGGGTGTTGCGGCGATCAGCGCCTGCATGAAATCGTGGTAGCTGTCCGCCTCGTTGACGAAACGCCGGCCGGCGGGCGTGACGGCGATGATGCCCGGCTTCGCACGCTCCACGAGGTGCGGGAAACGCGCCACCGTACCATCCGGCCGCGGCACCAGCGAGACGGGCGCCATGGCGACGGCGGATGTGAGATCGCCGGCGACCGCGCCGCCCGCCGTCTCGGCCAGCCGCATGCCATCGCCGGTGTTGCCCTCCGGCGCGGCGGAATAGTGGCCCTCTCCCCCGCCCGCCTGCGGCGCGAGCGCCGAAAGGCGCTCCGCATCGTGCGGAAAGCCCCCGGTCGCGAGCACGACGCCGCGCCCAGCCCGCACGACGGTTTCGCCGCCCGCTGTCCCCAGGCGCGCCCCGCTCACGCAGCTTCCCTCGCAGAGCAGTTCCCGTGCCGGGGCGCTGTCGATCAGCGTGACGCCGAGATCGAGAGCCGAGCGCATCAGGCGCGCGATGAGCGCGTTGCCGTTCACCAGCGTCATTCCCCGCCCGCAGAGGGCCACATCGCGCAGGTGGCGGGCGATGCGGCCCGCCGCGTACAGTGCGGAACGGGGCTTGCGCGTCGCATTGAAGAAATGCGCCATGTCGGCACCGCTCGCGATCCCCATGCCCCACAGGCTCGCAACGTCGAGCGGCGGGCGCAGCTTCGCCGCCCACTCGCCGAGGCCGCGCGCGTCATAGGGCGCGGCCGAGACGGAGCGTCCGCCGTCCTTCGCGCCGGGCGTTTCATGGAAATCCGGGATGCGATTGCCGTCGATCCAGTGCACGGCGGTGTGGTTCTGGAAGAAGGATACCATGTCCGGCCCGTTGGCCAGAAAGACCGGCAGGCGCGGATCGCCGGCCCGATTGCCGAGTTCGCTGCACAGATACGCGAGCGGGGCTTCGGGCGGCTCCACGATCCCTGCCGCCAGCGCCAGCGGATTATGCGGAATCCATAGCCACCCGCCCGACCATGCCGAGGTGCCGCCGAAGACCGGCTCCTTCTCGGCTACCACGACCTTCAGCCCGAAATGGGCCGCCGTCACCGCGGCCGCAAGGCCGGCGGCGCCGGAGCCGATCACGAGGACGTCGCAGGCGATGGTGCGATTCATGCGCGCCGCCGCTCCCCGGCGGGGGCGCCTTCCACCACCCGCATGATCGCCTGGAAATAGTGCGAACCTGCCGCCGCCTCGCCCAGTTCGACGGCGGTCGCCTGCAGGCTCGGCGCGAGTTCCGCCATCCGCGCGGCCGTCATGCGCACGGCGGGCCCTGCGATCGACAGGCAGCCGAGCACCGCCCCCTTGCCCTGATAGCGCACCGGCACCGCCATGGCCGCCATGCCGGCGATATAGCTGTCTACCGCCGTTGCGTAGCCGCGCGCACGCGCCTCGGCGAGTTGCTCGAGCAACTCGGTCAGCGTGCGGGGCGCGTTCGGCCCGGCCCCTTCCGCCTCGCGGATCAGGCCCTGCGCCGAGACGCGGGCGAGCGCCTCCTCGTCCGTCATCGTCGACAGCCACGCCTTGCCACCGGAGGAGCTGGCGAGATGGACGACGACGCCCTGCTCCTGCCCCGGATCGTAGCGCAGGCCGCGCGTCGCCCCCTGCGCGACGGCGACCCAGATCAACTGGTCGCCGTCGATGACGGAGAGCCGGATGAGTTCTCCCGATTCCGCCGCCAGCCGGTCCAGCACGGGCTGGGTGATGTCGGTGATCCCCGCGCGACCGAGAAAACCGAGGCCCATGGCAGGCAGCTTGATCGTCAACGCGTAATCGCCCTGTGTCTGAACCTGCCTGACGTAACCGAGACGGGCAAGTTCCTGCAAGGTACGATGAACCCCGCTGATCGGCTGATCGGTCGCAGATGCGATGGCCGACACCGGCAGGCCGGTCGGGTGATCGACGAGAAGTTCTACGATCGAGAATGCCTTTTCGAGGACGCTGCTCATGGATTGTTTCCGCTGTTGAATACGTTTCCATTTGCATCATGCAACGGCGAAAGGTCAACCGCCCTTGTCGCGCCGTTCGCGCGCCGCCCGAACCCGGGGCTGCACCGCAGGCGCGGTCATGATGCAACCGAAGGCGTCAGGCGGGAACCTGCCGACGCAGTTCATCCAATGTTTTCGCTATGCCCGCGTTGACCGGCGTCACCGGATGGTCTCCGAGCCATGCCGGCACCGGATCGGAGGCGAGGTCACCGGGAATCTTGAGCGGGCTTCCTGCAACCGTGATGCCCGTCCAGCCGGTTTGACGAACCAGCTCATCGACGAATTCGTCGACGCCGCACGTCTGTCCGGCGACGGTCAGCACCGGAGACCCGGCCAAGCCGCCGGAAAGAGCGGCGACCAGCAAACGAGCCACGTCATCGACGTGCACGAAGCCGGCACGGCCGGAGAAACGGATCGTCGCCGGCTCGCGGCGCAACGAGGCGGCGATCGCGATCGACGGGCCGGCCGCGATGCCGCTGCTCTCTCCCGGTCCGTAGACGATATAGGGACGAAGCCCCAGGCTGGGCACGCCATGATCGGCCGCATAAACCCGCGCAACGCCTTCCACGGCCAGCTTGGTGACGCCATAAATGGTCATCGGAAACGGCGTATCGGCGCTGTCCGGACCGAAGACGCCCGCCGAGCTGAGATAGGCCACCGGCAGCTTCGCCTGCTTCGCCGCCTCGAACACATTGATACTGCCGGTCAGATTGACCGCGCTCGCCCGGGCCGGGTCGCGCGCGCAATCGACCGTCAGCATGCCCGCCAGATGGACTATGCCGTCACAGCCTTCGGAAGCGGCGGCGACGGCGTCCGCGCTGGTGACGTCTCCCGTCACGAACTCGCACGCCGCCGCGTCGCCCGGTCTGAGCCTCGCCGCGTTCGGTGCGAAATCGACAATCCGCGGCCGCATTCCGGCCGCGAGCAAACGCGCAATGACGCGCGCGCCGATGAAACCTGTGCCGCCGATAACGAGAATCCTGGTCACGCGGGCCCCCTCAACCGGTTGTTCTGCGCGTCTGGAGACATGATCGCTCCGACCGGGTGAGGCGGCGCGACCGCCGACGATTGCAAGCCTCGTCCGATCTGTCGGGTCGATCTCATATTGCAATAAATGGAATGTAATTCAATAAAAAAAACGTCTTCCATTTTCTTGATGCGCATGCCAGTTTGCCACGTACGGAGAACGGGATCAGCAGCCGCGGACAAGCAGGCAAGGCGGCTCGGGAAAGAAGCCACATGAGCAACGCAACCGGGGAAACATCCACGCCGCAGCAGGCACAAGCTTTTCATGAGGAGACCGACCTTCTCGTCATCGGCGCCGGCGCGGGCGGCATGACGGCGGCCCTGACCGCCGCCATCGAAGGATTGTCGGTGATTGTCTGCGAAAAAACCGGAATGGTGGGCGGCACCACGGCGACGTCGGGCGGCACCACCTGGGTGCCCGGCACAGCCCTGAGCGAGAAGGTGGGGGCGCCGGACAATGTCGAGGATGCCCGCACCTTTCTACAGCATGTCGTGGGAAACCGTGGTGGAGACGATCTGCGCGCGGCGTTTCTGGAATCCGGCGCGCCTGCCATCGAAGCGCTGGAGAAGGCGTCCGAGGTCCGCTTCGCAGCCGCGGCCGCGCATCCCGACTATCTCGATGGTCCGGGGTCCGCCTATGGCGGACGCGCTCTGGCACCGCTCGAATTCGACGGCCGCCTGCTGGGCGCCGACTTCTTCCGCGTCCGCCCGCCCCGGGCCGTCTTCATGGGTCTTGGAGGCATGATGGTCGGACGCGCGGAACTCGGCGCCCTGCTCAATCCGCTGGGCTCGCTGGATAATCTGCGGACTACGCTGCGTCTGGTCTTGCGCCAGGCTCTGGACCGCCTCAGGTATCGCCGCGGGACGAGGCTGATCATGGGCAATGCCCTTGTTGCCCGCCTCTTCTACAGCCTCAGGCAGCGCGGCGTGCCGATCCGGTTCGACAGTCGGCTGACGGACTTCGTGCGCGACGGCAGAAGCGTCATCGGCGCGACGATCGACACGCCGGAAGGCCGGCGGACCATCCGCGCCAGGCGAGGCGTGGTGCTCGCCACAGGGGGCGTGGCCTGGAACAAGGCATTGCGCGCGAGCCTGTTTCCGGCTCAGGTGGCGCCCCTCTCCCAGGCGCCGGAAAGCAACACGGGCGACGGTATTTCCCTGGCGGTCGAGAAGTTGGGAGCCAAGCTCGACGACGGGCATGACAGCCCCGGACTATGGATGCCCTGCTCATTCCTGAAGAACCGGGACGGAACGGAATCGATCTGGCCACATATCCTCCTCGATCGCGCCAAACCCGGCCTGATCGCCGTCGGTCACGACGGTCGCCGGTTCGTCAATGAGGCCGACAGCTACCACGATTTCTGCATGGGCATGATCCATGCGGGTCATTCGCAGGCGTGGCTGCTGGCCGATGCGCGCTTCGTTTCAAAGTTCGGACTGGGCCTTGTTCTGCCCGGCGGCCGGGGGCTCGGGCGCCTGCTCCGCGCCGGATATCTGGTCAAGGGAGCGACTCTGGAGGATCTCGCGCACCGGATCGGCGTAGACGCCGGCAACGTCACCGAAGCCGTGCGCCGCAACAACCGCTTCGCCGAAACGGGGGTCGACGACGATTTCGGGCGCGGCAGCAGTGTCGTGAACCGCTTCAACGGCGACCCCGAGACGAAGCCCAATCCATGCCTCGGCCCGATCGAGACGCCGCCGTTCTATGCGCTCAAGGTCCGCCCCGTCGATCTGGCCGGAAGCGCCGGCCTGTGCAGCACTGCCGACGGCGTCGTGCTCGACCGGGACGATCGGCCTATCGACGGCCTCTATGCCTGCGGCAACGACGCCCGGTCGATCTTCCGCGGCACCTATCCGGGACCGGGAACGACCATCGGACCGGCAATCGTCTTCGGCTGGCGGCTGGCGCGCCATGCCGCCGGCAGGCGCCCGTCATGATAGCCGCTCCCGTCGGGCACGCTTTCATTCCCGCGCAACAACGCTTATCATAGAATATTGTTTCAGCTTCGGGGCGACCGGGCCTCGACGCGTACAGATGCGTCCATGCGGGTAGTGATCATGGCCGAGTTCTCCTTTCATCAGGTCGACGTCTTCACCCGGCAGGCGACATCGGGCAATCCGCTTGCGGTCGTCGTCGGCGCCGACGGGTTGTCCGACCGGCAGATGGCGGCCTTCGCCAACTGGACCAATCTCAGCGAGACGACCTTCCTGCTGAAGCCCACGGAGGAGCGCGCCGATTATCGCGTGCGCATCTTCACGCCCTTTGGCGAACTGCCGTTCGCCGGCCATCCGACGCTCGGCTCCGCCCATGTGTGGCTCGCCTCGGGCGGCATTCCGAAGGAGCGGGAGATCGTGCAGGAGTGCCCCGTCGGGCTGGTGCGCGTGCGCCGGGACGGCGACAGGCTCTCCTTCGCCGCCCCGCCCCTGTGGCGCTCCGGAGAGGTGGAGGCGGACGTGCTCGCACGCGCCGCCACGTGTCTGCGGCTTGCGCCGGAGGCGATCGTCGCCAGCAACTGGGTCGACAACGGGCCGGGCTGGTTCGCGCTCCTGCTGCGATCGCGCGAGGACGTGCTGGCCGTGGAGCCCGATCATGCGCTTCTCGGCGGTCTGATTCTCGACGGTCACAAGATCGGCCTCGTCGCACCGTGGGACCCCGCCCGCGATGGCGGCGAGGCGCAGTTCGAAGTGCGCGCCTTTTTCGCACCGGGGCGGGAGGATCCGGTCACGGGCAGCCTCAACGCCGGGCTGGCGCAATGGCTGATCGGCGCCGGCATTGCGCCCGCGAGCTACGTCGCGAACCAGGGAGCGGCGCTCGGCCGGGAGGGGCGCGTGCACGTGCTGCAGGACGGTGCCGATATCTGGATCGGCGGCGACATCGCGCCGTGCATCAGGGGCACCGTGGTCCTGTAGGCCGTCCCTCCCTGAACGAGGCGATCAGCCGATGACCCCCTCGCGCCTTTTCAGCACCGCGTAGTAGGCCCATAACAGGTGCGCGGCGACGCCGCGCCACGGCCGCCATTGCTCCGCGAGCGCGTGAAGCTCGCGCGCGGCCGGGCGCGCGGACAGGCCGAAGGTCTGGCGCGCGGCTTCCTGCAGCGCGAGGTCGCCGGAGGCGAAGCCGTCGCGATGGCCAAGGCACATCAGGCTGTAGATGTCCGCCGTCCAGGGGCCGATGCCGGCAATCGCCGTCAGCCGTTCCCGCACGGTGTCGGCATCCGCGTATTCGAGCGCGGCGAGGTCGAGCCCGCCCTCCGCGACCGCCACCGCCATGGCGCGCAGCGCCCGCTGCTTCGGTCGCGACAGGCCGCATTGCCGCAGCTCCTCGTCGCTCGCGAGACGCACGCGCGCGGCGGTGACCTCGCCCAGAACCAGCCCGGTGCGGTCCCATATCGCCCGGGCGCTGGCCACCGAAACCTGCTGCCCGACGACGATCGCGGCAAGCCCCGCGAAGCCGCCCGGCCGGCGGCGCAGCGGCGGCACGCCGGTGCGCGCGATGAGCCGCTCCCAGACCGGATCGGCAGCGGCGAGCACCTGCATCCCCTCGGCGAGGTCCGCCTCGGAATCGATCACCCGGCGCGGCGCGGCAAGGGACCCCGTCAAGGCGCCGCCCCCGAAACGTGGAGACGCGCCGCCCCGCCGCCCGCCTCGCGGCGCGGCAGGCGCGCCGAGCGCCTGATGGCCGTCGGCGGCATCCGGTAGACTTCGTGAAACACCGCGTTGAACCGGCGCAGGCTGCCGAAGCCTGCCCGCAGGGCGATTTCCGTCATCGACAGGTCGGAATCGCTGATGAGCCGCTTGGCGTGCTGCACCCGTGCCGTCTTCGCCACCTGCACGGGCGTTGCGCCGAGATGCTTGCGAAACAGCCGCAGCAGATGACGCGCGCCGACGCCCAGCCGGCCGGCCAGATCCTCCACCCGGCCGACGCCGTCGAGCGCCCCTTCCTCGGTGACGAGGCGCACCGCCCGCTCGACGGTCGCGAGGCTGCCTTTCCAGGCCGGGCTGAAGGGAGCCGTCTCCGGGCGGCAGCGCAGGCACGGACGGAAGCCCGCTGCCTCGGCGGCGGCCGCGCTCGGCAGAAAGGTCACGTTGCGGCGATAGGGGTGGCGGACGGGGCAAATCGGGCGGCAATAGATCCCCGTCGTGCGCACGCCGACGAAGAACCGCCCGTCGGATGCCGGGTCGCGGCGCAGCCATGCCTGTTCGCAGAAGATCTCGTCCAGTGTCATGACGCCAGCCTACACCCGACCGCCGGCCCTTTTCCACCCGCCGGTGCCGGCTCCGCGGCAACGGAGTCCGAATCCGGCTAGCGGCGCGGGCGGTTTTCCGTCACTGTCGCCTCAAATACAATGACAAGGACGAAGACCGGAAAACGATAACCAGCCATGGTCACGACAGTTTACACGTTTCTTCAAAGCCCTATCGGCGAGCTCCTTCTGGTCGGCGACGGCGAAAGCCTGTCGCGCATCGGCTTCCCGCACGGGAAGGGCTCCTTCGGGCCGCAGCCGCACTGGCGGCGCGACGACGGAGCGTTCGCCGCCGCGCGGGAGCAGTTGCGCGCCTATTTCGGCAAGGAATTGCGCGAATTCGATCTGCAACTCGCCCCAAGCGGCACGCCTTTCCAGCACAAGGTCTGGCAGGCGCTGACGCGCATTCCGTGGGGGACGACATCGAGCTACGGCGAGGTCGCGCGGCGTATCGGCAAGCCCACGGCGAGCCGCGCCGTGGGTGCCGCCAACGGCCTCAATCCGCTGCCGATCGTCGTGCCGTGCCACCGCGTCATCGGCGCGGGCGGCGCGATGGTCGGATTCGGCGGCGGCATCGACACCAAGAAGTGGCTCCTGGCGCTGGAGACGGACGGCCCACCCCCCACGCCGCTGAAGCATCAAACCAGAGAATGGCTGCCGCTTTTCGGAGAACTTGATGCGTGAGCAAAGAGTGAGAGCAAAACAGCGATCCGGATCGGGGGCATTTTGCTCTGAATGGCCACCCCAGGTGAGGCGTAACGCGCGTCACGCCGTGTCGGCACGATAGGGCAGCACGTAGGGCACCGGCGGAGGCGGCGGCACGCCGACCCGGAACGGCGCGTCGAACACGGCCTGCAGCAGGCCGTCCGTCAGCACGTCGGCCGGCGCGCCGTCCGCGACGAGCCGGCCGACGTCGAGCACGACGATGCGGTCCGCGAAGAGCGCGGCCAGATTGAGGTCGTGCAGGATGGCGATCACCGCCACCCCTTCCCCCGCCAGACGCCGGGCAGCGACGAGCAGGCCGCTCTGATGCTTGAGGTCGAGGTTCGACACCGGCTCGTCGAGCAGCAGCACCGGCGTGGGCACCGGCGCCTGGCCCGGCATCCGCGCGAACCCGTCGGCCGCAGCCATGCCGGCGCGCAACTGCGCCAGCACGCGCGCGAACTGCACCCGCTGGCGCTCGCCGCCCGACAGGGTGTCGTAGGTCCGGCCTTCCAGATGGGCGACATCGCCCTCGGCAAGCGCCTGCGCGAGAATGTCGCCGCGCGCCGTGGCCGTCAGCCGGCGCCCGACGCTGTCGAGCCCGAGCTGCACCACCTCTCTCACCCTGAACGGGAAAGCCACCTGTGCCGCCTGCGGCAGCACCGCCCGCACCAGCGCCAGCCGCCAGGGCGGGAGCGCCGCGATGTCCTGCCCGCCGTAGAAGACCGCGCCCCCGGTGGGGCCGATCTCGCCGGCGAGCAGGCGCAGCAGCGTGGACTTTCCCGCGCCGTTGGGGCCGAGCACGACGAGCATCTCGCCTCTGGCCACGGCAAGATCGATCCCGTGTACGAGGCTCTTGCCCCCCACGGCATAGTGCACGTTGCGCGCGGCGACGGCGGCCGTCATAGGGCGAGACTCCGGTTGTGGCGCAACAGCAGCCACAGGAAGAACGGCGCGCCGAGGAGCGCCGTCAGAATGCCGATCGGCAGTTCGGCGGGCGCGACGATGGTGCGCGCCAGGATGTCCGCGCCGACGAGCAGCGTGCCGCCGAGCAGCGCGGCCGCCGGCATGAGCACGCGGTGATCGGGGCCGTGCAGGAGGCGCAGCAGGTGCGGCACGACGAGCCCGACGAAGCCGATGACACCCGACGTCGCCACCGAGGCGCCGACCGCCACCGAGACGAGCAGCAGCGTCAGCCGCTTGATGCGCTGCACGTCGATGCCGAGATGGAACGCCTCCGCCTCCCCGAGCGCCAGCGCGTTGAGGCCGCGCGCCAGAAACGGCACCGCGACGATCACCGGCAGGATCGCCGGCGCCACGGTGACGACCCGCTCCCAAGTCGCGCCGCCGACGCTGCCGAGCATCCAGAAGGTGAGGTCGCGCAACTGCCGGTCGTCGCTGATATAGGACAGCAGCCCCGTCGCCGCCCCCGTCAGCGCGCCGATGGCGACGCCCGCGAGCAGCAGCGTGGCGACGCGGGTCTCGCCGTTGCGGGTGGAGAGCGCATAGAGCAGCAGCGTCGCCAGCATGCCGCCGCCGAAGGCCGCCAGCGGCAACAGCACGAAGGAGGCGCCCGCAACGCCGGCCCCCTGGGCCACGGCGGCAGGCAGCAGCGGCGCGAGGAAGCCCATGATCGGCTGGCCGAGGACGATCGTCAGCGCCGCCGCGAGCGCCGCGCCGCTGGAGACGCCGGCAAGGCCCGGGTCCGCCAGCGGATTGCGGAACAGGCCCTGCATCAGCGCGCCCGAGACGGCGAGCGCCGCCCCCACCATGAAGCCGAGCAGGGTGCGCGGCAGGCGGATGCCGACGACCACGAGCCGATCGCCGGCGAGCGCCGGATCGGGCGTGCCCGCGAGTTCCAGCCACAGCACCCGCACGACCTGTCCGGGCGACAGCGAAACGGCGCCGGAGCCCACCGAAACGACGGCCATGGCGAGCGCCAGAACGGCGAGGAGGGCGAGCAGCCCCGGGCCGGACGCGCGCGAGAAGGCGCTATGGGCCGCAAGTGTATGCCCGGTAGCTGCCTGCCCGGTAGTTGTCTGCCCTGTGGCGCGGCCGGTCATGGCGGCGGCGACTGCCCTGTCCCGTCGGCTGCCAGCGCCGCCGGGATCTCGACCTGCGGATAAAGAGCGTGCAGCAGATCGGCCGCCGCCTGGGGCGTGCGCGGCCCGAACCCGAGCAGGAACAGGCCGTCGCGGCTGACGAGCCGCCCGTCCCGCGCGGCCGGCGTGCCGGCGAAGGCCGGGCGCGAGAACAGCTCCCGCGCGTCGAGCGCATGCCCCGTGCCGCCCATGGTGACGACGATGTCGGGGCTTGCCTGCAGGATGGCCTCGTCCGTCATCGGCTTGTAGCCGTCGAACCCCTGCGCGGCGTTCGTCGCGCCGGCGAGGTGGATGATGCCGTCCGCCGCCGTGCCCTGTCCGGCGACGAGCGGCCTGCCGTCACGAAACCCCAGCATGAAGAGCACTTTTTTGGGGTCGCCCACCTGTCCGGCCAGCCCCTCGAGCAGCGCGAAGCGCCGGGCGACCGCCGCCGCCAGCTCCTCCGCCGCCTCGGCGCGGCCCGTCGCCGCACCGACCGCGCGGATCTTGTCGACGACACCCTGCGCCGACGGCTCGTCGCCGATGCGCACGAGCGGCAGCCCGGACTGCGTCAGCAGGTCGAGCGCGTCGGGCGGGCCGGAACCGTCGAGCAGCAATATCCGCGTCGGATTGAGCGCCAGCACGCCCTCGGCCGACAGCGCCCGCATGTAGCCGACATTGGGCTTGTCCCTGAGCGCCTCGGGCGGGAACAGGCTCGTCGTGTCGACGGCGACGATGCTGTCCGCCAGTCCGAGATCGTAGAGGATTTCCGTGATCGATCCGCCCACGGCGACGATGCGCTCCCGCACCTCGCCGGCCGGCGGATTCTGCGCCAGGATGCGGGACGGCGCGGCCGAGGCCGCGATCAGGACAAGGGCGGCGAAAAGCGCCGTCACCGCCTGCCGGCAACGCGGGACGCGCAGCCACCCGCATGCAAGAAACCTTTTACTCTTCACCCACATAGTCGATGCCCGCCCATGGAGCACGATCCCCGAAAGCGAACGCCGCCTCTTGGAAAGGTTCATGCTCGGTCAAGTGGCCGGACCGGGATGGCCTGCCGATGCAAGGTCATCCCATCCGGCCGGATTCGTCACGCAACGCCCCGTGAAGCGTCCCTCGGGCGGTTCACGGCATCCCCGTCAGGGGTCGGCACTCCATGCCGGGAAGATGGCGGACGATTAATGCGTCATCAAGTCAATTCATGCAACTCATGCGCAATGATTTCCGGTTGAGAGCGGATTACATTCGAATATTATTAGAATTATTATCGTTCCATAAATAGACTGCGGGCAGACGACACCGCCCCGCCGGGGTCGGGGGCACGGCGCGCAGCCGGGACGCTCATGAGCCGGCGGGCTTGCGGCCGACGAAACGCTTGCGGAACCAGCTTTCGAGCAGGGCCTTCTCGTAAACGAAACGATCAGCCGAGGTGCGCGCGGCGGGATTGCTCTGGTAATTGACGTCGGTGATGCTCTCGCGCCCCTGCGCCACCACGCGGCCGCCTTCCTTCAGCGTGTAGCGCAGGTCGAAGCGCGGCGGGGTGGTGCCGGTGAGCACGCGCACGTCGTGCATCATGCTCCACGACGAGCCATAATCGCCCGCGAGTCGCACATCGAGAACCTCGATGGTCAGCGGCCGACCCTTGCCGAGATGGCGTTCCCCGAGGTCGACGAGGAACGTCTCGAACACCTTCATCGCCTCGGCGCGGGTCGCCGCCCGCTGGAAATCCCGATCGGCGAAACGCTCGGGCGCGACGAACCGCACGTCGACACCCGCCTGCACGAGCGAAGGCATCAGCATCGTCGCCATCGCCAATCCCGTTGCAAAGCGTCTGAACATGGCGAAACTCCCGTACATTTCCGCACGAATACCAATGTTAATCCGGATACCGGCATCTGTCATCGTTGGCGATGCCGGCGATGCCCCGGCCTTGCGCCGATCAGGTAGCGGCGAATGACGCAATCGTGATCGCGGCCCGCGTCGCGCGAGGAATGCGACCGTGCCTATTATTGCCGCGCAATCGCTCCTGCCGCTGCTGTCGGGCCTCGACGCCGCGCGGGATATTGCGCGGGCCGGACGGGGCGGCCACCGGGCTTTCCGCCGAACCAGCTTCCGTCAAGCAGTCACAGGAGAGATTTCATGACCGGAACGTCCTGCTCCCGCCGCGGCCTCATGTCCGGCGCGGCGCTGCTCACCGCCGGCCTTGCCGTTCCCCAGATCCTGACGCGCGCCGCCTTCGCGCAGTTCCCGGCCCCGCAATCCGAGCGTCCCGCCGACGCGCCGGGCTTCCGCCGCTTCAGGCTCGGCGAATTCGACGTCGTGACGCTCCTCGACGGCAAGCGTGTCAGCCCCGGCCCGCATCCCACCTTCGGCGCGGACCAGCCGCCCGAGACGGTCGCGACGCTGCTGCGCGAGAACTTCCTGCCGGAAACCTCGTTCGTCAACGGCTTCGCGCCCGTTCTGGTCGACACCGGCACGGAGCGCATCCTGTTCGACACCGGCTTCGGTGCGGACGGGCGCGCCAACGGCCTCGGCCAGCTGGAGGCGAACCTCGCGGCCGCCGGCTATGCGCCGGATCAGGTGTCCATCGTCGTCATCACCCATTTCCACGGCGATCACATCAGCGGCCTGATCAACGGCGGCACGCCCGCCTTCCCGAACGCGCGCTACGTGTTCGGACAGGCGGAATACGATTTCTGGACGAGCCCCGAGCGCATCGGCACACCGACGGAAAACGCCGCCCGGACAGTGGAGGCGAAAGTGAAGCCGCTCGCCGACAAGGCGACGTTCATCGCCGCCGGCGACACGGTCGTTTCCGGCATCACCAGCGAGGCGGCCTTCGGCCACACGCCGGGCCACCTGATCTTCCATGTCGAGTCGGCGGGCAAGCATCTCGTACTCACCGCGGACACGGCCAACCATTACGTCGCCTCGCTCCAGCGGCCGGACTGGGAGGTGGGCTTCGACTACGACAAGCGGCAGGCGGCGGAGACGCGCAGGCGCGTGTTCGATCGCATCGCCACCGACAGGCTGCCGTTCATCGGCTACCACATGCCGTTCCCGTCGATCGGCTATGTCGAGAAGCTGGATCAGGGCTTCCGCTTCGTGCCGGCGACCTACCAGTTCGACGTCTGAGCGGAGCCCGGGTGAACGGACCCGGGCGCGCCGCATTTTCGGGTTTGTCGAATCGGTCGCAACTCATTAAAAACAACTGTGGGTGTCATGTCGGCGGGAGTCCGCGTGGCAGGTTTAGCGTATTGGTCGGGTCGCCAATACAGGAGAACCTGTGCCATGACGCTGCCCCATGTCCGTAGAGCCCCTACCCGCGCCCAGATCGCCACGCAACGGGCGTTCCGCGCCATCGAACGCTTCATGCATATCGAGGCTGTCAGCGGCGTGGTGCTGCTCGCGGCGGCGGCGACCGCGCTGATCTGGGCCAACTCGCCCTGGGCGCACAGCTATCATGACCTGTGGCACACGCCGGTCAGCGTCGGCATCGGTGATTTCGTCTTTTCCAGAAGCCTGCATTTCTGGATCAACGACGCGCTGATGACCGTCTTCTTTCTCGTCGTGGGCATGGAAGTGAGGCGCGAGATCCACGATGGCGCGCTCGCGAGCCTCAAGCTCGCCGCGCTGCCGGTCATCGCGGCGCTCGGCGGGGTGCTGATGCCGGCGCTGATCTACGTGACAGTGAACAGCAGCTCGCCGCCTGTCCACGGCTGGGCGGTGCCGACGGCCACCGATATCGCGTTTGCGGTCGGCATACTGGCGATCCTCGGCAAATCCGTACCGGGCAACGTGCGCATCCTGCTGCTGGCGCTGGCGATCATCGACGACATCGCGGCGGTCGTCATCATCGCCCTGTTCTATTCCGGCGGTCTCGACCCCGCCGGCCTGCTGATCGCGGCGCTCGGTGTCCTCGCGGTCATCGGCCTGCAGAGGATCGGCATCGGCAATGCCTATGTGGTTCCCGGCGCGATCGTCTGGATCGGACTGCTGCAGACGGGCGCGCATCCCACGCTCGCGGGTGTCGTGCTCGGCCTGATGACGCCGGTTCTGCCGGTGCGGACGCAGGAGCCGCCGCTCGACATCGCCGTGCGGGCGGTGCGCGAATGCGTCGAGCGCGCCGGGATGGCCGGCGGCGACGCCGAGGCCATCGCGAAACCGGTGCGCGATCTGCGGCTCGCCCAGCGCGAGCTGCTCGCGCCCGTGACGCGGGTCGGCGCGGCGCTGCACCCGTGGGTAGCCTACGGGATCATGCCGCTGTTCGCGCTGGCGAACGCGGGCGTGACCCTCGGCGACATCGACCTGTCGGGGCCGGGCGCAGGCGCCGTCATGGCGGGCGTCATCGTCGCGCTGGTGGCGGGCAAGCCGCTCGGCATCATGCTGGCGAGCTGGGCCGCCGTGCGCCTCAGCATCTGCCACCTGCCGCCGCAGGTAACGTGGGCCGGCCTGCTGCTGATGGGATTGCTGGCGGGCATCGGCTTCACCATGTCGATCTTCATCGCCAACCTCGCCTTCACGGACGCGAGCCTCCTCGGCGCGGCCAAGCTCGGCGTGCTGCTGGCCTCGACGCTGGCGGCCCTCATCGGCCTGGCCTACGGCGCGTTCTACATCCGCCAGCTCCGCGCGCACGGCCAGAGACGGCCGGCCGGCGGCTGACATTTATGTTATACGCAGCTCGACGCGGCCGAGTGGTCCGAAATCCGCGACGGCGAGATCGCCCGCACCCGCCGGCTGCATCGCCGTCGCGCTTCCCGTGCTGAAGAACTGGCCGGCTT
Organism: Pseudochelatococcus sp. B33; assembly: GCF_053570585.1. Taxonomy (NCBI): domain Bacteria; kingdom Pseudomonadati; phylum Pseudomonadota; class Alphaproteobacteria; order Hyphomicrobiales; family Chelatococcaceae; genus Pseudochelatococcus; species Pseudochelatococcus sp. B33. Next base: position 56,950 of record NZ_JBSEFH010000019.1, on the reverse strand, counting down.
TCACGCCCTCCCCCCTGGCGACGCGGGCATTCACGAGCCATGTCAGCGCATTGAGCGGATGGCCGAGAACGGACTGCCCGCTTCCCGTCTGCACGCGATTCCCGTTCAGAAACAGCGTGACCGCGATGGTGGACAGGTCGAATGCGTCAGGCAGGTGGCCGGCGCCGTAGAACAGCGCGCCATCGGTGCCGTTGTCGGCGATCACCGAATGGATGTCCTGATCGGCCCAATCCTTGAGATGGCCGGCGACAAGCTCGATGGCGGGGTGCACCGCTCCGGCGGCGTCGGCCACTTCCTCGCGCGTGTAGGGCGTCTCGCGGACCGGCAGGTCCCGCGCCAGAACGAAGACGAACTCGCATTCGAGCACGATGGGCGGGAAGTCGCCGGCCGACACCTCTGCGGGGCTCGGCCGGATGAGATCGCCGAACAGGCGGGCCCAGTAAGGGCCGTCGAGCCCGAGGCGGCGCTGGATGACGGGATTGGTTCCGCCGCTGAACCAGCCGCCGACGGGCCGGCCGAGCTTCTCGGCCAGCCGGTCCTGGATCCGGTACGCATCCTCGAGGCTGCGCGGACGCGCATCCGCGGGAAGACCGTCGATCACGCGCACACTGCGCCGCGCTTCCAGCAGGGCCTCGGCCGCCTTGTCGACCGCCGCTTGAGACAACCGCGATGTCATGCCCGCCCCTCCGCATCCGCGCGCCGGAAAGCCTCGGGAACGGTGACGCCCAGCCGTTCGGCGAAAGGCTGCACGTTCCGCCAGCTCGCGCTCAGCACCGCGACTCCGGAGGCGAGCTGGCGCCGGCGCGTCTCGGCTGCGCGCTCGCCGGGAATGCGGATGCCGTCGAGATCCGACGCCTTCGCCGAATGGCGCAGAACATCGAAGTACCATTCGCTGCGCTCGATGAACCGCTCGGGCGCTCCGAACGCGGCCGGGTCGATAGCGATGAACAGATGGCCCTGGGTCTGCGTCTCCCCCGCCGCCTGCCAGCCCGCCAGCTCGGGGCCTATCCCGCTGCCGGTCAGGGGGCCGCACAGAAGCGCGACGCTGAGCGCGAGGCCGAACCCCTTGTGTCCTCCCAGCGGGCTAATCGCTCCCTTGCGGATCGCGGCGGCCTCCGTCGTCGGGAGACCGTCCGGCCCCCGGCCGCTGCCCTCCGGCAGATGCCCCCCTTCGTAGGCCGCCTGACGGACGCGCGAACTCGCGACCGCGCTCGTCGCCATGTCGAAGACGTAGGGATCGTCGCCCGCGCGCGGAAAGCCGAAGGCAATCGGATTGGTGCTGAGCAGCCGCTCCGTCCCGCCGTGCGGATGCACCAGCGGCGGTCCGGAGGTCACGACGATCCCGACCTTGCCGCGACGCGCAATCCGCTCCGCATAGTGGCCGATCATGAAGATATCGGTCGAGTTGCGCACGGCGACGGTCGCCGAACCCGCCTCGTCCGCGATCGCGGCGGCGAGATCCGCGGCCATGATCGCGGCCGCCTGCCCCAATCCGCGGTGACCGTCGATCACGGCCGCGGCCGCCCTGCGGCTGACCACTTCCGGCTCGGCCCGCCCGTCGATGAGGCCGCGCTCCAGGCTGTTCAGCGTGTAGGGCAGATAATCAAACCCCTGCACGCTGGTTCCCTTGAGGTCGGCGTCGAGATGCACGTCCGCCGCGCATTCCGCATTTGTCCGCGAGGCGCCGGCAGCGCACATGAGGTCGACCATGAACCGCCTCAGTTCGGCGGCATCGAGAATGACGGTGTGAGCCATGTTTCCTCCGATCCGTTCTTCAGACGGCTTTTTTCCGTTTGTCCTGCCGCGCCTCGATCCAGCGCACGAACCAGGCGGCGGCGACGCTCATGACGAAGTAGAGCGCCGCCACGAGGGTCATCGGTTCGAGATAGCGGTATGTATCGTTGCCGATGTTGCGCGCCATGCTCATGAGCTCCGGCACGGCGATGATCGACAGCAGGGACGAATCCTTGAACATGAAGATCACGTAGTTGCCGAGCGCCGGTATCATGGGAGGAATGGCCTGCGGCAGGATGATGCGCCGCCACATGTCCCACTTCGTATAGTTGAGCGCCTGCGCCGCCTCCCACTGCCCGCGCGGCACGCTTTCGATGCCCGCGCGGTAGACCTCCGACATGTAGGCGCCCGTATGCAGGCCGAGCGCGATGATGCCGGAGACGAACCCCGGCAGCAGGATCCCGACTTCCGGCAGCACGAAATAGATGAAGTAGATCTGCACCAGGATCGGCGTGCGCCGGATGAACTCGACGAAGCCGTTGATCGGCAGGCGGATGAACGGATTCGTGGCCCGTTTCGCCATGGCGAAGACGAGGCCGACCGCCAGCGCCAGCAAGGTCGCCAGAAATGCCGCCGACAGCGTGACGCGAAGCCCTTGCAGAAGCAGCGGAAGAACCTCGAAGGCAAAGTCCCAGTCCCAGGTCATCGCGCGTTCACTCCCACGTCCATCCCGCGCGAGACGCGGACTTCGAGCCGGCGGATGCACCAGACGATGAAAGTCGAAAACAGGAAGTAGCCGAGCATGATCGCGCCCAGCGCAAAGGCCGTGTTGCCGGTCTGCTGGCGCACGAGGATGGCGTTGTAGGTGAGATCGGACACCGTGATGAGCGACGTCAGCGGCGTCAGCTTCAGAAGGTCGATGAAGAGGTTCCCGGCCGGCGGCAGCATGGTGATCAGCGCCTGCGGAAACGTCACGTGACGAAAGCGCTGGAAAGGCGTGTAGTTCAGGGCGACGGCCGCCTCGTACTGGCTGCGCGGCACGCCGGCGAGCGCCGAACGCACCACTTCCGACCCATAGCTGCCGACATTGCTGCCCAGAACGAGCACGGACACGGTGAAGGCGTCGAGCAGGATTCCCATCAGCGGCAGCGAGAAGAACACCCAGAAGAGCTGCACATAACAGGGCGTGCCGCGAAAGATCTCGACGAATGCGGTCGGCAGCAGGCGCACGAAGAAGCTGTGCGACATGCGCATGATGCCGGTGGTGAAGGCGACGAACACGGCGACGACGGAAGCGACGACCGTTATCTTCACCGTGACCCATGCACCCTGCAGAAGAAGAACGCCATAGACCGAAAGCTCATCCATCGCACCCCCCGGCCTCCCGTCGCAAGAGTTCGTACAAGAGTTTATCAAGGTCCATGCCCGTCTCCTCAGAGAGGAAGGCCGAAGAGCCGCGCGCGGGAGGACACGGGCGTGTCGATCCCCGCGAGCCGGCGGACCATCCACGCCGTCGCCAGATTGCTCGTGACGACCGGCTTGCCGATCCGCGCTTCGATGTCCGCCGCGGCGGAGGCCGCCCGCAGCGCGGTGCAGGAGATGAACAGCGCATCCGCCTCGTCCGAACAGGCTTCGGCCGCGGCCTCCACCAGCGAGGCGGGCGCGATGCGGGCCATGTCCCGGTCGTCTTCGAGGCCGAAATAGGTCAGATGCTGTACGTCGAAACCGGCCCCGGCGATGTATTCGCCCATCATCGTGCTGGTTTCGCGGTTGTAGGGCGTCAGTATATCGACCGTGCGGGCGTCGAGGGCGCTCAGGGCGGCGACCACGGCGCGCGTGGGCGTCACGACGGGCACGCCCGGCTTCACGGCCTGAATGGCACCAGCCACCGCATCGTCGCCGATGACCATGGAGGCCGATGTGCAGGAATAGCAGATCGCGTCGACCTCCTGATCCGGGAAGATCAGCGACGCGGCCTCGGTCAGCCGCGGCAGCGTCTTGCGCAGGTTCTCGGGCGTGGTCGGGTTCTCATAGAAGATGCGGGCCGTATAGATGCCGACGTCCGGCCCGCCGACGAATGCATGGAAATCAGGCTCCGATGAATGACAGGTAGCCAGAATGATAAGTCCAATGCGCTTCCTGCGCGGCCGTTCATCGAAATGAAGGCGTGTTTCCGACTGCTCTACTTTCATTTGTCGTTCAATCCCCGCCGATTTTCATTTGTTTTTATCATTCCGCCGTGCGAGCGGCAGAGAGAGCTTAGAAAGGTCGATAGTTTGCAAAAATCGGAAAGTCCCCGAATTCAGTTTGATCGAAATCAAAAGAAATTCAAGAAAACCGGTGATGACGCCCCAAGGGGCGTGCGGCGGACGCGCGCTGGTCCCGGCCTCGTCCGGCCTAACAGATCGCGGCCTGGAAACGGTGCCCGGAAGAAAAAAGCGGCGCCCGCAGGCGCCGCACGACGACGTGACGAACGCGACAGCGGCGGCTCAATTCTCCTCGCCGCCGCAATGCGTTGCGCGCGTTTCCGCCAGCACAAGGTCCGGATCGAAACCATAGGGTGCGACGATCTTCGCGAACTCGCCGCTCGCCTTCAGCTCGGCAAAGGCCACGTCATAGGCGTCGCGCAGATCGCGATCCGCACGGTTGAACGCCACGCCCGAGCAGCTTATCGGCTCGCCCTGCACCGGCGACACGACCTCAAGGCCCTCGTCATTCAGCGTCGCGATGATGCTCTTCAGCGTCGCATCCGGCCAGGCCACGGCGTCGACGCGGCCGGCCTGCAGCATCTTGATGGCGTTGAACGCGTCGGCGGCGATCACCAGACGGTCGCGCGGCACGCCGACTTCGAGCGCGCGGCGCTCCTCCACGCAGGAGCCGCAGACCGCCGTCCGGGTCGCACCCTTCACGAGATCCGCATAGGTGTTGAGGCCCAGCGGGTTGCCCTTCTTCACGGCGAAGCCCTCCGCCGTGCACAGATCCGGCTCGGAGAACAGCACCGCCTTGCAGCGCGGTCCGCGGATCATCAGCCCCGTGGACACCGCGTCGAACCGCTTCGCCTGAATGCCCGGGATGAGGCCGGCAAAATCGATACTCTCCACCTTGATGGCCTTCACGCCGAGCTTCTCGAAAACGACCTTGTTGAGATCGAGCGCCGCGCCGCTCGGCGTTCCGTCCGGCGAGATGATGGCGTAGGGAGGTTCCTGCGTCGTGCCGATATTCACCGTGCCGGCCTTCTGGAGCCGCTCGACGGCCTGGGCGTTCGCCGCCGCGCCGCCGGACGCCACGAGGAAGGTGGCAAGCAGACACCGCGTGATATTCCGTAAGTATTTCATAGCCCTGTTCCCCTTTGTTTTTGCCTCGTTTTTGCCTCCCGTGTTTGTTGTCAGTGCCGGGTGGCGAGAAATTTCCTCAGAAAAAACCGCGTCCTCTCCTCGCGCGGGTCCTTGAAGAGCTGCTCGGGCGCGCCCTGCTCGACGATCCGGCCGCTGTCCAGAAAGAGGACGCGGTCCGAAAATTCGCGCGCGAACCCCATTTCGTGGGTGACGAGCATCATGGTGGCGTCCGTCGTATGCGCGACGTCGCGCAGAACGTTCAGCACCTCGTCCACCAGCTCCGGATCGAGCGCGGACGTCGGCTCGTCGAAGAGAAGGACGTCGGGGCGCATGGCCAGCGCGCGCGCAATCGCCACGCGCTGCTTCTGGCCCCCGGACAGTTCCGCCGGATAGTTCTTCGCCTTGTCCGCCAGGCCGACCATGCGCAGGAGATCGAGCGCGCGGCTTTCCGCCTCGCTCTTGTCGAGCTTCAGCGCCACCTGCGGCGGCAGCGCGACATTCTCGAAGGCCGTATAGTGCGGAAAGAGATTGAAATGCTGGAACACCATGCCGATACGCCGACGCATGGTGCGCAGGTGGCGTTCGGATGCGGGAACGAGGCCGGATGCGGTCTGCATGTGCCACAGCGGCTCGCCGCCGACCCACACCGTGCCGGACTGGAAGTCCTCAAGCGTCATCAGGATGCGCAGGATGGTCGTTTTTCCCGACCCGCTCGGGCCGATGAGGCTCACCTTTTCCCCGGGCGCAACCTTGAGATCGATCCCCGAAAGAACCTGGCAATCGCCGAAGGATTTCGAAACCTGCCTGAATTCGACGGCATCCATGCTCTGGCCCGACATGCTTTCCTCGGCTCTGGGCGGCTGTTGCGGTTATGCCAAGGAAAGCCGCTCCCAGCCTTCGAAAGAATACAATCCATTCAAGCTATACTTCAGCGCGGGTCAAACCTTGGCCGCGACCTTGCCGCGGGGCGCCGGCGCATCGCGGGGAGCATCGAGCGTCAACGCATCGATCAGGGACAGGAAGGTGATGAAGGCGGATGCCATCTTGGACGCCCGCCCGGTGATGAGCATGTGGCGCGAGGTGTAGCTGAAGTCGCGCGCCTCGACCATGCGCAACTGCCCCTTGTTCACCCAGTCCCGCGCGTAGTGGTCCGGCAGAAAGCCGATATAGGCGCCGGTCAGCAGCAGGACGAGCATGCCCTCCATGCTGTGCACCGTCGCCGCGCAGGAAGCCGAGGCGAAACTCGTCAGGTCGAACTGCTCCTGATAGCCGCGCAGCACGAATTGCTGGCGCGCGATTTCCTCCGTCGAGACCTCCCCCGGATCGCGATCGAAGAAAGGATGCCCCCGCCCGACATAGAGGTGATGCGTCTCCCGCAGCACCGGGCGGCAGTCGATACCGTTGATCTTGCGCACGTAGGGCACGACGGCGGCATGCAGGTGTCCGTTGAGAACCGCCTTCTCAAGCTCGAGACGCGACGCCACGACCAGCTCGACATGAACATCGTGGTCGAGTTCGTTGAAGCGGCGCAAGGCGTGCACGAGCGGAAAATCCGGATGGGTCGTCAGGCAGTCCACCATGCCCAGCAGCAGCTTTCCGGCAAGGCGTTTGCGCAGGGTCGCCATGCTGCCGGCGAAATCGTCGAGCTGGGTGAGGATGCGCTTCGTCTCCTCATAGGCGGTCCGCCCACGGTCTGTGAGGTGGAAGCCGCTGCGGCCGCGCTCGCACAGCCGGAACCCCAGCCGCTTCTCCAGATCCGACATATGCAGGCTGATCGTCGAACTGCCGATGTTGAGCGTCGTCTGCGCTCCCGAATACCCGCCCGCTTCGACCACCGCGATGAAAACGCGCAGCAGCCGCAGGTCCATGTCCATAACGCGTGTCATTGTGTTCCCCCGGACAGTCAGTTTGACACGGTTCAAACTGAATTCAAGAACCTTCACATTTTCCCCGAAGAATTGCCGTCCGAGAATGAACTTGTGCTTTGCTGGAGTTCAGGGAGGTGAAGATGGCATTGCCGAACGACCGCGATATTTTGAGCATCGCGGAGCACACCGAACACATCACGTTTCAGGCAACGACGCGCACGAGCGCGAGCGGCTTCGAGCTGCCGATGATCCTGCACGACCGTCTGGCGTTCTCGCCGGAGGAGTTCGTGCGGCGTTACGATCTCGTGCAGGCCTCCATGGCCCGCGCGGATCTCGACGCGCTGCTGATCCGAAGCCCGGAAAACATCACCTACTTCACCGGCTACGAAACGCCCGGCTACTACCGCTATCACTGCATCGTGGTGCCGAGGAACGGCGAGCCGGTTTTCCTCGTCCGCGATTTCGAGTGGATCAACACGCCCGAGTTCGCCTGGACGACGAAATTCGCCAAGGTCTACGACTGGGATCATGCCCCGACCGTCACGGCCAACGTGCTGGCGCAGCTCGGGCTCAGTGAGAACAGGCGCATCGGTGTCGAGAAGCAGACCTTCTTCTATACGGTCGACGAGCATGAAACCCTCGTCCGCGAAGCGCCGACGAACCAGTTCGTCGATGCGACGGCGATCCTGTGGAACGCGCGCATGCTCAAATCGGCCGAGGAGGTCGAGGTGATGAAGCGTTCGGCCGCCCTTGTCGACAAGGCCATGCTGGCGGGCTACGAGGCCACGCGCCCGGGCGCCACAGGCGATGCCATCAACGCGGAGGTGAACCGCTCCCTCTTCGCCAATGGCGGTGAATACATGGGCCTGCCGCCGTTCGTGCTCGCAGGCGAGCGCAGCTGCCTGCCGCACCAGACCGGCGGCAAGAACGCGCTGGCGGACAACGATCTCATGTATTTCGAGATTTCCGCCTCCCAGCGCCGGTACACGGCCGCGCTGATGCGCACGATCTTCGTCGGCAAGCCCAAGGACGAATGGCTGCGCGCGGCGCAGGCCTGCATCGACTCCGTCACCGCCGCGCTCGAATTCATCAGGCCCGGCGTCACCTCGCACGAGGCGGATACGGTCGCCCGCGCCGTGACCACGAAAGCCGGCTTCGGCGACTACCACCGCAACCGGCTCGGCTACAGCATCGGCGTCAGCTATCCGCCGGACTGGGGCGAAGGCGAGATCATCTCGCTGCAGCAGAACGAAGAGCGCGTTCTCCAGCCGGGCATGACGTTCCACATGCCGCCGCTGTGCCTCAAGTACCGCGAATACGGCATCGGCTTCTCCGAGAGCATTCTCGTCACCGAAACCGGGTGCGAACGCTTCTCGCGCCTGCCGCGCGAGATTATCATCAAACCCTGACAGCAACAGGGTCGACAAGGCAAGCGCGGCAAGGCCTTGGCAGCAGGACATGGGGCGGCAGGACATGGCCAGGAGCTTCACACTTCCCCTGAACGGCCCGCGCCTGCTCGGCGATATCGAGGCCCTGGCCAAGTTCGGCGCGCGCCCCGAGGGCGGCATCTCGCGGCCCGCCTTCTCCCCCGCTTTCCGGAGCGCCGCCGACTGGCTGGCGCGCCGCATGCGGGAAGCGGGGCTCGACGTGCATACTGACGCAGCCGGCAACATCATCGGACGGCTGGGCCCGCCCGGTCCCGCCGTCGTTTGCGGATCGCACATCGACACCGTTCCGGGCGGCGGCGCCCTCGATGGCGCGCTCGGCGTTCTGGCCGGCCTCGAATGCGCCCGCGTCGTCCGCGAAACTGGTTTGCCGCTGGCGTGTGCGCTCGAAATCATCGCCTTCGCGGATGAGGAAGGCGCCTATGTCGGCCTGTTCGGCTCGCGCGCCATGATGGGCGAACTGCACGACGGCATGCGCGCCTCGGCGGGGTTCGAAAAACTGTCGGCGGCGATGCGGCAGGCGGGTCTCGACCCCGGACGCATCGGCGAGGCGCAGCGTCCGTCCTCCGACATCGCCGCCTATATCGAACTCCACATCGAACAGGGGCCCGTGCTCGACAACGCAGGCATCCACGTCGGGGTGGTCGATTCCATCGTCGGCATGGACATGGCGCGCTATCGCCTGACGGGCGAAGCCCGCCATGCCGGCTCGACGCCCATGGCCGTGCGGCGGGACGCGGGACGCGGCTCCTGCCTCGCCGTAAGCGCGGCGTTCGAGGCCATGCGGGCAGAGGGCCTCGACGCGACGGGACGCATGACGTTCGGCTCCATCCGGTTTCTGCCCGGCGCCAGCAACGTCATACCGGCCGAGGCGATCGTCACGAGCGAGGTGCGCGCTGCTTCCGCACCCGAGCTGCGGCACCTGCGCGGGCTCGTCGATACGGCCTTCGCCGAGGCGGCGCGATGCAACGGCCTGTCGCTCGCCACCGAAGACGCCGGGATCGACGAGCCTGCTCCGCTCGCCCCCTCGCTCATCGCGACGATCACCCGGACGGCGGGTGCGATCGGCGTGCCGGTGCTGCAACTGCCCTCCGGCGCCTGCCACGATGCGCAGATCCTGGCGCGCAAGGTGCCGGCGGGCATGATCTTCGTGGCGAGCCGCGACGGCATCAGCCATCACCCGGACGAATATTCGACGCCCGAATCCATCGTCGCCGGCGCGCGGCTGCTTCTGCAGACGCTCGGCGAACTGCTCTTCGCCGGTGAGCCGCCGTGAGCCTGCGCGACGGCGGCCTGCCGGTGCGCGACGTCGTCTTCGCGCTCATTTTCCCGATCGCGATGGCAGCGGGCTTCGTCGCTTCCAAGACGGTGCTGGACGTCCTGCCGCCGGTTCTCCTCTCCGCGCTTCGCCACACCATCGCGGCGGCGATCCTCGTCTGGTTCGTCCCGCCGCCGCGGGGGGCGATGCTGCGGCTGTTCTGGATCACCTTCATCGGCGCGACCGTCCAGTTCAGCCTCACCTATGCGGGCATTGCCCGGCTCGATGTGACGACGGCGGTGCTTCTGGTGCAGTGTGAGGTTCCCTTCGCCATGATCATCGCGGCCGTGATCACGCGGCGCATGCCGACGCGGGCGCAGATCGCCGGCACGATTCTCGGTCTCCTCGGCGCCCTCATCGTCTTCGGCACACCGTCGGTCCGCGGTGAATATGGAGCGGCGCTGATGGTCGTTCTCGGCGCGCTCGCCTGGGCGATCAGCCAGAACATGATCCCGACCCTGCGCCATGTCGGCGCTTTCCAGCTCGCGACATGGCTTGCCGTCTTCGCGACGTTCCAGCTCTGGCCGCTGTCCTACCTGCTGGAAGGCAACCCCCTGCCCTATCTCGCCAGACTGGAGGTGGAGGACACGATGGCGCTTCTGACCGTCGGCATCGGGCCGACCATCATCGGTTACGGCCTGTGGTGCCTCCTCATCGGCCGGCACGGCATCGTAAGGCTCGCGCCGTTCCTGCTGACGATTCCGGTCATCGCGATCGGCTTCGGCGTGTTCCTGCTGGGCGAGGAGCTGGCGCCGATGACGATCGTCGGCGGCCTCATCACGCTCGCCGGTGTCGGCCTGACATTGCTGCGCGCGCCCGACAAGCGCCTCGCAGAAGCGACCGGCGGCGAGAAGGCCTGAGACCGGCGACGCGCGGGAGAGCGACAGCTGGCACGCGGGCGAGACACGCCTTATCGATAAACAAATTCGATACCATTCCATACCAGTTAGAATTGGCATGGAGCATCCATATTTGTGATGCTGCTCGCAGAAACGCCTTCTGGCGCCTGTGGGGAGCCTTCCGTGACGCAGTGGAGAAAGGCTACGCTTTTCTCCAGCAAGTGGCTTTTTGCATGGCTCTTCGGCGATACGGCGTTTCGATCGTCGCCGTGCGGCAGGACCGCCGGCGATGCAAGAACAGACCGGGAGGAGGCCATGAACCATATTTACAGAAGAACCCTGTTTTCGCTGATGCTCGCGGTTTCGCTCGGCGCTGCCGTCGGTCCGGCCTGGGCCGACTATCCCGACCGTCCCATTCGGCTGATCGTGCCTTATGCGCCCGGCGGCGGAACCGACATCGCGGCGCGCGTGATCGCGGCCCATCTGTCGCCCATGCTGGGCCAGCCCGTCGTGGTGGAAAACAAGCCGGGCGGGGGCGCGCAGATCGGCACGCGCGAGGTGGCCGATGCGGCGCCAGACGGCTATACGCTTCTCATGGGCAGCAACAGCATGTGCATCGACATCTCGCTGTACGACAGCCTGCCCTACGATCCGGCCAAGGATTTCATCCCGGTGGCGCCGGCCGGCATCTCGCCGAACCTGCTGCTGGTGAATGCCGCCTCCCTGCCGGTCAAGTCGGTGTCGGAACTGGTCGACTATGAGAAAGCGCATCCCGGCAAGCTGAATTTCGGCTCGGCCGGCCTTGGGCAGACCCCTCATCTGGCTGGCGAGCTCTTCAATCTCATGGCCGGCACCAGGATCACCCATGTGCCTTTCAAGGGCAGCGGCGAATCGACTGTGAATCTGCTCTCCGGCACCGTGCAGATGTCCTTCGCCACGATGCCGTCGACGATCGAATACATCAAATCGGGCCAGCTGGCCGCACTGGCGATCGCCGCGCCCGAGCGCACACCCTTCCTGCCCGACGTGCCGACGATGATCGAAATGGGCTATCCGGAATTCATCGCGCAAACCTGGACGGGCATTTTCGTTCCGGCCGGGACGCCTCCGGAGATCGTCACCAGGCTGAACTCGTCGATCGTCACCGTTCTTGAATCGCCCGAGGTCATCGACCTCCTGAAGAAGAGCGGGCTCGAGACCCAGCCAATGACCCCGCAGCAGTTCGCCGACTACTTCAACGCCGAAGTGTCGCGGTGGGGCAAGGTGATCAGGGAAGCCAAAATCAGCGTCGAGTGATCGGCCCGACCGCCAAGGGATATTCCGGCAAGAGACGTCCCGGCAGGAGATGTCCCGGCCGGACCAGCGGGCGCGCCCGCGCGCCACCCTTCCCGAAACCAGACGACAATCCAGGAGCTGAACTGAGCATGGCCCAGAACACCTTGACACTTATGGCCGGCGGCGATGTCGGGCCGATCATCGAGCCGGTCGACCGGCTGGCGGAACTCATCAAGCCGGTCCTGGCGCAGGCCGACTTCCGCGTTGCGCAATGCGAACGGGTTTATTCGGAACGCGGCTTCTATGAGGAATGGAAGACGACCATCCCCGGCGGCAAGCATGTCCGCCAGCCGCCGCGCCTCGCCTCCATCTTCAAGGCCGCCGGTATCGACGTCGTCTCCCTCGCCTCCAATCATGCGCTCGACTGGGGTTACGATCCGCTGCTGGACAGCCTCGACCTCTTCCGCGACATGGGTCTGCAGACCATCGGCGCCGGCCGCAACGCCGAGGAAGCGCGTCGTCCGGTGATCCTGGAGAAGAACGGCGTCAAGGTCGCGATCATCGGCTATTCGTCGGTGATCCGCGACGGCTGGGCCGCCGGCGCCGCCAAGCCGGGCGTCGCTCCCATGCGCGCCTGGACGCACTACTCGCCCATCGACTTCCAGCCCGGCTCTCCTCCCAAGATCCTGTCGCAACCCGTCGAGGAAGATCTCGTCGCCATGCGCGAGGACATCGCCAGGGCGAAGGAAAAGGCCGACGCCGTCGTGGTGTTCATCCACTGGGGCATCCGCCTGGTTCCCAAGATCCTTGCCGAGTACCAGCAAACCATGGCTCACGCGATCATCGATGCAGGCGCCGACCTGATCCTCGGCCATCACGCGCATGTCCCGAAGGCTGTCGAGGTCTACAAGGGCAAGGTCTGCTTCTACAGCATCGGCAATTTCCTGACGACCGGCAGTTGGGAGAAGAAACTGCCGCTCGAATGGAACTTCTTCTGGTATCAGCCCGACAACAAGAACGACCCCGACTCGCTCTACGACATGCCCGTCCATTGCAAGCAGACGATCGTTCCGAAGATCGTCTTCAGCAAGAAGGGCGTCGAGCGGGTGAGCTTCATTCCGGCCTACATCAACCGGCTCGCCCAACCCGAACCGCTCGACATCTCGGACCCGAGGTTCGGAGAGCTGCTCGAGTACATGGAATGGGTCTCCGACTACACCCCCCACACGTTCCGCGTCGAGGACGGCGAAGTCGTGGTCGACTTCTGACCTGCGGGGGCGCTCAGGACGTGACGATGTCAGACATTCCGAGACTGAACGGCGCCATTCGGGCGCTCACACAGGGGCGGCCCGCCTTCACCACGTTCGCGACCCCCGAGATCGGGGCCGCGCAGATGGTGAACGCGGCGCCGTTCGACGCGGCGGTGTTCGATCTGGAGCACCATCCCTACGACGTCAGGACGCTGCGGGACTGCCTGCAGTACATGCTCAACCGGGCCCAGATCCTGCGCATCGGCACGCCAGCTCCGGCCGTCACGCCGATGGTGCGCATCCCGGCCAATGGCGCCGAGATGAACGAGTATCTGGCAAAGCAGGTGCTGGATTGCGGCGTCTACGGGGTGATCTGGCCGCATGTCGCGACGGTAAGGGAAGCACACAGCGCCGTCGCGGCCTGTCGCTATGCCCGGCCGCCCGATGCGCCCTATCACAATCCTCCCGGGCGGCGTGGCGACGCGCCGATCCATGCCGCTCCCTACTGGGGGCTCACCTCGCAGCAGTATTACGAGCGCGCGGACGTATGGCCGCTCAACCCGAAAGGAGAGATCCTCGTCGGCATCATGTGCGAGAAGGTCGAGGCGATACGCAATCTCCCCGAGATTCTGGACGAGGTGCCCGGCATCGGCCTCGTCCTCATCGGCGAGGGCGATCTGTCGCAGGAACTGGGCTTTCCCAGGCAATACGACCACCCTGCCCTGCTGTCAGCGATAGACGACATCCTCGCCATCTGCGTCGAGAAGGGCGTGCCCTGCGGCCATCCCCATGTCGGGACTGACAATGTCGAGACCCTGCTGGGCAAAGGGTTCCGCTGGCTGATGACGGCGCCGACCCAATCCTTCGCCGCCCTCGAGGAAGGACGGCGGCTGTCGAACAGGACGGACGGCGGGGGACACCAGCCGGCAGGACCGGCAATGACATGAAGCCGGCCGCGGCGCTTCGGCGAGCCGGACAACGGGAGAGAGACAAACTAGGGAGGGCGACACATGCGCTCGAAAGACTATCGGGACGTGCTGGGCGGTTTCGCCCTGATCATGATCGGAATCGGAGCCGTCGCGACGGTGCTTGCCACGCTGCGTCTGGGAACCGCGACGCAGATGGGCCCCGGCATGTTTCCCGCCGCGCTGGGAGCGCTGCTCGCGGCGTTCGGTGCGTTGATCATGGTGCCAGCCATGCTGCGGGCCGGGGATATGCCGCATTTCGAGTTCCGCCCATTCGCGACGGTCATCGTCTCGATGCTGGCGTTCGCGCTGCTGGTCAAGCCGTTCGGACTGGCGCCCGCGATCGTGGCGGTCATTCTGATATCGAGCCGCGCCGACGGGAAGCTGTCGCCGCGCCGCGCGCTGGCGCTCGGCCTGTGTCTCGCCGGGTTCTGTTCCCTGCTCTTCAAATATGCCATCGGCTTGCCGATCGCCTTCCTTCGCTGGCCGTGGTGACGTGATGGACGATCTTCTTTCCAACCTGTCGCTCGGCCTCTCCATCGCCCTGACGTCGGCCAATCTGGCCTACTGCTTCATCGGCGTGACGCTCGGCACCATCGTCGGCGTGATCCCCGGAATCGGGGCGGTGGCGGCGATCTCCATGCTGTTCCCGATCACCTTCTACCTGGACCCGACCGGCGCGCTGGTCATGCTGGGCGGCATCTACTACGGCACCGCCTACGGCGGTTCAATCGCATCGATCCTGCTCAACCTGCCCGGAACGGCGTCGAGCACCGTCACCTGCATCGATGGCTATCCGATGGCGCGGCAGGGGCGCGCGGGCGTCGCGCTGTTCATGACGGCCATCGGCTCCTTCGTCGGCGCCAGCATCGGCATCATCATCATGATGCTGTTCTCGCCGCTGATCGTGCAGATCGCCCTGGGTTTCGGGCCCGCCGAATATTTCTCGCTGATGTCCCTTGGCCTGGTGGCGGCGTCGGTGATCACCGACGGGTCGCCGGTGAAGGGCTTCGCCATGGTCCTTTTCGGCATTCTCATCGGCATCGTCGGAACCGACATCTACACCGGCGCGGCCAGGCTCACCTTCGGCGTCGTCGAGCTCATGGACGGCGTCAGCCTCGTCGCCCTGGCCATGGGCCTTTTCGGAGCGACCGAGGTGATCGCCAGCGTCCGCTCCATGGCCGGGGGCACGGTGAACACCAGCGTTACGATGCGTTCCATGCTGCCGACGCGCGACGACGTGCGGCGATCGTGGTTCCCCATGGCGCGCGGCACGGCGGTCGGATCGTTCTTCGGCATGCTCCCCGGCACGGGCGGCACGATCGCCGCCTTCATGTCCTACGCGCTCGAAAAGAAGGTGGCGAGAGAGCCCTCCCGCTTCGGCAAGGGTGCGATCGAAGGCGTCGTCGCGCCGGAATCCGCCAATAACGCCGCGGACCAGACAGCTTTCATCCCCACCCTCACGCTCGGCATTCCGGGCAGTGCGACGATGGCGCTGATCATGGGCGTGCTGATGATCCACGGCATCGCGCCGGGGCCGCGGCTGATGACCGATCACCCCGACATGTTCTGGGGTCTGGTCATGAGCTTCTGGATCGGCAACGTGCTTCTGGTGATCCTGAACATTCCGCTCATCAGCCTGTTCGTCCGCATCCTCACCATCCCCTATCACGCCCTCTATCCGGCCATCCTGATGTTCGTCTGCATCGGGGTCTACACCGTGAACTACAGCGCATTCGACGTGCTGGTCGTGGTCGTCGTGACGACCATCGGCTACGGCATGCGCGTGCTCGATTTCCCGTCCGCGCCGCTGCTGCTCGGCTTCGTGCTCGGGCCGCTGATGGAGGAGCATTTCAGGCGGGCGATGCTCATTTCGCGGGGCAGCTTCGACATCTTCATCGACCGGCCCCTCAGCCTCGCATTCCTCGCGGCGATCCTGGCGCTGATCGTCTGGAGCGTGTGGGACGCCTACCGATTCAAGAAGAGCGGCTCGCTCCTCGGCCTCGATACCGAGCGCCTGCTTGCCGATGCGGAGACCAGAAATGATCATTGACTGCCACGGCCACTACACGACCACCCCGCCGCAGCTCGATACATTCCGGGAGCAGCAGATCGCCGCTGCTTCGGGAGCCGGACGTCCGCCGGCGACGACGTCGCTCAGGATCAGCGACGACGAGATCAGGGAAAGCATCGAACCGGCCCAGCTCAAGTTCCAGCGGGAGCGCGGCACGGACGTGACGATATTCTCGCCGCGTGCGTCCGGAATGGGCCACCATGTGGGTGGCCACGACATCGCCGTCCAATGGGCGGAGGTCTGCAACGACCTGATTCACAGGGCCTGCAGCCTGTTCCCGACGAACTTCATCGGCGCGTGCCAGTTGCCGCAGGTGCCGGGCCTTTCGCCACGCAACTGCGTGCCGGAACTCAGGCGCTGTGTCGAGGAACTGGGCTTCGTGGCCTGCAACCTCAACCCCGATCCCTCCGGCGGTCACTGGGCCGACCCGCCGCTCACCGACCGCCACTGGTATCCGCTCTACGAGACGATGGTCGAGCTGGACGTGCCGGCGATGATCCATGTCAGCGCGTCCTGCAACGCCTGCTTCCACGCCACGGGCGCGCACTATCTGAACGCCGACACCACGGCGTTCATGCAATTCCTCACCGCCGATCTCTTCAAGGATTTTCCGACCCTCAAGTTCGTGATCCCCCATGGCGGCGGCGCGGTGCCCTACCATTGGGGCCGCTATCGCGGGCTGGCGCAGGACCTTTGCCTCCCGCCGCTGCAGGAGCACCTGCTCAAGAACGTGTTCTTCGACACCTGCGTCTATCACTATCCCGGCATCGCGCTTCTGCTGGAGGTCGTTCCCGTCGACAACATCCTGTTCGCCTCGGAGATGATCGGCGCCGTGCGCGGCAAGGACCCGGACACCGGACACTACTTCGACGATACCAGGCGTTACGTCGACCAGGTCGTCGACCTCGACGAGCCGAGCCGCCGCAAGATCTTCGAACTCAATGCGCGCCGGGTCTACGGCAGGCTGGATGACGCGCTGGAGAAGAGAGCCGCGGCCATGTCCGCATAGCGAGATGTCCGCATAGCCCCCCCGGGAGACTGCCATGGTCGATCACCTGCCAGAACTGAACGTCGCGCTCGGCACCTACGGCCATACGGTGCCGCTGAAGACCGGCGCCGTGCCGATCGCGGGGTTCCGGGCCGTCTTTCCCGACGTCTCGCCAACGCATGAGATCTTCCGGCGCATGATCCAGGAGGAAGCTTTCGATGTCGCCGAGATGGCGCTGACGACCTACCTCGTGGCCAGGTTCTACGGCAAGCCGCTGGTGGCCCTGCCGGTCATGCCGATGCGGATGTTCCATCACGGCACCATCTGGTGCCGTGCCGGGCGCGGCATCCGGAGCCCCAAGGATCTGGAGGGCCGGCGGGTCGCCGTGCGTTCCTACGCGCAGACCGGGCCGATGTGGAGCAGGGGCATCCTGCAGACGGCATACGGCGTCGACCTCGACCGCATCGAATGGGTCACGTTCGAGGGCTCCCATGTGCCGGAATGTCCGGACCCGCCCAACGCGTCGCGCGCGTCGGCCGGCGACACCATGCGCGCCATGCTCGAAGCGGGAGAGGTCGACGCGGCGATCAGCCTGGAAAGCCTGTCGTCTGGCGATGTAAGGCCCCTCTTCGCCGACGCGGCAAGGCTGGAGGCCGACTGGTTCACCGGGACCGGGATCTATCCGATCAACCATCTCGTGGTCGTCAGGGCCGATCTGGCGGCGCAGCATCCGGAACTGCCTGCCACGCTGTTCGAGGCCATGGCGCGCGCCAAGCGCATCTACCTGCAGCAGCTCGCCGCGGAGGGTCCGGCGAACGCCGCGGACGAAGCTATCGTCCGCGTGGGACGACTGGTCGGAGGCGATCCGCTCCCCTTCGGCGTCGGGCCGAACCGCCTTGCGCTCGATACCGCGGCGGATTTCGTGCAAAGGCAGAAGATCATCCCGGTCCGCTACGCCGCCGCGGAAATCTTTCCGGCGGAGCTTTCAGGGCTGTCCGGCTGATGCGGCGGGGTCGACGCCCACCGCTCGCGGGGGCGCGGCGATGAAAGGCGCCGTGATCCTGCCACTGACTTACGCGCTGGGACTTGCAAGCGGCTATCTGTTCTCCTCCATTCATTTTCCGCTGCCGTGGATGATCGGACCGCTGATCGCCGTCGGCCTTGCGGCGACGCTGGGCTGGCCGGCGAGGGCGCCGCGCGTCACGCGTTCGATGGGGCAGATCGTGGTCGCCGGATCGATCGGCGTCTCGATGACGCCGGCGGCGGCCGAGACCGTTCTTGCGCACTTGCCGGAGATGATCGGCGCCGGGCTCTACGCGATCGTCTCGGCGCTCGCCGCGGCGGCGCTGCTGTTGCGGCTCGCGAAGATCGACCTCGTGACGGCCTGTCTTGCGTGCGTGCCCCTCGGGCCGATGGAGTCCGCGCGGCTGGCGGAGCGGTATGGCGTGAGCGCGCCGACCGTCGCGCTTTCGCAGGCGGCCCGCACGGTCACGCTCGTCATGATCATCCCGCCGGCGATTTTCTATCTCAACGGCGTGTCCGGAAGCGACGCGACGCTTGCCCAGGCCGAGCGCGACTCTCTCGGCGTGGGTCTGCTGCTGCTCGGCAGCTTCGCGACCGGAGGGGTCGCGGCGAGGACGGGCGTCCCGAACGGCCCCTTCATCGGCGCGCTCGTTTTCTCGACGCTTGCCGCCTTTCTGACGCTGCCCATCAGTCCGATGCCACCCGCGCTGCTCGCCGTCGCCCAGGTGCTGCTCGGCGTTTCACTCGGCTGCATGTTCAACAGGCAGATTCTCCGGCAGGCGTGGACGTTCGTCCTCTACGCCTTCGCCGCCAATCTGGGGCTGCTGGCCCTCTGCACCCTGGGCGCCGGCGTCATGGCCCTGATGACGGAGATGAGCTGGTCGTCCGCCGTGCTGGCGATGGCGCCGGGAAGCCTCACCGAGATGGCGCTGACGGCAAAGTTCATGCATGCCGACGTGCAGCTGGTGACGGCGTTTCACATATTGCGGATATTCCTCGTCCTCTTCGCGATGCCCTTCATCTTCCTGGCCATCCGCTATCTTCTCGCCCGCTCCTAGAATCGCCACCGCCCGGCGCGGGCCGGCATCCCGGACGAACGGGGGCGCCGATGCCGATAACGAGATTCGATGGCATATGCCGCTACATCGAATTGGTTAGCCGAAGGAGATTTTGAGAGTATGGGGCTTGCAGAATACGCTCTTGTCCATCCCTGGGGCTGCTGGTGACGGTTGGACGATCATGGAAGAACATACCTGTCAAATAGTTTTGTGCATAGCCGAACGGCCGGCCACGACGATCCGCGGCCGGTGCTGCGCGCGCAGCAGGTCCCTAGCCGGAAGCGGACTGGCCGGCGTTCGGCTTGGCGAACTCCCGCGAATATTGACGGATTTCGTCCATCAGCATGGTCGCAGCGGTCGACGGATGGCCATCGGCGCGATAGGTGAGGCCGATCGTGCGCGATGTCTCCGGAAGGGCGATCGGCAGCGCGGAAAGAACGCCGGTGCCGAGTTCGTGGTCGAACTGTTGCGGCGAGACCGCGGTGATCAGGTCCCCTTGCAGCAGCAGTTCCCGCAACATCGTGAGATCACTCGTTTCGATGACCGTCAGCGGCGGCTTGAGGCCACGGCTGGCGAACATGCGCTCAAGCCGCTGCCGCGTCGGCGTATCGCGGTGCGGCAGAATCCAGCGGGCGTCCTTCAGATGTTCGAGGCGCGGCATGGCCTGCGAGCGCAGCGGATGGCCCGGGCGCGTCATGATCGCCAGTTCGTCGACGAACAACGGTTCGCCCACCAGCTGCGTCTCCATCGCCTGCGGGCGCAGGGCGCCGAACAGGAAGTCGATGTCGCCGGCGCGCAGGTCTGCGGCGGTGACCTCGAAAGGTGCTTCGACCACGCTCACGAGCAGGCCGGGATGAGCGGCCAGCAACCGCGAAATGGTGCGGGGAAGGATCAACGCACGCCCGAGCGGGCTCGCGCCGACGACGACCTTGCCGACCAGCGCACCCTGCAGGCTTGCGATCTCGTCGCGCGCGATGCGGATTTCGGACAGCGCCCGCTTGATGTGGAAGGCGAGCGCCCTGCCCTCCGGCGTCGGCAGCATGCCCTTCGCGGTGCGCTCGAAAAGCGGCAGCCCGAGGCTCGACTCCAGCCCGCGAATCGAGGCGCTCACAGCGGGCTGGCTGATGCCCAGGCGCTTCGCGACAGTCGGCATGTGATGGCTGGCGACGAGTTCGACGAAGGCGCGCAGCCGCTGTTCGCTGACCTGCATGGAGAAGATCGCAGCGTTGGCGGCTTTGCGCGAACCATTCTCCACATCGAGGATCTCGGCGCGAGCACGCTGCAGTTCGGCGGCGATCCGGCGCGCGCGGACGAGCAGCGCGGCGCCGTAACTCGTTACCAGCAGCCCCTGCGGACGCCGTTCGAAGAGATCGACGCCCAGCGTCTGTTCGAGCTCGAATATGGCGCGCGTCACGCTGGACTGCGCGCGGAAAAGCGCGGCAGCGGCCTTGGTCACGCTGCCGCGCTCGGCGGCCGCCAGAAACATCCTCAAATGTCCAAGCCGGATATCCATGGAAATGCCCGTTCAACACTTCGCGCTGCCGCATCGTGAGCTGACGCAAGGCCGGACGGCACGAAAAACCAGACGCACCCGACGAAACCCTCTTCGATGTTTTGCCGGAAAAAAGGCACTATAGGGAGTTTATAAATTGAGCGAAACAAGACAGTTGGCGGAATTCGCCGCCCAGCTTCGCTTTTCCGACCTGCCGCCTGCCGTCGTCGAGAAGGCAAAGGAACTCATTCTCCATGCGTGGGGCGTTCAGCTCGCCGGCAGCACGCTGCCCCTGTCCAAGTCGGTCTACCGCTACATCCGCTCCCAGGGCGGCACGACGGAAAGCACGACGCTCAATTACGGCCTGAGGACGTCGGCGGCGAACGCCGCCTTCGTGAACGGCGCCTTCGGGCATGGCTTCGAGATGGACGACAACCACGCCATGACCAGCGTCAAGGGCGGGTGCGTCGTCGTGCCCGCCGGCCTGGCGATCGGCGAGCGGCAGGTCAGCTCCGGCAAGGATTTCATCCTGGCCGTCGTCGCCGGCTACGAGATCATGGTCCGCGTCGCGCTTTCCGTGACGCCGGTTCTCATGCAGCGCGGCCATCAGCCCACCGGCTCCTGCGGGCCTTTCGGCGCGGCGATCACCGCCGGCAAGCTCCTCGGCCTGGACGAAAACGGCCTGCTGCAAGCCCTCGCCACCGCCGCGGTGCATGCCGGCGGCCTGGTCGAGGCCCCCGCCAGCGGCCGCGGCGACCTCAAACGCATATTCGGCGCCATGGCGGCTTCCGGCGGCATCCGCTCGGCGCTGCTGGCGGAGGCCGGCCTTACCGCGCCGGCGACCATGCTGGAAGGAGAGCGCGGCTACTGCCGGGCCTATGGGGACTCCGTCAACATGCCGGCGCTCACGGCGGCGCTGGGCTCGAAATGGCACATCCTCGACGCTCACTACAAGGTGTATGCCCAGGATGGCTTCCTGCAGCCGATGACGGAAGGGCTTGAACGCATCGTCGGCAAGCACAGGTTCACCGTCGACGACATCGAGAGCATCAAGGTCGGCGCGAGTCGGGAAGCCCAATACTGGGTCGGCGTGATCCGGGAGCCGCAGGACATCACCAGCGCCCAGTTCAGCGCGGCCTTCAGCCTGGCGATGTACCTCGTGAAAGGCGACGTCGGCTTCCTCGAATATACCGACGAGAGCCTGCGCGATCCGGAAATCCTCGCGCTCAGCCGCCGCGTCGAACTCGAGGTGGATGACGAGATCGAGGCCGAGTTCAGGAAGACCCGGCCGCGCGGCGCGCGCGTCACGGTGCGCCTGCGCTCCGGCGAGACCTTCAGTGAGCTGGTCCCGTCGCTGCGCGCCCTGACGCCGGCGGAGGTCGAGGAGAAGTTCCGCAAGCTGGCCTCGGTCGCCCTGCCGGAGGAGCGGTACGAGCAGGTGGTGTCCGCCGTCCACGGCCTGACCGAATTCCGCAACGTGGCGACGCTGGCTCCTCTGCTGACGCGCGCCTGAATGCTCCGGCGAAAACCGACGGAGCATTGGAGAAAAATGCATTAAAGCTGAATCGCTATTTTTCTCTATCCATTTGTTAACGCATCAAATTTTTCCAGAAAGTGCGCACATCTTCTGGTTTGATGCTGTAAGAAACCAAACAAGAAAATCCGAATAATAATGAATCGGGAGGAAGACATGAAAAAACTGATCGCGAGTTCCATCATCCTGGCTGCGGCGAGCTGGCTCGCCGCGATGCCCTCGGCGGTTGCGGAAGACGCCGCGTCCTTTCCCTCGCGCCCCGTGCGCTGGATCATTCCGTCGTCGCCGAGCGGCGGCACGGACTTTGTCGCACGCGCGATCGCCGACAGCCTCAGCAAGCGGTGGAACCAGCCTGTCGTATCCGAGAACCACGGCGGCGCCGGCGGCGCGGTTGGCCTCGAGCTCGTGGCGCGCGAGGCCCCCAACGGCTACATTTTGGCCGCGCTCAATGTCGGCCAGATCGTCGCGGCGCAGCTCCATTCGAAAGGCATCAGCTTCGACAGCTTCACGCCCATCGCGCGGACCGCCGTCAGCCCGCAGATGCTCGTCATCAGCAAGGATGTGCCGGCGAAGACCGTCGATGAACTCATCGAGCTGGCGAAAGCCGATCCCGGCAAGCTGAACTATGGTTCGACCGGGCAAGGCGGCACCACCCATCTGGCGATGGAGGCTTTTCTCAAGATGGCGGGTGCCGAGATGACGCATGTGCCCTACAAGGGCACCGGCCCGGTCGTGCCGGATCTGCTCAAGGGGCGCATCCAGGTTGCGATGGCAAGCCCCCCGTCGGTTCAGCAGTTCGTCAAGGACGGCCAGTTGCGCGCGCTGGCGATCACCGGCACCAATCATTCGCCGGAGCTGCCGGACGTGCCGACCTTCGCCGAGGCGGGCTACCCGGACTATGACATGTCGACCTGGTTCGGCATCCTCGGACCGGCGGGCATGGCGCCCGATCTGGTGGCGAAACTCAACGCGGACATCAACGCCGTCGCGAACGATCCCGAACTGGCGTCGCGGCTCGCCGCGCAGAGCATCGAGATCTCCGGCGGCCTGACCCCCGGGCAACTGACGGACTATATGAACCAGGAATCCATCAAGTGGGACGAGGCGGCCGAAGCCGCCGGCCTGAAATAGAGCCCCGGGGGGCGCGCCGGCCTGTCGTCAGGGCGCGCCGGCGCGCGATACAGCAATGAATTGCAATATCGAAGCTGCCAGCCCGGCATGAGAGGATGTCATGACCTACACTGAAAGACGACAGGCACTCCGGGTCATTCTGCAGGGGCCGGAATGCCTTTCGCCGGCGAGTGTCTACGATCCGCTCTCCGCCCGGATCGCGCAGGACGCGGGGTTCAGGATCGGGCTGCTTTCCGGGTCGGTGGTTGCGGCGACCACGCTTGGCGCGCCCGATCTGCTGTTGCACACGTTGACCGAATTCACGGACCAGATCAGGAAGGTGACGCGGGCAAGCGACATCAGCCTGCTGACCGACGCCGACAACGGTTTCGGCCATGCGCTGAACGTGATGCGAACCGTCCAGGAATTCGAGCATGCCGGCGTGTCCGCGATGAGCGTCGAGGACACAGCGCCGGCCGGCTTCGGCGAGCCGATCAGTTCCACCCGGCTCGTGCCGGCAGAGGAGATGGCCGGCAAGCTCAAGGCCGCGCTCGCGGCCCGCAGCGATCCGGCGTTCATCCTGGCGGCGCGCACCAAGTCCCTTGCCGAAGAGGGGCTTGACGCCGCCGTCGCGCGCGTGAAGGCCTATTCCGCGACCGGCGTCGACGCCATCTGGCTGGTGACCGTCGAAAGCCTCGAGCAATTGCGCGCCATCCGCGCGGTCACGAGACTGCCCTTCATCATCGGGACGAACCACGGCGCGCTGACCCGCGACCAGTTGGCCAGCGTCGGCGCAAGAATCATGTTGCAGGGGCATTTGCCCATAGCTGCGGCGGTCAAGGCGCTGACCGAACTCTACGACCGCCTGGCCAGAGGCGACGAACCCGCCGCCTTGGAGGCCGACGTCGCGTCGGCGGGCGACATGGACCGGTGGCTGAACGCGCAGTCCTTCGAAAACTGGGCGAGAGAATTCATGCAGACGGATACCGGCAATCAACAATAACGGTCAGGCTGTCTTTTCAGGGAGGAAAAGATGACAAACATGAAAGAGACCGCGGTGGGAGGGATCTTCGTTTTTTTCGGGATCTACTTCCTCATATCGACACTCGGGACGCTTGAGGTCGGTTCTGCCCTGCGCATGGGGCCTGGCTATTTCCCGATGCTCCTTTCCGGTCTGCTGATTCTGGTCGGCCTCATCATCGCCGTGCGGGGCATCAGCACCCAGAACATCGCGGCCGGGCCCGTCGCCTGGCGGGGCATGGTCTTCGTCGCCGGTGCGCCGGTCTTCTTCGGGGCGATGATCTCGCGTCTGGGACTGATCCTGTGCCTGTTCCTCACCTGCATGATCGCTGTCCTGGGCAGCCGCGGCGTCTCTCCCGTCTCGTCGATCCTCATCAGCCTCGTCCTGACCGCGTTCTGCGTGGCGCTCTTCAGCTACGGGCTCGGCCTGCCGATCCCGCTGTTCGGCTCGTGGTTCGGAGCCTGACCGATGGACCTGATCAGCAATCTCGCCGTCGGCGTCGACGTCGTCTTCGTACCCGTCAATCTCCTTTATTGCTTCGTCGGCGTGACCATCGGAACGGCGATCGGGGTGCTGCCCGGCGTCGGCCCGACGGCGACCATCGCCATGCTGCTTCCGATCACTTTTTCGCTGTCGCCGACAGCGTCGCTGATCATGCTCGCCGGCATCTACTACGGCGCGCAATATGGCGGCTCGACCACGGCGATCCTGCTCAGCCTGCCGGGCGAGTCCGCCTCCGTGATCACCGCCATCGACGGCTATCAGATGGCGCGGCGCGGGCGCGCGGGCGCCGCCCTGGCCGCCGCCGCGATCAGCTCCTTCGTCGCCGGCTGCATCGCGACCGTGCTGATCGCCGTGTTCGCCTTGCCGCTGACCTACCTGGCTCTGGAGTTCGGGCCGGCGGAGTATTTCTCCCTCATGGTGCTCGGCCTCGTTTCGTCGATCGTGCTGGCCAGCGGTTCGCTCCTGAAGGCCGTGGCCATGATCCTGCTCGGCCTTCTGCTGGGGCTTGTCGGCACGGATCTCTACAGCGGCGCGCCGCGCTTCACGCTCGGCTTCCTTGAACTTGCGGACGGGCTCGACTTCGCCGCCGTCGCCGTCGGCATCTTCGGCGTCGCCGAGATACTGCGCAATCTGGAGGGCGCGGAGGAACGCGGCTCCGTCGTGGCCAAGGTTTCGGGACTCCTGCCGACGCGCGGGGATCTCAAGCGGATCGTCGGCCCCAGCCTGCGCGGCACCGCCGTTGGCTCGATCCTCGGGATATTCCCCGGCGGCGGCGCGCTGCTCTCGTCCTTCGCGGCCTATACGCTGGAGAAGAAGGTGTCGCCGAACGCCGGCGAGTTCGGCCACGGCGCGATCGAGGGCGTGGCGGCCCCGGAAAGCGCCAACAACGCCGGCGCACAGACCTCCTTCATTCCGATGCTGACGCTCGGCATCCCGTCCAATCCGGTCATGGCCATGATGATCGGCGCGCTGATGATTCAGGGGATCGCGCCCGGACCGAATGTGGCGGCCGACCGGCCGGACCTGTTCTGGGGCATCATCGTCTCGATGTGGATCGGCAACATGATGCTGCTGGTGCTGAATCTGCCGCTCCTCGGCGTCTGGGTGCGGCTGCTGAGAATCCCCTACAGAATGATGATCCCGGCGATCATCGCCTTCTGCAGCATCGGCGTCTACAGCATCGAGACGAACACGTTCGGCCTCTACGAGATAACGCTGTTCGGGCTTCTCGGATACGGCCTAGCCAAGCTCGGCTGCGAGCCGGCCCCCCTGGTCCTCGGCTTTATCCTGGGACCGATGGTCGAGGATCATCTGCGCCGCGCACTGATCCTCTCCCGGGGCGACCCGTCCATTTTTGTGACGCAGCCGATCAGCCTGGGGCTGCTCCTCGCGGCCACCATCGCCCTGATCGTCATCTGCCTGCCGAACATCGCGAAGAAGCGCGAGGAGGTGTTTATCGAGGAGGACTGAACCGTTCAATGAGGGGGATCACCCGCCGTAATGGCAAATACGGCGCACGTGCTGACTCCGTGGGCGCAAAGTCGCTCCTCTTCATCGAAGAGCCGCCCTTCCACGGTCACGATCCGACGGCCGGCGTGGACGACGTGGCCTACTACGCGCAGCAATCCGGATCGGCGATTCACGGCGCGCACGAAGTTGGTCTTCAGTTCGATGGTGGTGTAGCTAGATCCGGCCGCCACCTTGGTGTGAGCCGCGCATCCCATGCCCATGTCGAGCAGCGTCGCGATGTAGCCGCCATGCATACTGCCGAGTGGATTGTAGTACCGCTCGTCAGGGCGTGCCCGCACCACCGCCTCGCCGTCGCCGATCTCGCATATGACTGCGCCGAGTTCGCGATATATCGGCGCATGCGGCAACGATCCGTCGCGGACCGCGGACATCAAGTCGAGACCGGAGCGGGAAAGAAGGTCGGAGCGATCGAAAACACCGAGCATGAAAGCGCTGGTCCTTTCCGGCTGCCCGTATCGTCGCAGGCCGCGCTGGCGCGGCGCCCCCCTCTGCGATGCCGGGGGGCACCGGCGTGTTTCACTGACGCGCCCTGGCGGCCGCCTGCACGGAGATGAATTCCCAGGTCAGCGACGCGGCGAGCATCGAGGTAACGCTTCCCACGTCGTAGGCGGGCTGAACCTCGACAATGTCGAAGCCGACCATCTGCTTGAAGCCGGAGAAGGCGCGCACGATGGCGATTGCGTCGCTGCTGTTGGGACCACCCGGAACAGGGGCCGTCGTGCCGGGAGCATAGGCGGGGTCGATGCCGTCGATGTCATAGGTGCAGTAGCAAGGAGAATCCCGCAGCGTCTTGATCTGCTCGATGACCCAGGGGAAACCCTTCTCGTATATCATCTCCCCCGTGATGCAGGTGGCGCCGTGATCGCGGATGAAATCAAAATCGTCGGAAGCGTATACGGAGCCGCGGATCCCGATCTGGAGCCACTTCTTGGGATCGATCAGCTTCTCCTCGACCGCGCGACGGAATGGCGTCCCGCCGCCGAAACGGGTGCCGAAATACGCCTCTCCCGTGTCAAGATGCGAATCCACCTGAACAAGCGCCACGGGGCCATGCTTCTTCGCCAGCGCCCGCAAGATCGGCAGGGTAATAGAGTGGTCGCCCCCAACGGCGACCGGCGTCGCACCCGCCGCAACGACGCGTTCGACAAACGACTGGATCAGCTCCCGCGACTTCGCCGGATCGAGCGGATTGACCGGACAGTCGCCGAGATCCGCGACCTTCAGGTGATCGTAGGGCGAGACCTGCAGCGCGGGGTTGAAGGGCTTGATCGTCGCCGACATCTTTCGGATTTCGGCCGGGGCGAAGCGCGACCCGACGCGATAGCTTTGACCGCCGTCGAACGGCACGCCGAAGACGGCGAGATCAAGACCATCCGGATCGGCGACGGTGGGAAGCCGGAAGAATGTCGAAATGCCGGCGAAACGGGGGGTCTCAAGCGAATTCGCAGGTTTTGGTGCAGTTGTATTTTGCAAGATGACGCACTCCTTCGGGGTTAGCGATCACGCTATGAAGAATGTCTGGCTCTCGGGCCGGAAAGACTTCGACGATCGGGCAGTTCGTTTCATTCAGCCGGGAGCCGGACCAAGAAGGAGTTCGCGGACGCTCTCCGGGTTCTGCAGCAGTTTGCCCAGCTCGGTCATGGATGCATCAACGGCCTTCGCGAACGCGGCCGCGCCGCCGAAGGTGTGCAGCAGCTCCGGCGGGATGAACTTCAAGAGGAGATTCGCGCCGCCGGGCGGCAGGCCCACGAAATGCACCGTGATCATTCCGTAATCTCTCAGCATGAGCATGCAGAGCGCCGAATTGGCCTCGAACGGGACGATCGGGGGATGATTGACGCCCCCGCGCTGCATCGCCATCTCCAGGATGTCGTCGGCGCGCAACTGGACCGTGCCCGGCGTTTCGTAGAGCTTGTCGCCGAAATAGGGCCGCAGCGCCTCCGCAACTTCCCTCGTGGCGGCCATCAGGTCACGCACCCGCTGGGGGGAGTATTGTTCGAGGCTGCGAACGACGGCGGGGTAGAGCAGTTGCCTCGCCTCGAGGCCGCATTCGAACCCCTTCGCCCGGATTTTGGCGACGAGCTCCCTGTCACCCGCCATCAACCCGAGCCGCGGGCCAACCGTTCCGTACTTGTCCAGGCCGGTTGCTCCGATGTCGACGCCGAGGTCGAGCATCTTCGGGTGATCGAAGACGGCGGGCCCGACCCGCGCCCCGCCGGCGTCATCGACATAGACCGGTATGCCGCGCGCGTGGGACGCTTTCACCACCCTGTCCACGTCTGGGATCGGCATCATGTCGTAGGTGGTCGCAAGACGTGTCAGGACGACGAGCGAAACGCTCTCCTCCCGGTCCAGCACACGCTCGAACTCGTCCACCCCTGATGCATCGATGAAATTGGCGTTGACGTGCCGGGCGCCCCGGATCACCGAGGGGTGGCTGTGGGTTGGCGTGATGCCGAGCACGGTGTCGCCGGCCTTCACGAGCGTCAGAAACGTCGCGAGCGTCGCGCCCGTCAGACGGTTGAACACCGCGATGTCGTGGACGTCCGACCGCCCGCCCAGATGATCGAGCGCCAGCGACTTCATGCGCTCGAAAAAGATGCCGGGCGCAATCTCGTCATCGGCCACGGGCAAGTCCTCCGGCAGCATCGGCAGCCTGTGCTCGAGGCCGGTGAACACGAAGTTGGCCTCCGCACCGCCCGCTTGGATGTTGCGGCCGATGAAGCGCCAGGCCTGCTCGAGACGACGGAAATCGTCCTCCGTTCCCTTCAGGATATTGCCGCGCGCGTAGGACAGCGTGGGCGCAAACTCGTTCCCGAACCTATCGTACCGCACTGGGAAGCCCTCCCTAGGTATGGATTAATTAGTACGATCAATTAGACAAATAGCCGGGATAATGTCAAGCACCTTGCCTTGCACACGTTGTATGCAGTTGCCCAATTTGTGCATATATAATTGATTTAAAAACATATTTTATTTGAAGCCATCCAGATTGCCGAACTGGGCGAACCATCAAAGGCGGCATTTCCGAAAAGTATTGATCATATGTCTAATTAAGACTATGCTTATCGCCTTTAGTGCAAACAGAAGGTTCGTATCGAGTGGCAAAATCCCGCTTCTTCCACCCTTATCCGAAGCACCTCCAGATCACGGACATCCTGCGAAACAGGGTGCTGACCCAGATGCGGCCGGGGGACCGGATCGAGCCCGAGGTCGAGCTTGGCAAGCAGTTCGGCGTCAGCCGCGAGACCATCCGCCAGGCGCTCGCGCCGTTGGAGAAGGAGGGCCTCATCACCCGCACGCGCGGCCGGGGGAGCTTCGTGGCGAAGCACGTTCCCAGGCCGGCCGGCCGCAAGGGGAGATTGACCGGCCTCGCGGAAGACTTCCTTCAGGGGCTCAGCTACCGGCTGTTGTCCAAGGAACTGGTTCGGGCCGACGAGGAGGCGGCCATGTTCCTCAGGGTGGAGCGCGATGTCATTCTGGTCCGCATCGACAGAACCAGTTTCCTGGAGCAGAAACCCCTAGCCTATCACGAGGCCTATCTGCCGGCAGAGGTCGGCGTCCGTGTCATGCAGGAGGACGTCGAAAGCGCGTCCGTCGCAGCCTTGCTGACCGGCCCGTGCGGCTACACGCTGGAGGAAGATCATCAGATCATCGAAGCGGATGTAGCCGATGTCAGAATATCCGAGCAACTGCAGATCCCGATCGGCGCTCCGGTGCTCGTCATGCGGCGTATCTACTTGTCCGGCAACGAACAGCCCATTGCCTACTTCAAGTCGTACTACCGCGCCGACCGTTACGTGTACACCGTCGTGCTCCGCCAGGATGGAAGATACCAGCCCCAGGACGGCCGCTACCAGCATATCGTGCCCTCGCGGCACGGCCCGGATGCTGCGCAGACGTCGACACCTGAACCCACCGGAGCGTCAGCCTCCTAGAACGCGTCCGATCGGATGGAATTATTTGATCCATAAGCATTCGCTCAAAATCAACGAGTTATGGCATGTCAGCGTTTCCGTGAAACGATGACATGAGAAAAAGGGGAAGCAGGCAGGAACCGCAAGCTCTGAAGCACCGGGTCTCCCGGCAATCCGTGGAGACCTCCGCCAGAAAACGCATAAAAAATATAATATAAACAACGATCAACCAGGGGAACAACAGCAATGACCTTTCAATCTATGCTTATAAAAGTTGCCGTAGGCGCAGTGATAGCGGCATCGTTTGGTCTCGGTTTCGGCACGAATGCGTCTATGGCCCAGGAAACCATCATCTTCGGCACAGACCCCTCATACCGCCCGCTCGCCTTCTACGACGATTCGAACCGTCTCGTCGGTTTCGACATCGATCTGGCCGAGGCAATGGCCGAAAAAATAGGCGTCGAGGCGCGTATCGAGACGATGTCGTTCGATGGCCTGATCCCTGCCCTCCAGTCCGGCCGAATCCATGTCGAGCCGGAGATGGCGATCCGGCCGCAACGGCGTGAGCAGGTCGACTTCTCAAACACCCTTCTCACCCAGACGAATGCGCTGGTGGTTCGCGCCGACCGGCAAGATTTCAATCCCTCGGCTCCCGAGGAACTCGCTGGAGAAAGGATCGGCGTGTCGGCCGGCACCTCCACGGAAATCCTGCTGTCCCAAACGCCCGGCTTGAACATAGCGCGCTTCAACACCGTCGCAGACGCCTTTCACGACCTCATTCTCGGACGACTGGACGTGGTCGCCGTCGACAGCCTCACGGCAGGATATTATGTCCAGCATACATATTCGGACAAACTCCGCGTCAGCAGCGCGTCCCTCGCGGGCAGGGTCGAGATCGGGGCCGCTGTCCGGAAAGGCAACACCGAGCTTCTGGACCGCCTGAACAAGGCCATCGAGGAGATGAAGGCCGATGGCACGCTCGATCGGATCGTCAAGAAGTGGTTCGGAGACATCCCGTACTGACGGCCTGCTGCACCAAGGGGAGGTACGTGATGTCTGGGTCCGTACTTGAGGCCAAAGGCGTTTGCGTGCGGTTTGGCGCGCTGGAGGTCCTGCACGACGTGAATCTATCCATCGGAAAGGGGGAGACGG
The DNA here is from genome assembly GCF_053570585.1 of Pseudochelatococcus sp. B33. NCBI lineage: Bacteria > Pseudomonadati > Pseudomonadota > Alphaproteobacteria > Hyphomicrobiales > Chelatococcaceae > Pseudochelatococcus > Pseudochelatococcus sp. B33. Next base: position 25,518 of record NZ_JBSEFH010000019.1, on the reverse strand, counting down.
TCGCGATCATCGGTCCAAGCGGCTCCGGAAAGACGACGTTCCTGCGCTGTCTCAACTTTCTCGTACCCTACTGTGCGGGCGAAGTCCTGCTGAAGGGCGAACTGGTTGGATACCGACGCCAGGGCGACAGGCTGGAAAGGGTCAGCGAGCGGGAAGTGTGCCGCCAGCGGGCGCGCATCGGCTTCGTGTTCCAGCGTTTCAACCTGTTCCCCCACCGCACGGTGCTCGAAAACCTGATCGAGGGACCCGTCTTCGTGCTGGGTGTGCCGCGGGCGAAAGCCGAGGAACGCGCCCGGACCGCCCTGGAGCGGGTCGGCCTGAGCGGCAAGTCCGATCTCTATCCCGACCAGCTGTCGGGCGGGCAGCAGCAGAGGGTGGCGATCGCGCGCGCCCTCTGCATGGAACCGGAGATTCTCCTGCTGGACGAAGTCACCTCGGCGCTCGACCCGGAGCTCGTGGGCGAGGTGCTGACGGTCCTGCGCCGCCTCGCCGACGAAGGCACGACAATGGTCCTCGTCACGCACGAACTCAGCTTCGCCGAAAGAAGCGCCGACCGTGTCGTCTTCATGGAAGACGGGCGGGTCGAGGCTGACGTGTGGACGAAGGAGTTCTTCAAGGCGCCGCCCACACGGCGCATCGCGTCATTCATCGCTGAATCACGGAGCCATATGGGTTCGTGAGCAACCTGCGGAGCAGCCGTTGTTCGAGTTCTTTCTGCGATACTGGCACAGCTACTTGGCCGGGCTCGGCGTCAGCTTTGTGATTGCAACGGTGTCCATGATGGTTTCCATTCTCCTGGGAACCATGCTGGCCACGAGCCGGCTGGGCCAGAATGCGGCACTGAGGGCGAGTGCGGCCATCTACATCGCGTTGTTCCGGGCCGTTCCGCCGCTTCTCGTGCTGTACGTCGTCTTCTTCGGGATTCCCGTCTGGGCACGGGACTCGGACATTCCGGGCGTTGCGGCCCTGTTCGATCCCCTGAACAACCGGATCGTCGCCGCGGTCGTGGCGATGTCTCTGACGAGCGCCGCCTATTCGGCCGAGATCATTCGGGCTGGCATCGTGGGCGTGCCCGCCGACCAGATCGAGGCTGCGCGGTCGATCGGCATGCCATTCTGGCTGAGGTTCCGGCGGGTGATCGCTCCGCAAGCGTTTCGCCTGGCGCTGCCGCCACTCGGAAACGAATACGTCTACGTGCTGAAAGGTACGTCGCTCGTCTCGGTCATCGGTGTGGTCGAACTGACGCGCAGCGCCCAGCTCGCCGCGGGAAGCACCTTCGAATACCTGACCGCCTATACGTTGGCGGGACTGTACTACATCTTCACGGTCGCCATGCTCCAGATAGCGCTGGGCTATATCGACGGCAGCAGGCGTCGCAGGGAGCACGGCTGACGACCCGTCCGCCTCTACGCACTTGGAGCTGGTCTATGATTGGAGGTGCCTTATGATCGCGCTTCTGGCGCAGCACTGGCTCAGCTTCACGCTCGGGTTTGTGTTATCCGTCGCCGTCTCGTTCATCGTCATCGTGCTGTCGGTCCTTGTCGGCTCCCTCCTCGCGCTGGCGAAGACGTCGAGCATACGGCCGCTGCGGAGCCTTGCATGGTGCTACACGGCGTTGTTCCGGGGCATACCGCCTCTGCTGATGCTCTATCTCGTCTACTTCGGACTGCCGAGCTGGGCGCTGAGCTCGGGCGCGCCGGCCCTGGTCGCGCTGACGGAGCCGCTCAACAACCGCTTGTTCGCGGCCGTATTCGCGCTCACCCTGATCAGCAGCGCCTATTCGACCGAGATCATCCGCGCCGCCATCGACTCCGTGCCGAAAGAGCAATGGAGCGCTGCCCGCTCGATCGGCATGCCCTACTGGCTGACCATGCGTCGGGTCATCGCTCCGCAGGCCGTCCGCTTCTCCATTCCGCCACTCGGCAACGAGTATATCGCGGTCCTGAAAGCGACATCGCTGGTCTCCGTCATCGGCGTCGCCGAATTGATGCGTGCCACGCAACTCGTGGCCAGCATGACATTCCGGCACATGGAAGCCTATACGATAGCAGCGATCTACTATGTGAGCTTTGTGATCACCCTCGAGATCGGCCTTCGGCTCATCGGCCGAAGCGGCAGGACAGCACAGGCCGCAGTATCGGGCCAGTGGCGGTTCGCCTGAGATGGCCGAGCAGCCGCGAAGCGGTGTGGCCCGCCGGATGAATCATCGCATACCATAAGGGAGGCATGGATGGCTGCGACGCGTCGCGTAATCATCACCTGCGCTGTAACGGGATCGATCCATACCCCGTCGATGTCGCCGCATCTGCCGGTGACGGCAGCCGAAATCGCCGAGGCGGCGATCGGCGCGGCCGAGGCGGGCGCCGCCATCGTTCACCTGCACGCCCGCGACCCCGAGACCGGCTTCCCGGACCAGTCGCCGGAGCGGTTCGAACCCGTCCTGAAGGTGATCAAGCAGCGCTGCGACTGCGTCGTCAACATCACCACCGGCGGCGCGGCGACGATGACGATCGAGGAGCGGCTGAAGCCGGTCGCTGTCTTCAAGCCGGAGGTCGCCTCGCTCAACATGGGCTCCATGAACTTCGGGTTGTACCCCATGCTCGACCGCTTCAGCGCGTTCAGGCATTCCTGGGAACGGCCCTATCTCGAAGGATCGCGGGACCGCATCTTCAAGAACACATTCGCCGATATCGAATACATCCTCTCCACCTGCGCCGAGAACGGCACCCGGTTCGAGATCGAGTGCTACGACATCGGCCATCTCTATACGCTTGCCCATTTCGTCGACCGGGGCATCGTCAAGCCACCGTTCTTCGTCCAGAGCGTCTTCGGCATCCTCGGCGGCATCGGACCGCATCCCGAGGATGTCCTGCATATGAAGAGAACCGCGGAGCGCCTTTTCGGCATCGATCTCCGCTGGTCGGTGCTGGGCGCCGGCCGGCACCAGTTGCCCATCGCCGCGCAGGCGGCGGCGATGGGCGGCAACGTGCGCGTCGGCCTTGAGGATTCGCTTTGGATCCGCCCGAAGCAGCTCGCCGAGTCGAATGCGGCGCAGGTAGTGAAAGTGCGCCAGATCATCGAGGGCCTTGGCCTTGAGATCGCAAGCCCCGCCGACGCGCGCGCGGCTCTCGCGCTCAAGGGTGCGGACGGCGTCGCCTTCTAGCATCCATCCCAAAACGGCTGACCGTTCCGGGATGGATTTGCGGGAAGGTTGCGCCCGCCATCCGGCGGGCACTATTCTGGCATGAACCGGGGTATGTTTCCGCAACAACGCGCCCCGGTTCAGATCTCGCTGTTATACCGAATAACCTTACAATCAACCAGCTTTAGAATATACTGGGAATATTAGGCTGAAATATTCCTTCTGGATATTCTAATGTCAAAATATAAGCCATTCCATTGAAAATAATTATCATTGCAACTGAACTAATAGCACATGCAACATGCGACAGACCTGCCTTCAAACGCAGGAACCCGTACACGAATGCCATCATCGCAATCACAAAGCCGAAGAGCGCGGTGAAGCCGAGAAGCGCCACCAGCCATGCGATATAGTATTCGTTGCTATGGCCTTTCGCGTCCTCAATAGCCGTAGTCCGATCCAGATCATGCAGCACAGGATGAGGATTTTTTGAGAAGAAAAGTATATATCCTACCGGGATCAGCAGCAGCAACATAATGGCGCTGACAGCACGTGGGAACATGCCATTCGCATACTGCCAACCCATGCTTTGAATCAGCGTGTATCCTGTGAAAGCCACGATGACGAGGAAGAAGATTATCTGTGGAAGTCGCCGCGCGGTTGTGTGCGCGCCATCTTCGCTCGGCTCGCCCTTTACGCCCTTATAGCGGATCGCGGCAATTATCGACGCAATGGCGATAAGAATAAGGACTATGACGATAGGCCTTCCCAGGAAAGACCACCCATACACTTGCGTGGTGCGATAAATGCCTGCCTCCAGTCCCCCAGCAAGCACGAAGCCGATCATAAGAGCGGGACGGGGCCAGCCGAAACGCTTCATGTAAACCCCAAGCGTACCGAGCACCAGAAGCGTGACAAGGTCACCCCAGTCCCTTGTTGGCTGAAACGCCGCGAAGAAGATCAGCGCTATCATGAATGGAGCGATGACCGGATAGGGGATAGTCGTCAACTTGGCGACGGGTTTGGCAAGGATAATGCATGTTCCCGCGCCGATTATGTTCGCGATGGCGAGCGACCAGATGATCGTGAACGTCAGGTCAAGATTGGTAGTTACCATATCGATGCCGGGACGAATGCCGATAAGCACAAAGCCGGCCAGCATGATCGCCATGGCCCCGGAGCCGGGAATCCCGAGCAGCAACGTAGGTATGAGAGCTCCGCCTTCCTTGGCGTTTGTTGCAGCTTCCGGCGCAATCACTCCCCGCACATCGCCTTTCCCGAAGCCTGACTTGTCTTTGGCCGTCTGCACCATGTTTCCATACGCGATCCAGTCGATCACGGAGCCACCCACGCCCGGCAGCGCACCCATAAGCGCTCCGAGCCCGGAGCACCGGAGAACAATCGGCCAGTGCTTGATGGTATCCTTAATCCCCATCAACCATCCACCACCCAGAGGGGCGCTGTCCGAGATAGCACGGTCTCTTCGTAGAAGATCCACGATCTCAGGGACGGCGAACAAACCAAGCCCGACGATGATCAACGGCACACCGTCTATGAGGTATGCCGTTTCAAAAGTGAAACGCTGGAAACCGGAAGCGGGTGCCGAACCGATCGCGCCTATCAGCAGGCCAAGACCACAGGCGACCAGACCTTTGAAAACACTGTCTCCGGTCAACACGCCCACCATGCTGAGCGCGACGATAACGAGCATCATTTGCTCTCCGAAGCCAATCAGGCGCAGAAGCGGCATGGCGCTGAACAGGGCGATACTCAGCACGATTGCTCCGAACACCCCGCCTATCAACGATGACGAGAAAGCCGCTCCGAGTGCGCGCGCAGCTTCGCCCTTCTTGGCCATCGGAAAGCCGTCGACAACAGTTGCTTGCGATGCGGATGTCCCTGGGATCCCCATGAGCACCGCCGGAAACGTATCAGACGTGGTGGTGACGGCCTGCAGGCCAATCATCATCGCGAGAGCGTGTCCGGGATCCATGCCGAAGACAAACGGAAGCAGCATGGCCAGGCCGACCGCTCCGCCGAGGCCTGGCAGGACGCCAATAATGAGCCCCAGATAGACGCCGAAGACTAGGTAAAAGAGGTGCCAGCCACTGACGAGTGTCAGCAGCGCGTCGATAATGACATCCATTATATTTGATCCCGATACTTCAGAAATACGTGACCGGCAGGGCAGCGACGAGACCGACGCCACCCTGCCGAGAGATTAAATCTGAATGTTGTAGCGCTCGCGAAGATAATTCTTCAGGAACGCCTCAGTCTCGGGATCGAGAGATACAGCGCGACGAACCGCATTATCCGCGTCTTCACCCAGGAAATGCGGGTAGTCGCCTTGTATCTCTTTCGCGCGAGCTTGAAATTCCTCATCCGCTATCGTCTGCTCGACGGCTTTCACATACACGTCACGGATGTCGTCCGGCGTTCCCGCCGGCAGAGCCAGACCCTTGGCCGCAATCTGTGCAAGATAGATGAAGGCCTCGACAGCATTCCACATATCTCCCGACGGCGGTTCCCCATGAACCTGCTCATAAAGCTCTCCGATCCACGGCAGATCAGGAAAGACCGGGTCGCGCCCGATCTGCCCATCCTCGACGTAGCCGAAAGTGAACATCGGAACGAGTTCCCCGCGTTTGACATAAGGCATGACGCGATCGATGAAAGCTCCTGACGTGTCGTCGTTGACTGCCATTTCCCCGCGCAGCATTGCTTCCCTGACTTCGCCGCGAGCCACCCCGAAGATTGCATCGAACTTCAGACCCAGGAGGTCAAGCGCCATAATGATCCGCAGTTCGGCGGCGTCAGGTTGCTTTGCTCCATACAGGAGTAACGTTTCGTTATCGATCAGACTACGCACGTCCTTGGCGATATCCTTGCCGTCAATGCCAACATGCGGAGCAAAGTACACCACGGTTCCGAGAGCGGACGCGACGATTTGACGCCAGCCGAGAAGGTCGAACTCGCGTTGCGGAGCGGCCAGAAGTTGCGCCACCGACGTGGAACTGGAGGTTGCGATGATCGAAAGTCCATCTGGTTTGGCGCGCGCCTCGAACCGGTTGGAACCCATTATCGAAGCTCCTCCGGGGAAGTTGCGTATGATAACGCTCGGATTTCCCGGAAGGTATTTCTGAAGATACGGCGCGAATAGACGCACATAAACGTCTGTACCGCCACCTTCTGTATAAGGAACGATGATCTCAACTGTCTTGCCGCTGAAATCGACAGCTTTCGCCTGGACGGCCACGCTGACAGAAGCAGCGACCAGAGTAGCTCCAAACAGTGCATGCTTTGTGTATGCTGCCAGCTTCTGGCTAAGTCGGGTTATATAATGTTTCAATTTCGTATCCTCCCAGGTTAACATCAGAATACGTTTAGTCACTCCCCGGATAGCGTTCTTCTGCCTTCTCGGCATCCTTAACCATCTGGTAATCCTGGTCCATTTTGCCGGTGCCGACCGGACTTTTCACCGTGAAGAACGTTGCTGGGCCGTTTATCGGGCGGCTGCGATGGGGAGTGTTACGCGGGATCAGGACCAGATCGCCCGGACCGACGATGCGATCCTCATCACCCAAGATGAAATGCATCTGTCCCTCAAGAATCAGAGTCCACTGCTCCTCGTTTGGATGTTCGTGCAAAGCAGGTCCCTGGCCTTCGGGCTTTGTCATGACCGCTACCTTCATAAATTCGCCGGCGGCAGTCTTGATTTCGGCATTCGGGTTTCCCTTGCTCTCACCTTTTTGCATCTCTGCGATGCGATAGAACGGCATAGTTCACCTCCACTACGCTGGCTGCACCTCGAAAAAAATCAATCATTCGTTTGAAACGATTATTTGAATGTGGTAGGAATTGTCAATACCCCACAGCGAAAGTAATCTCATCAGCAACTTTCCGCAGGCCAATTTGCAATAAGAGACATGCGAAATGGTGGATTCTTCCACGCCTCTCAGCGGCGTGCCCGGATGAAGCATATCGTCACAAGCCGACGACTGAACGCCCTATACACCGCCTCCGGCGCGCTCCTGGCGGGTTTCCGTGGTGGGTACTGGTTTTGGCTGATGGCAGCCCCTGCCTTGGACATTGGGAGTGCTGACTGTCACCGCGCTTCTGGCGTCCGGGGCAACGACAATGTCCCTGAATAGGTCTTAACGTGATGAAATTATATTATGGCGCAGCTCGCGCACCATCGGAGGGCAAAACCAACTCTCATTTTGTGATTGAGATGAGGCGCTCAGCCCCGCTGTGCCTTTCCGATGCGAGTAGTATGCTTCCTGTGCTCTCTACACCGGGCGGACGCTATGAGCCAGATGAGCAACTCACGATGGTTTATCAAGCCATCGAGAACTTGGCAGACCCATGGTCAAGAACACAGCGAATATTCCTTCGCGGCTATTTCGATCTCATCCGCAGCCAGATCCAACAAAATACACCGGAAATTGAACGACTTCTGAGGCCGCACGGTCCTGCCTTCAGGCCTGAAGACAGAATTTTTTCCGCCCTTCTTCCCTTGCCACAAGCCTATCTGGAAAGCGGGAAAACGAGGGTGCGGGCTGACTTTGCGTTCATCACCGGCGACAGTGTCATTGCGGTCATCGTCTCGGCTCACGAATTGCCAGATCGGCTAGGCCCTCCGCACTCGACGATCTTCGTCAGGCCGGACCAACTGGAAAGCGCTTCAATCTGCTACTTACGCTCCCGGCTCCCGGAGACCATCGCGAATTTCTGGCGAGAGGAAAGTATTCCTCTCGCTCCATACGGCACGCGGCTTCCCGAGGACGCTGGAAGCATTGTCGATGTCGCAAAAGGATGAGCTCCCTAGATGTCGGTTTCCAGTATGTAGAGGCCGCCAGTAAAGCGCTCGACCGCATATACAATCGCCCGTTCATCGACGTATACGTCGTTGATCTGTGATGAGTTGACCGGTGAACCGTTGGGCACTGGCGGGACGAAATGTCCGATCTCCAACGGTTGCAACGGATCCGCGATGTCGTAGACGCGAAGGCCGCCACTAAACAGTGTCGAAAAGATGATCGTATCGGACCTGAATGATGGCCCCGGCCGATTTTCATGAAGATTGTGGGATCCGAATCGACCGCCACGCGGCCCAAACTCGGCAACCGGAGGCATCGGAAACGTGCCCAGCGGGACGAGATTGTCCTCACAGCGCGCGTCTACGATCCATGTCAGCTTGGGGGCGTCCGCCCCGCTGTCTCTGATACTTTCATCGGTGACGATCAAAAGCTCGCGCTCGAACAACGGCAGTACTGTATGCGTGAACCCGTTGAAGGGTGGATGAGGATTCCAGTGAGCGACCACCTTTGGCGCCGACTTGTCAGCGATGTCAAGGATGAACACACCGCCGTCCAGATAGGCCAGATAAACCCGATCGGGGCGCTCCGGATATACATTCGTATTATGCGCGCGAAAGCCGGTGTCGAATCGCGGATGGCGCCTGGGCGCGGGTTCTTTATCGCCTTCGCGCGTGCCCGGATACCACCAGCGGCCGACTTCCTCCGGGCGAGAGGGATTGCGCACGTCGATGCAGCGATAAAATTGGCAGTCCCTCCGATCGCGCGGCTGAAAATCGGCGGAGCCCGCGGAACAATGGATGTATTCGCCGTCCACAAACCACAGTTGATGCACGCCCATCGAATGAGGGCCCGAACAATCGAAATATGAGATACGCTTCGGGGTTTCCGGCACACTTACGTCAAACAGCTCTATGCCTGCCGGCGTCAGTCCCAGGCCTGGATCACCAAGTCCCTTTGGTCCGAGTGTCTGGTAACAGACCGCGAGAATGTCGCCGGTCAGGTCCAGCGAGTTCGACCTCATGTCGCCGTGGGGAAGTTCGGTCTGTACGATCACTTTCGGCTTTCGCGGGTCCGTGACATCAACTCCTGTGAAGTTCTTCGGCGGCCCCTCGTGAGCCAGCCACATGATGCGCCGGCCACTGGCAGTGGTTTGGATGACCATTCCTTCACCGATTCCACCAAATCCTTCGAGAGGATCTTGAGCGATAAGGCGCACATTTCTGGCATCGATAGCGGTCATTGCTGGTACGGATCCTCCCTGTTGCTCGGCACATGTGGTTTCGGCAGCTCTATGGTGGCGGGCCCCTTGCTGGTCGTTATGAAAACAAGGCGCGTCGAGATGTCATCGTCCGGCCAGGCCGACAATGCCCTCGGTCGATCCAGCCAGTGATACGCTCCCTGAATCAAAATGGGAGCATCGCTCTCCGCAATGCGTACTAGCCCCTTGACACGCGGTATTTCCGCTCCGCGCAGTGAGAGGACCGCGGAAAGCCATTGTGAGAAATGCGACCATAAAACCGGTTCGCGATCCACCAGGAGGTGGGATACGAAACCCTCACCACCGGCAACGGCGGAAAAGCGTGTATTCACGAGCCTGCTGCCCGGTTCATCGAGACACAGCGTTCCGCACGACCCCGGTTGCCGGCTGACTATCTTTGCATGGGGGTTGATGGCTCTGATGTCCGCGGCAAGCTTATCGAGCGACTTGCCAGGCAGGAGGTCCGTTTTTGAAACGACGATATGATCAGCCATCGCTATCTGACGTCGGGCTTCGAAATGGCGTTCGATATGCAATGATCCGTGAAGCGCATCCACGACGGTCGTGACAGCGCCGGGGCGAAACCCCGCTGCGCGTGTGGCCGGCGAGCAAAGCATGTCGATGAGATGCCCAGGATCAGCGCCACCGCTCATTTCCACAACGATGCGCGAAATATCGGGAAGCGCTCCCAGGCGCCGCCGTGAGGACAGATAGGTCAGGGTCGCGCTGACGTCGCCTTTCGAGGCGCAGCACAGGCATCCGGAAGGAAGCAGAAACACATTGTCTCGCGCGATCTCCACCAACGCATGATCGATCCCGATCTTGCCGAACTCGCTGATAATGACAAGCGTGTCCCCACCGAGATAGCCGGCTAATTCGTCGTTCAGCAGCGACGTTTTCCCGGCGCCGAGAAAACCGGTAAGCACGTAAACCGGTAGCTCGATCGAAAGTGAGGGAGCCATCAACCCAGCGATCCGGCACGAAATCCCGCGGTCAGAAAAGGGATGAGATGGGCAATCACTGAGGCTGCATCGGACGTGTCGATCTTTCCGCCGCCTATAGACTCGACACGGCGCTGTGTTCCCCATGTGTAGACCGTCGTCCCCAACATGAAATGGAAGCGCCAGTGAACATCTTGCGGCGTTAGTTCGGGCAATGCCTTTTCGAGCGCCTGGAGAAATGCCCTGCTGGATTCATCAAAGACTCTTCCGAGAAGATCCTGCGCAAACTCCGCCGGTTCGGTGGCAAGCCGAGCGCGCAGACGGGCGACACGTAGAAGCGTATCCCGCTCCTCGGGCGTACGCCCGAACGAGGGAGTGATAAACGCCCTCAGAATATCCTCCAGCTCGGGACGGCCGTCTGCCTGCTCTTCAGCTTTACGCAGCAGCCTCAAGCGCTCCGCAGCGATCGGCTTTGTCCGACGCAGGAACACCTCTTCAAACAACTTTTCCTTGGTACGGAAGTGGTAGTTGATCGCCGCGATGTTGACCCCGGCGACCCTTGTTATCTCCCTCATCGAGACCCCGGCAAGGCCATGCTCTGCAAACAGATGTTCCGCCGCTGTCAGGATGAGTTCTTTTGTTTGGCCCGAAAAAGCAATTTTTACAGCCTCGTCGATTTTTGGTTCGGCCATTTCTTCATTCCTCCAAGCGCTTGTTACGCCTTGACAAGGCAGCTCCAAGAGCCTGCTTCTACTTGATCGCCAGCGGATTTGTGGGTGAGCCTACCGCTCCCGTAATGGGCAAGGCCGGCGCCACAAACATGAACTCGTATGCGCCATCCGATGCACAGCTTTCGGCGAGATCGGCCAGGTAGAAAATTTCGCCCATCGTCAGCCCCATTATAGGGATCGTGATCCAGTGCCAGGGCTGGATGATGCCCGCCTCTGTCCCATTGGGCCTCACTTCGCAACCCCACGTGTCGCTGGCAATCGCAGCGATCTTTCGATCCTGTATCCACTCAAGCGTTTCGAAGGCGAAGCCCGGTGCATCTCCGCCATTGTATCCGTCCCAGCTTCCTGCCGCGATCTTAGCCTCCATCTGTCCGGTGCGCACGATAACGTAGTCGCCACGCCTGACTTCCACTCCGTGCGCCTTGGCGGCGCGATCCAGATCGTCGCAGGTGATACCATATCCATCATCCAGCGTATCAACGCCGAAGACACGCGGCATGTCGAGGAAGACGCCTCGCCCAACCATCTTCGTCTTGGTTTTTTCGATTCCACACTTCTGCGCACCGAGACTGCTAACCTCCCGGCAATCGTATCCGTTCCACATATAGTCTTCGTAAAACACGTGGCCCAGACCGTCCCACTGGGTGCCACTCTGAAGCGGCAGGACGACGAGGTCATCCGCGGCGCGCATGCCACGTTTGTCGAGTACACCTGCATAGGCATCCGTGCCCGTTCTCAACATGACGTGAAGCGGATTGATTCGTCCGGGAACCTGGTAGGGTGTCTTTCCGGCCTGTGGTCCATTCTGATCATAATTGAGGGCCAGGGAGATAACCTCTCCCTTCCGCACGAGCCTGCTCGCCGCGACGATGTCCCCCGGCTGCACATGGTTGAGAGTACCGATTTCATCGTCCGCACCCCAGCGCCCCCAGTTCTTGTACTTCTCCGCAGCGGCCTTGAGGTCATCGCGCGTAATGAGGTGTTTACTATCGGACATACCCTGCTCCATCGTTTCTGAAATAAACCACCGCAAAGAGACGGACGTCCCCGGGGCGGGCTCGAATTTTGAACGCGTCGCTTCAGTCGGCATAAATTTCAATCATTCGTTTGAAACGATTATTTGGATATGCTATCGCCTTGTCAAGCTGTCACCGGATCGAAAATGCCGGTGCGGCTCATTACCGCGATTTTGAGGAGAGCAATCCGCATGAAGCCCACGATATTGACCTGCGCAATCACCGGCAATCACACCACGCGCGAACACCATCCGGGGCTTCCCGTGACGCCGAAGGAGATTGCCGATGCTTGTATCGACGCAGGAAAAGCTGGCGCCGCCATCGCGCATATCCATGTGCGCGACCCGGACACCGGCTCGCCGAGCATCGCGCTTGAGCACTACGAGGAGGTGGTCAAACGTATCCGTGACAGCGGATCGGATATCTTGATCAATCTGACGACGGGGCCAGGCGGGCGTTATCAGCCTTCGCCAGATGACCCTGCGAAGCCCGGTCCTCGCACGATGCTCCTGAAGCCCGAAAAGCGCGTCGAGCACATCGTCACTCTCAAGCCGGATATTTGCAGCCTGGACTTGAACACGATGTGGTTCGGCCCGACTGCTGTCATCAACGCGCCGTCGGTGGTGCGCGAAATGGCGCGCCTCATGTACGAAGCCGGCGTGAAGCCGGAACTCGAAGTTTTCGATTCCGGTGACATCGCGTTGGCGCACGATCTCATAGCCGACGGCACCTTGCGTGGCCCCACGCTTTTTCAGATCGTGCTTGGAGTCAAATACGGCGCGACGGCGAGCCCTGCCAGCCTGATGTACTCTAAATCGCTGCTGCCGGATGATTGTGTGTGGGCAGCTTTCGGCGTTGGACGCCACTCCTTTCCGATGGTTGCACAGGCCACGCTGCTTGGAGGGCACTGCCGTGTCGGGCTGGAAGACAATGTCTACATCAGCAAAGGCGTGCTGGCACGGGACAATGCCGAACTTGTGGAGAGGGCGGTCAGTATTATCGAGTCCATAGGGGGCAAGGTAGCGACCGCGGCTGAAGCGCGGGCGGAACTGGGACTGGCAGTTTGATTCTGCACGCCGTGGCGGAAGCCGCGTCCATGCTCCTCTGGTCGATCGAGTGACTAGAGGCTACACGCGACGCATTCAGATGCGCCTTGTAGAGGGATTTTGAGCCGGCGATGGAGGCGTGGGCCGGATTCCGGCCGACGCCTCATGGAAAGAGTGCGCGGAGATATCGAGGCCCCACGAACGATTTATCGAAGCCCATCGCAAAAGCGGCTCAGCAACTCATCTCGGGACCCCATGTTTCAGCGATAGCTGGCATCGAATGGAGCGATGTGCCTTGAGCCATTCCTCGCGTGAGACGACCGGATGATGCGGCATCATATCCTCTACAATTAATGCTCACCTATTTATGTTGATATCAACCTAAATACCCCGCGGCTGTCAACATTCCAGACGAACCAGCCTGCCGGCATGGCTGTGGAGTGCCCCACTGACGTGGTCCGATTGGAGTGGTTTTCTCGCGCAGAGGCTTTGTTGCGCAAATGCCGGAGCGACCGGACTTTCCCTCTCCCCGGACAGAGCTATCCCGCGCGCAGCATGAGCGGGATAGCGAAAGCGGCGAAGCGGAAGTCGCGCAATACGATGCCCGGGCAGATATCGGTAGGATCTGCGATTTCTTCACAGCCGAAGAATGCCGAAACTGCACCAAACATGCAGATTACGCGTTCGCTTAAAAGTCCGAGGCGTCAAGTGTCTCGTCTTGCAGATTGTCGATCATCTTGCGCAGCAGCGAAACGAGAAGGAGCACCTCGTCCTCGTGAAAGCCCCTTATCGCCTGGAGTGCAACCGTGTGGGCCGTCGGCAGGAGGGTCTCTTTCAATTCCTGGCCCTTTTCCGTCAGGAAGACATTGACCTTCCGCCTGTCTTCGGCGTCACGGGTGCGCCTGATGAGATCCTTGGTCTCCAGCGAGTTGAGAACGGCCGTTGAAGAGGCTTTTTCGATGCCGATACGCTGCGCCAACTCGATCTGCGGCACCCCGTCCTGCGCCCAGAGCGCGCGCAGATGCAGATATTCCGCCAGACCTATGTTGTGGACGGCCAGCCTCTCCTGAAGCAGCCTGTTCCAGACCTTGCTGGCTTCCCTGAGCACTCGACCGATACCGGGGCGCGCCCCTTCTGCATAGGGTGAGGGAACCAGGTTTGCCTTTCCGGCTGACTCCATGGCACGTCTTGTCCAGTTTCGGTATCGGTTAACGCTTCCAGACGCTCACCCATCCTGCGAGCCCTAGAATCCATCTATCGAACAGCACGTTTCCCGGTTCCTGTCCATCGGCAAATATGTCGCTCCCATCACGACAGCCCGCACACTCTCATTCCTCTAAAAAAAGATTGACCATATTAGTATGGTTCCATACAGTATGGGATAATACCTATTGAGGAGGGGGAAATGCCGGAAATATTCGTCACTGCTGCATCCGAGCTAGCGGAAGGCACCGTCAGGGTGGTGGACGTCGGCAACACGGAAATCGGCGTCATTCGTCACAAGGGCCGGTGTTACGCCTATCTCAACCGCTGTCCGCATCAGGGAGGGCCTGTCTGCGAAGGCGTACGCATGCCAAAAGTCGAGCCCGTGCTCAACGACGAGCAGCAATTTTTTGGCCATCGTTTTTCGGACGTTGAGGAACACATCGTCTGCCCTTGGCACGGATACGAGTTCAACCTCGAAAACGGCCGCTGTGTCGGTGACGCCGGTTTACGCCTGAAGCGTTACGAAGTCGTGGAGCGCCAGGGAGGCATCTATGTCGTCGTCTGACGCAGCCAATGCCACGATATCCAGCGCAGCCGCCACACTCGCCAATGCCCTGGAGCGGGACGAACTCTGGCTCATATCGGATGCCGCCCTCCAGGAGCTTCTGTCACAAGCCGTTCGCGTATTCTCCGCGAAACGACAGGCAGGGGGCCAAAAGGTCAGCGCCTTCCCTGCCCGGTCCGAGGTCACGGCAACGGATGTCTCCATCATGGCGCTCTCAATGTTGCGCGCGGCGGATCTGCAGGTCTTCGAACTGGGGCTCTGGCAATCATGGGCCGGCGAAATCTAGAAGTCCATAAAACGGTTATTTTCCAGAAAATATTACATGCAGATAATTATAGTAGTTTCTTTTTCGAAACGTGAAAAACAAGCGCACTGCCCATAGGGGGGATTTGTCGTGGATCAGTTTGTACATAACGTTCGAGATTTGTCGTCGGAAGAGTTCGACACATCAACCTTACTGAAGAACGCGTCCCGTCAGGCCAAGGATCGCAACTATGATGATGTTTTCATCATGGACGTCGATTCACACCACTATGAAAACGAATCCTTCGGTCAGATCGCCGAATTCATCGAGGATCCGACGGTCAGGCAGCTTGCCGTGAACAAGGCGAAGATCGGCGGCGGGCGCACCAACTTCCAACCAAGCCAGATCGGCTTCCAGGACATGGCGGGCCGCGTGACGCGCTATACGAAACGCAAGACCGAGCAGACGCCGCCCTCGCCGCATCGCGACATTACGCTTGCCCGTCGCTGGATGGATGCGATGGGCGTCGACATGTCCTGCCTGTTCCCCACGCCGATGCTTCATCTCGGCATGCACCCGCAAGTGGAAATGGAGGTCGTGCTATCGCGCGCCTACAATCGCTGGCTCTGCGAGACGATCCTCGTCGAGGAGCCGCGCATTTGTTCCATGCTCTATCTGCCCCTGAACGACCCGGACGCCTCCGTCCGCATGATCGAGGATTTCGGCAGCCGCAAGGGGGTGGTCGGCTTTATGGTCACCTCGACACGCTACAAGCCCATTTTCGACAATAGCTATATGAAAGTATACCGCATGCTGGAAGAGCGCGGTATGCCGTTGTCCTTCCATGCCGGCTATAACTGGTTCGACCAGGCCATGTCGCAGCTCAATCGGTTCATTTCCGTGCATGCACTGGGCTTCACCGTGTTCAACATGATCCATCTTACCAACTGGATCGTGAACGGCCTGCCGGAACGGTTCCCGAAGCTGAAGGTGATGTGGATCGAAAGCGGTCTGGCATGGCTGCCATTCCTCATGCAGCGCCTGGACAACGAATACATGATGCGCTCGTCCGAGGCTCCGCTCCTCAAGCGCCGCCCGAGCGAGTATATCGCGGACATGTATTACTCATCGCAGCCGATGGAAATGGTGCACAACCGCAAGGCCCTCGAAGTCACGTTCGAGATGCTGCGCGCCGAAACCCAGCTTCTCTATGCCTCCGACTATCCGCATTGGGACATGGATCTTCCAAGCACGATCTATGATCTGCCCTTTCTCGGCGAGCAGGCGAAACGAAACATTCTCGGGGAAACAGCATTGAAGCTGTTCAACATCGACCCGGTATGGTCGGAAAAGAAATTGCAGACTCGCGAAAAGAAGCGCGTCCCCGCAGGTCAGGACGCATGACCATGACGGGAAAGGAGAAAACGCCCACGACGTTGATGCTTATCGATGGCGAGCTGACGAGCGCGAGCGACAACGGCTGGATCGATTCCATCAATCCAGCCGACGAGAATGTCCTCGGCCGCTTTCCCGCTGCTACAGCCGCGGATGTCAACCGGGCAATCGATGCGGCCAGAAGGGCCTATCCGGCGTGGGCAGCGACACCCATGCGCGTTCGTGGCCAGGCGTTGCGCGAAATTGCTGGCCGCATGCGTGCGCGCGCCGAAGAAATCCTGCGGCTTGAAGTCATGGATACCGGCAACACCATCACCAAGATGCGCAAGGACGTGGAATCGGCGGCAAATGCGCTGGAATACTATGCCGGCCTGGGCACGGAGCTGAAGGGCGAAACGGTGCCGGCGAGTGCCGACAACCTGCATCTGACCCTGCATGAACCCTATGGGGTCGTCGGCCGCATCATCCCCTTCAACCATCCGATCAAGTTCGCCGCCAATGCGCTTGCTGCGCCCCTGATGGCCGGCAATGCCGTTGTTGTGAAAACGCCCGAACAAAGCCCGCTTTCGGCCGGCATCCTGGCCGAGATCTGCCGGGACGTCCTGCCGCCGGGCGTGGTCAATATCGTGTCGGGCCATGGCTATCCGGTCGGTGACGCAATCGTCCGCCATCCCCACGTGAAACGCATCGGCTTTACGGGATCGGCCGCTACCGGCATGGCTATCCAGCGCGCAGCGGCAGAGGCCGCGGTAAAGACCATCAGTTTGGAGCTTGGCGGCAAGAATCCGCTGATCGCATGTCCTGATGTCGATCCGGACATCATTGCCGATGCCGCGGTGGCTGGGATGAACTTCGCCTGGCAGGGACAATCCTGCGGATCGATGAGCCGTCTCCTTTTGCACGAAACGCTCTACCAACCCGTCCTGGATCGGATTGTGGCCAAGGTGAAAGCGCTGCGGCTCGGCAATCCACTCGATCCCGGCAGCGAAATGGGGCCGATCAATTCGCAACGGCACTACGAGCGGGTTAAGGCAGCGATCGCCTCGGGCGTTGGCGAGGGGGCGAAACGGCTCACCGGTGGCGGAAAGCCGAAAGGGGCGGAGTTCGAGCGTGGATACTGGCTGGAGCCTACGATCTTTGCCGACGTAGACCCATCCATGAGCATCAGCCAGGAGGAGATATTCGGGCCGGTCCTCTCTGTATTCCGCTGGAAGACGGAGGACGATGCGATCCGGCTCGCCAACGCCACCAGCTATGGTCTTGCCGCCTCGATCTGGACGAACGACTACGGCACCACGCTCCGGATGCTGCGAGCCGTACAAGCCGGCTACATCTGGGTCAACGGTGTGTCGGGCCACTTCTATGGAACACCGTTCGGTGGATTCAAGAACAGCGGCATCGGCCGCGAGGAAGGGCTGAGCGAATTGCTGAGCTACACCGAGACCAAGACGGTGCATCTGATGCCGGCAAAGCCGAAGCTATCAAGGTGACTATACCGACTATAGCCGCTGAATACGCGGGCAATCGGCGGCCTACAGCGAGGAGAGACCGGACGTTTCGAGACCAACTCATCTAATAGGGAGGAAATAAAATGATAGGACGCTCAAGTATTATTGCAGCAACAATGGGCTTTTTCCTGTCGCTTGGCGCGCACGCAGCGGTCGCGGCCGACAGTTCGC
The DNA here is from genome assembly GCF_053570585.1 of Pseudochelatococcus sp. B33. Taxonomy (NCBI): domain Bacteria; kingdom Pseudomonadati; phylum Pseudomonadota; class Alphaproteobacteria; order Hyphomicrobiales; family Chelatococcaceae; genus Pseudochelatococcus; species Pseudochelatococcus sp. B33. The sequence goes on along the minus strand of NZ_JBSEFH010000019.1, from coordinate 7,475 downwards.
TTGTGAATTCGGATGCTATCGACCGACTGGAAAAGCTTGAGGCCGCCGCCCGGCAGGAGGGGTCCCTTACGCTCTACACCTCGTTTGCGAAAGGCGACGTCGACCCGTTGATCAAGCCCTTCGAGCAGAAATACGGCATCAAGGTCAATGTCTGGAGAGCGGGAAGCGACGAGATTCTTCAGCGCACCGTACAGGAACAGAAGGCCGGCCGTTTTACAGTGGATGCCGTCCATACGAGCTCGCCGGAACTTGAAGCCCTTTCACGCGAGGGATTGCTCCAGCCGTTCAACTCGCCCTATTTCGGCGATCTCCATCCCGGCTCGGTGTCGAAGCAGCGCGATTGGGCGGGCACGTTCCTCGCGGTCTGGGTGCAGGCCTACAACACCGATCAGGTCGCGGTCGAAGATTTGCCGAAGTCATACGAGGATCTTCTTGATCCGAAATGGAAAGGCAAGCTCGGCTATGAATCCACCGACATCGACTGGTTCATAACTCTCCTGGATATTCTGGGAGAAGAGGAGGGGCTCGCCTTCTTCGAAAAGTTGTCGGCAGGCAACGGGCTTTCCGTTCGCAAGGGGCACTCTCTGCTCAACAATCTCGTCGTCGCAGGGGAAGTGCCTTTGGGCCTCACCGTCTATAACTACATGCCGGCCCAGGCCAAGCGGCTGGGAGCGCCTATCGACTGGACCATCCTTGAACCGGCTATCGCGCGTGTCTCCGGCATCGCGATCCTCAAACATGCCAGCAACCCCAATGCAGCCGCGCTTTTTGCCGAATACATGCTGAGCGAAGCCCAGCCGACCCTGGCGTCGCTCGACTATGTTCCGGCGTCCGCCAAGGTCGAGGCGTCGACGGTGGGCGATGTCGAGATCAAGGTGGCGGACCCCAGCGAGCAACTCGACTCTTTCAAAAAGTGGGACCAGCTTTACAAGAAGCTGATACTGAGCCGGGGGTCCAACTGATCAGGACGAATGATGGCCGGCGGACGGACGGGCGTCTGCCGGCATCCATCACCATGAATGACAATGCGGATTCCGCTCCTGGATCCGCGCATCTTCGGTTCCGATACCGACCGGGCTCGGAGCGGATCAGCGAGGCAGCTTTCCATGAACGAGATGACCAAACCCGCCATCAGCAGCGGCAGCGAATTTGCCGCTTCCCCTATCGCTCCTGTTGACCAGCGCACGTCATGGGGGAGCGACGTTGCCGCGGATGTACTTCGTGCGCTCGACATTCCCTTTATCGCGCTCAACCCCGGCGCCAGCTATCGCGGACTGCATGACAGCTTGGTCAACCATCTCGGCAACGAAACGCCTACCATGTTGATGTGCCTGCATGAGGAGCATGCCGTAGCCATCGCTCATGGATATGCGAAAGCGGCAGGCAGGCCGATGGCTGTGGCCCTTCACGCCAACGTCGGCCTGATGCACGCCACAATGGCCATCTTCAACGCCTGGTGCGACCGGGTGCCCATGCTGATACTGGGTGCCAACGGGCCGGTGGACGCCACCAAGCGGCGGCCATGGATCGATTGGATCCACACCTCACAGGATCCGGCGGCACTGATCAGGCCGTTCAGCAAATGGGACGATCAGCCTGCATCCGTCGCGGCCACGCCTGATAGCCTGTTCCGGGCGTGGCAGATAACTCAGACCTCGCCATGCGGCCCTGTCTATGTGTGCCTTGACGCGGCCTTGCAGGAACAACGTCTCGCGACGCCTGTCAGGCTGCCGGATGTCAATCGTTATGCGCCGCCGTTGCCGTCCGGGCCGAATCCGGCCTCACTGAAAGCCGCCACGGATCGGCTGCGTGCGGCCGGCAAGCCAATCCTGCTCTTCGGAAGGGGTGCCCGCACGAGAGAAGCGATGGATCTGCGGCTGGCGCTTGCCCGGCATGTGGGAGGCAGGATGGTCTCGGACCTCAAGGCCGGCGCCATGGTGCCGACCGATCATTCACTTCATGTGGGGCAGCCCTTCAACAAGCTCACGCCAGAGGCAAAGGCTGCCATCAAGGACGCCGATCTTATCGTCAGCTTCGGATCAGTGGATCTCGGCGGGGTTCTACATGCCGCTTTCGAGGGCGGCGTACCGGGCGTCCCCGTCATCCATGCGAGCGATGACGTGCATCTTCACAACGGCTGGGGCAAGGAGCACGGGGCATTGCCCGTTGTCGATGTCAGCCTGCTGTGCAATCCGGATGTGGCGGTCGCTGCGCTGGTGGACGCGTTGGGCGCACAGATCGGACGGACGGAGCCCGATTGCGGGCGCGCACCGACAGACATGCCGGCGCTCAGGAACGGCAGCCTGACAATGGAATGGATCGCGCATGCGCTCGCCGCCGCAACGGACGGCCAGCCCATAACCCTCGCCAGCCTTCCTCGTGGCTGGCCGTGCGCGGTTTTCCCGCACCGAGAACCCCTCGATTACCTCGGCAAGGACGGCGGCGCCGGTATCGGTTCCGGACCGGGCGTGTCCATCGGCGCGGCACTTGCGCTCAAGGAGAGCGGCCGCCTCACGGTCGGCGTGATCGGTGACGGCGATTGCCTGATGGGCATCAACGCATTCTGGACGGCGGCGAAATATAAGATACCGGCGCTCGTCATCGTGGCGAACAATCGGGCATATCTCAACGACGTGCTCCATCAGGACACAGTCGCTGTCGAGCGCGAGCGCAGCCGGGAAAACCGCTGGGTTGGCCAAGCGCTGGACGAACCAATACCGGATATCGCGGCAATGGTCCGTGCACAAGGCGTCGATGCGGTTGGCCCCGTGAGATCTCCCGAAGGGCTCGAACAGACGCTGCGCACCGCAATCGAAACTGTACGCTCGGGACGTCCCTTCCTTATCGACGTCCATATCGCGCTGGAGGACGGACGACAGCAAAACGCGCGGGGAAAATCATCTGCGTGAGGCGAGTTTCCATATTGCCGACCGAGAGGGCTGCGAGCGGCTTTCTCAGAGCATGTCATCATTTCACGGAAACGATGACATGCTCTCTAAGTTTTTGATTTTGAGCGAATTCTTATCGATCAGACGATTCCGTCTGATCGGAACACGCTCCAGCTGTTTCTGGGGAAGTGAAGAAGACACCCGGTGCCACCTGCGGTCACCTTAGCAGTGCTCGTCCAGACAGGGGCTTTTTGGAAACCGTCTCAGGCTGCACCGGGAGGCGGAAACTTGGCTGCAACAGTCGCTCAAGCTGATGGGCAGCCCGCGCTATCACACGACACACTTGGGCACAGTCATCAACTACCACGGTCCGCAACGTCGCCGGTCAGCTTCTCCGCACAATTAAGACTTTTTGCGCGGATTATAACCTACACGCTTGATTTTAATGGCGCTCCCAAGGGGACTCGAACCCCTGTTTTCGCCGTGAGAGGGCGACGTCCTGGGCCGCTAGACGATGGGAGCGTGCCGGGCAGGTGGTCCGTATATCGGCTGTGCGACGGCATTGCAAGCACCAAGTGCAATAATTTGCATCCGAATGTGGACGCCGGACCGGCCGCTGATATAAAACCGGCCAAGGCCAGGGTTTCCGTTGCGCCCGGTTTCCGTTGCGCCCCATGCATCGCAACGCCATGTCATCGCGACGCCGGCCCCTCCGCTGGAGCGCGTTCCGATCAGACGGAATCGTCTGATCGATAAGAATTCGCTCAAAATCAAAGAGTGAGAGCATGTCAGCGTTTCCGTGAAACGATGACATGCTCTAGAAGCTCCCCGCAAGCTTTCGCTCCCCAGAGGTTTCACCAAGAGGTTTCATTGAGCGCGATTCATGATGACGACATCGACGACGAGCCGCTGATATTCGTCCTGCCGGAGGGCACGCCCGCCGGCCGTCTCGACAAGGCGCTCACAGAGGCGGCCGCCGGGGTGCAGGCCGGATTGTCGCGCAGTCGCCTGCAACAACTGATTCGCGCCGGCATGGCCAGCGTCGACGGCCTCGTCGTCACCGATCCCGGGGCGCGAATCGCTCCCGGCGCGCGCCTCGGCCTCGTCGTGCCCGCGCCCGAGCCCGCCGCGCCCGAGCCCGAAGCCATACCCCTCTCGGTGATCTATGAGGACGACTGGCTCATCGTCATCGACAAGCCGGCGGGCATCGTCGTGCATCCCGCGCCCGGATCGCCGAACGGCACGCTCGTCAACGCGCTCCTCGCCCACTGCGGCGACAGCCTGTCCGGGATCGGCGGCGTGCGCCGGCCCGGCATCGTGCATCGTCTCGACAAGGACACCTCCGGTGTCATGGTGGTGGCGAAGACCGACCGCGCCCACCAGTCGCTCGCCGCCCAGTTCGCCGACCACGGCCGCACCGGCCCGCTGGAGCGGGCCTATCTCGCCGTCTGCTGGGGCTCGCCCCTGCCGCGCGCCGGCACCATCGACGCGCCCCTGGAGCGGATGATCCACAACCGCGAAAAGATCGCCGTGGTGGCGCGCGGACGCGGGCGCGAAGCCATCACCCATTACCGGGTCGAGCAGGACTTTTCCGGCGCGGGCGGGGAACCGCTGGCGAGCCTCGTGCGTTGTGAACTCGAGACGGGACGCACGCACCAGATCCGCGTCCACCTCGCGCACAGGGGGCATCCCCTGCTCGGCGATGCGCTCTACGGCAGCGGCTTCCGCAGCAAGGAGGCGCGGCTCAGCGAGAAGGCGCAGGCGGCGCTGAGACGGCTCGGGCGGCAGGCGCTGCACGCGACGTGGCTCGGCTTCGCCCACCCCGGGACGGGCGAGGAGATGGCGTTCGAAAGCCCGCTGCCGGACGCCATGCAGGACCTCGTCGAGGCCCTGCGACGCGGCTGAACGGACCGTGCGCGCCCGCACCGACCGATGATGGATGCATACGAAATACTGGTTTCCAGCAGAAGCCGGGATGTCGGTGCGTGGAACATGGCGATATTGTCATGTTCGGTCCCTTCCCCACAGACTGCGTCGTGCGCTATACTGAAAGCCGGCCGGCCTTCTGGCGGCCGCATATGATCTGCCTATGAAGGGGATCTGAGAGGAGGCATCATGAGCACATCATCGGCCCTGCCGACATTGGCCAGCGAAAGCGGCCTCAATCGTTACCTCAGTGAAATCCGCCGCTTCCCCATGCTGGAACCGCAGGAGGAGTACATGCTCGCCAAGCGGTGGAAGGAGCATGGCGACAGGCTCGCGGCGCACAAGCTCGTCACCTCCCACCTGCGCCTCGTGGCCAAGATCGCCATGGGCTACCGCGGCTACGGCCTGCCCATTTCGGAGGTCGTGTCGGAGGGCAACGTCGGTCTGATGCAGGCCGTCAAGCGGTTCGAGCCCGACAAGGGTTTTCGCCTCGCCACCTACGCCATGTGGTGGATCAAGGCGGCGATTCAAGAATATATCCTGCGCTCCTGGTCGCTGGTGAAGATGGGCACCACGGCCAATCAGAAGAAGCTGTTCTTCAACCTGCGCAAGGCCAAGGGGCAGATCTCCGCCTATGAGGACGGCGACCTGCTGCCCGAACACGTGTCGACCATCGCCACCAAGCTCGGCGTGCCGGAGCAGGAGGTCATCGACATGAACCGCCGTCTCGGCGGCGATACGTCGCTGAACGCGCCCCTGCGCCAGGACGGCGAGGGCGAATGGCAGGACTGGCTCGTCGATGGCGGCGACGATCAGGAGACCACGCTCGTCAGCGAGGAGGAAGGCAGCAACCGCCTGGCGGCGCTGCGCGAGGCGCTCGGCGTGCTCAACGACCGCGAGCGGCGCATCTTCGAGGCGCGCCGGCTGCGCGACGATCCGGTGACGCTGGAGGAACTGTCGGGCGAGTTCGGCGTCTCCAGGGAGCGCGTGCGCCAGATCGAGGTGCGCGCCTTCGAGAAGGTGCAGGAGGCGGTCAAGCAGGGCCTCGCGCGGATCGAAAACCCGCGCGCGCTCGACGCCGTGTCCTGACGGCCGGCCGGCGGCGGTTTCGATTTCTGTCCGCCGCTGTTCCACATCTCCACACGACGGTCTTTCCTGCCGCCGGCGTCGGTCAGCCGGCACGTACTGTGGCGAGGAAACCGTCCACCTCGCGCCGCAGCAATTCCGCCTGATGGCTCAGTTCGGAAGCTGCTGCCAGCACCTGCGACGAGGCAGTGCTCGATTCGCCCGCAGCTTCCGTAACACCGGTGATCGCTCCCGACACCTGGGCCGCGCCTGAGGCCGCCTCCTGAATGTTGCGGGCGATCTCGGTCGTGGCCGCGGTCTGTTCCTCCACCGCCGCCGCGATGGTGGAAGCGATGGCGTTTATCTCCTCGATGGTGCTGCCGATGCTGTGGATCGCCCCGGCCGCATCGGTGGTGGAAAACCGGATAGCGTCGATCTGGTCGCTGATCTCGGCGGTCGCCCGGCCGGTCTGATCGGCGAGCTGCTTGACTTCCGAGGCGACGACGGCGAAGCCCCGGCCGGCATCCCCTGCCCGCGCGGCCTCAATGGTGGCATTGAGGGCGAGGAGGTTGGTCTGGGCCGCGATGGAGTCGATGAGCTCGATGACGCTGCCGATCTTTTCGGCGGCAGTGGCGAGGCCCTTCACCTTATGATTGGTCTGGCTCGCCTCGTTCACCGCCTTGGCGGCAATCGCCGACGATTTGCTCACCTGCCGGGCGATTTCGGTCACCGATGCGGACAGTTCCTCCGTGGCCGAGGCCACGGACGCGACGTTGGTCGATGCCTGCTCTGAAGCCGCGGCGACGGACGAGGACTGGCTCTGCGTTTCCTCGGCGGTCCCGGCGAGCGTTCTCGCCGAGGCTTGCAGCTCGGTCGCCGCCGAGGCCACCACTTCGACGATGCCGCCGACCGTGCTGTCGAACCGGTCGGCAAGAGCGCGCATATCCGCGCGCCGCTGCTCGGCGACCTGCCTGTCCCTGTCGGCCTGCTCGGCGCGCAGGCGCTCGGTTTCCTGCAAATTATCTCGGAATGTCGCCATCGTCTTCGCGAGGGCACCGATCTCGTCGCCCCGTCCCAGATAGGGGACTTCCACCGACAGGTCCCCTCCGGCCAGCGCCGTCATGCGATCGCGGATGACGGCCAGCGGCCTCAACACCCTTCGCTGCAAGGCGACCATCAGACCAGCCGCCACCACGATCGACGCTGCAAGAAGCCCCGCGTCCCACCAGAAGGTCTTCTCCGCGCGCTCCCGCGCCGCAGCAGCGTGGTCTCTGGCAGCCTTCAGGGCGACATTGGCGACTTCGAGAAGCGTCGTCAGCCGCGGTACCATTTCGGCGGTCCATTCCTGCGCGCTGGTATCGACCCGTTCGCCGGCAAGCAGCACCTTCAGAAGGTCGTTCTGACGTTCGATGGCTCCCGACGAAAAATACTCGCGTTCGGCAGCCACGATCGCCTGCTCGAATTCCGGAGGCAGCGCCACGCCCGCGCTCATGTCCTTGATGGCTTGCCAGGCGACATCAGCGGCGGTCAAGTTCTTGATATAATTGCTAAATGCGCCTGATGGGGGGGGGGGGGGGGGGGGGGGGGGGGGGAAGG
>NZ_JBSEFH010000018.1:0-152683 GCF_053570585.1 Pseudochelatococcus sp. B33 | reverse complement strand
AATGGGTCGAAGGGCGGGCGCCGCTGTCATTATCGACAGCGGCGCCCGCTTCTTTAACCAAGCCTCAACCTTGACACGCGATAACCATAACGAGAATTCGTCAAGTTGAGTTACCCCCATGCGTCGACGTCATTCGGGAATTGTCTGGGCGTTCGCCACGGCGGCTCCGTGGGCCTTGGCCGGCGGCATGCTGGTCTCCTTCACCGCGACCGCCGGCCAGCAGAGCGATATCTCCGGCATCAGCCTGTCGCCCGTCTCCCGCGCCGTGGCGCTGACGGACGCGGACATCGTGCCCGGCGTCACCCGTGCCACCGCGAGCATGGTCGGGCTGCCGTCGCCCGGCCTGCGCGATGCCCTGCGCTCGGCCACGCTGACCGCTGCGGCGGAAGACGGGGATTCCGCCCCGTTGCGCGACGAGCTGAAACAGCAGTTCTCGGGTTGGCCGCAGGTCGTCAGGACGGGCAAGGGCGATCCCGTCACCGCCATGCCGGTCACGATCAGCCGCAGCGCCCAGGCGGCGCGCTTCGGGCGCGGCGCATTCTCGCAGGCGCTGCTTTCCCGCGATATCGAACTGCTGCCGCCCACCCTGCTGATGGAGGGCACCACCGAGATCCCCACCGCTGACGAAATGTGGGCGATGGAGTCGATCAGCGACGAGGAGGCCGTCGCCATCCGCCAGGCGCTGGCGCCGCGCACGACGCCGGCCTATGTGCGAGCGGGGGGTGTCACTATCCTGCTCGGCGACGGCGCGACGCCCGCTTCCTCGGCCGCGCAGGCGCTGGCCTCGGTGACGCCGGTGCCCGCCGAGATCATTCCGGTGGAGATCGCCGCCGCCCCCGTCTCGCTGCAGCCGGGGCAGAGCCTCGGCAACATGTCGGCCATCGTCAAGTCCGAAACCGGGCCGTCGATCGGCTACGCGCATCTGCTCGACGCCAACAACATGCAGCGCGAGGCGCGCTGCCTGGCCGAGGCGGTCTATTTCGAGGCGCGCGGCGAATCGGAAGCGGGGCAGGCCGCCGTGGCGCAGGTGGTGCTGAACCGCGTGAAAAGCGGCCTCTATCCGAAGAGCGTCTGCGGCGTCGTCTACCAGAACCGCCACCGCTTCAAGGCGTGCCAGTTCTCCTTCGCCTGCGAAGGGCGCTCGCTGCGCATCGCCGACCAGCGCTCGTGGCGCGCGGCCGTGCGGGTGTCCGAGCAGGTGATGGCGGGCACGATGTACAACACCGAAGTGGGCGGCGCGACCCACTACCACGCCAATTACGTGCGGCCCTATTGGGCGAGCCGCCTGAAGAAGATGGACGTCATCGGCCGCCACATCTTCTACAAGCTGCGGCCGGGCCAGACGTGATCAGGCCGCCGAGCTTTGCCGTTCCTCGCCCTCCAGGAACGGCCGCAGCCGGCTGATTTCCGCGCCCGCGTAATCGAGGAACGCGCGCACGCGCACCGAGCGGCGCAGGTCCGGGTGCGTGAGCAGCCACAGGCTCGTCGAGAAATCCGGGTTGGGAGGCATCAGCCGCCGGAGCGACGGCTGCGCGTCGGCGATGAAGCACGGCAGCGGGCCGATGCCGATGCCGGCCTGCACCGCTTCCGACAGTCCGAGCACGCTGTTGACGCGGTAGACGATGCGCTCCGGCGGCGCGCTCTCGCGCACGTAGCGGACCGCCTTCATCGGTGCGAAATGGTCGTTCATCGATACCCAGTTGCGCCCCGTGAGATCGTTCGCGCCGACGGGCCCGTCGCCGAAATCGGCACGACGTCCGTACACGGCCCACGACATCGCGCTGATACGCCGCCCCACCAGCGTTTCCGGCGGATTGTCGGTGGCGCGGATGGCGATGTCCGCGTCGCGCCGCGACAGGTTCAGCGGCTGGTTGGACAGCAGGATTTCAAGCTGGATCTGGGGATAGGACTCGCGGAACCCGGCGAACAGCGGCGTCAGCAGGTGCATCAGCAGGGTATCGTTGGTGGTGATGCGCAATTCGCCTGCCGGCGCGTGGGCGCAGCCCATCAGCAGGCGCCCGAGCGCCGAGACGTCGTCCACCCAGCGCTCGGAAATGGCGAGCATCTCCTCGCCGGGCGGCGTCGGCGTGTAGCCCGAGCGATGCCGGTCGAAGAGCCTGACCCCGAGCAGGTCCTCCAACGCCGCGAGCCGGCGGAACACCGTGGAATGGTTGACGCCGAGCGCCTCGGCGGCGCCTGTCAGCGATCCGCTCTCGCATATCGCGCGCACGAGCCGGAATTCGTCCCATGACAGGCGGCTGGTGACATCCGTCGCGGTGGCATGTCGCTGTTCCACGTGTGTACTCCTGCGCAAAATCCGGCGGATGGAATTTATCGAGGTTCCCGAAGGGACTCTGCCCGCATTCCTTGCATTTTTGCAAGGATCATTCTGCGCAGATACCAGCCCCGATGCCAGGAGGAAATGCTAGGTTGCTGCATCCCTTCACGAAACGGAGCTCCGTCCAATGACAGCGAAAGTCCTTGTCCTGTACTATTCGACCTATGGCCACGTCGAAACCCTCGCCTATGCGGTCGCCGAAGGCGCGGCGTCCGCGGGCGCCGAGGCGGTGGTGAAGCGTGTGCCGGAAACGGTACCGGAGGAAATCGCCCGCAACGCGCATTTCAAGCTCGACCAGAAGGCGCCCGTCGCCACCGTCGAGGAACTCGCTGACTATGACGCCATCATCTTCGGTTCGCCGACCCGTTTCGGCTCGGTGACGTCCCAGCTTCGCGCCTTCCTCGATCAGACGGGCGGCCTGTGGGCCAAGGGCGCGCTGATCGGCAAGGTGGGGGCGGTCTTCACGTCCTCCGCCACCCAGCACGGGGGACAGGAATCGACCATTCTGACCCTGCTGCCGACGCTGCTGCACCACGGCTTCGTCATCGCCGGGCTGCCGTATTCGTTCGCCGGCCAGACCACCCTCGACGAGATCGCCGGCGGCTCGCCCTACGGTGCTGCCACGATCGCAGCCTCCGACGGCAGCCGCCAGCCGTCGCAGATCGAACTCGACGGCGCGAAGTTCCAGGGCGCGCATGTGGCGAAGCTCGCGGCCAAGCTCAAGGCGTGAGGCCGCGCCGGCCATCGGCACGACAGGGGCGGCCGCAAGGCCGCCTTTTAATTTAGGGCTATCCCCGCTCAGGGGCGAGGGGCGGCAGCGCGCCTCAGCCTGTCGTTGATCGCTTCTCCGAGCCCCGCATCCGGGATCGGCGCGACCGCGATCGCCGTCACGCCGGGCAGATCGAGCGCGCGCAGTGCCGAGAACAGGCGCGTCGCCGCCTCGGCCACGTCGCGCGTCGGGCTGAGGTTGAGGCACGCGAGCGCCTGCTCCGTGCCCGGCAGTGGATCGCCGAACAGCAGCGCCGCTTCGCCCGGCAGAATGCTCCCGGCATTGAGCCGGACAAGCGCCCGCGGCGCATAGTGAGACGCAAGCTGCCCCGGCGCGAGGGGCGCTTCGCCGTCCGGCTGAATCTCGGCGTGAGCGCTGTCGACCGCAAAGCCGAGAACCTGCTCCAGCGCCGCGCGCGTCACCCCGCCGGGGCGCAGCAGCACCGGACGTTCGCCGAGGCACGAGACGATGGACGATTCGACGCCGACCTGCGTTTCGCCGCCATCGACCACCGCCGCGACCCTGCCGTCGAGATCGCCCAGGACGTGCGCGGCCATCGTGGGGCTGACGCGCCCCGACCGGTTGGCCGAGGGGGCTGCGACCGGTCGTCCCGCTTCGCGCAGCAGCGCGTGCGCGACCGGGTGGGAAGGCACGCGCATGGCGACGCTGTCGAGCCCGGCCGAGGCGAGATCGCAGATCGGGCAATCCGCGGCCCTCGGCACGACGAGCGTCAGCGGCCCGGGCCAGAATGCATCGGCGAGTTTCCGCGCCGCCGCGTCGAACCGGCCGTGGCGGAAGGCGTCCGCCTTGTCGGCGTAATGGGCGATCAGCGGGTTGAAGCGCGGTCGCTCCTTAGCCGCATAGATGGCGGCCACCGCCCGCGCGCTGGTGGCGTCCGCGCCGAGGCCGTAGACGGTTTCCGTCGGGAAGGCGACGAGCCGGCCCTCGCGCAGCAGCGCGCCCGCTCGGGCAAGGCCCGCGGGCGTCGTCGGCAGCAGCAGCGTCACTTGGGGCGAATCGTCAAAGACTGTCATCGAAAGCAGATATAGGCGGCTTGCGGATTTCCGGAAACCGCGTCGCGCGGCCCGGAATGAGCCGTGAACATGAATCCGGCCATCAATTCGACCATGAATCCGGCCATGAATCCGGCCATGCAGGCAGCCGATAGCAGAACCCGGCAGGCCGCGCCAGCCCGCAGTGCGGGGCGGCGTTGACGGCGGCCGGGCGCACGCATAAGCATCTTGCCACGCGCGCATCGCGTGGCGCCCCCCACAACGGACCACATCAGGAATCAACGGCATGCTGATCGTCTACCGCATCGCGCCCGCCGGCACCCGGCTCCACGCTGACCAGTCCGGCCCCGCCGACCAGTCCGTGGAGGAGGGTGGGCGCGATTTGCAGCCGCTGGGCCCCCAGCTGCAACGGCAGACGCTGGGTTTCGGCGAACCCATCCCTCCCGATGCGCTGTGGGTCGACCTCGTGGAGCCGACGCGGGCGGAAGAGCAGCTCGTCGAGCAGACGCTCGGCATCGAGATGCCTACCCGCGAGGACATGGAGGACATCGAGCTTTCCGAACTGCTCTATCACGAGAACGGCGCACGCTACATCACCATCAAGCTCATCGTCGCCATCGACGACGAGGCCGACATGGCCGGCGTGACCTTCGTGCTCAAGGGCAACACGCTGGTGACCGTGCGCTACGACGAGCCGCGCGCCTTTCCCATGTACGCGTTCCGCGCATCGAAGCCGGGCGGAGCGGGCACCACGGCCGAAGCCGTCTTTCAGGGGCTGATCGACGCCATCATCGATCGCTCCGCCGAACTGCTGCAGACCACGGCGGAGGAGATCAACAAGCTGTCGCGCTCCGTGTTCGAGGCCTCGGGGAAGACCGCAACCGCCGAGCACCAGAAGACCCTGCGCGCCTTGGGCCGCGCCGGGACGCTCATCTCCATGAGCCGCGAAAGCCTCGTCTCGCTGGAACGCGCCCTCCTGTTCCTTACCGCGAGCTTTCGCGGCGCGGGCGGATCGGGCGAGCTGAGAAAGGAAATGCGCACCGTCCTGCGCGACATCCAGTCCCTGGAGGAGCACGCGAACTTCCAGTCCGGCAAGATCCAGTTCCTGCTTGACGCGACGCTCGGCCTCGTGAATCTCGAACAGAACAACATCATCAAGCTGTTCTCGGTCATGTCCGTGGTGTTCATGCCGCCGACGCTGATCGCGTCGATCTACGGCATGAACTTTCAGGATATGCCGGAGCTGGGCTGGCAGTTCGGCTATCCCGTCGCTATCCTCGTCATGATCACGGCGGCGGTCACGCCCTACTTCTTCTTCCGCTGGAAGGGCTGGCTGTGACGGAGGCCCGTTGCCATTATGTTCCTTCCGTTCTATAAGAATAACGACGCTTTCGGGAACGATGACAACCGGCGTCGTTGTGCGGATACGTGTTAACGATGCTGGTCCATCTCTCGATACGCGACATCGTCCTGATCGACCGTCTCGACCTCATCCTAGGGGCCGGACTGACCGTTCTCACCGGCGAGACCGGCGCGGGGAAGTCCATCCTGCTCGACGCGTTCGCGCTGGCGCTCGGCGGGCGCGGCGACGGCTCGCTGGTGCGCCACGGCGAGGCGCAGGGGCAGGTGTCGGCGGTGTTCGAGGTCGCGGCCGAGCATCCCGCCCGCCTCGCGGCGGCGGAGTTTGTCGACGAGGGCGAGGACCAGATCATCCTGCGCCGGGTGCAGTACGCGGACGGGCGCACCCGCGCCTTCGTCAACGACCGGCCGGTGAGCGCCCAGACCCTGCGCGGCATCGGCGTGCATCTCGTCGAGATCCACGGCCAGCACGACGACCGCGCTCTCACCGACGCCGCCTCGCATCGCGCCATTCTCGACGCGCTGGGCGATCTTCGCGAAGAGGCGGAGGCGGTGGCGCGCGCCTATCACGCCTATCAGCGGCTGAAGCGGGAACTCGCCGAGCACACGGCGCGTGTCGAGGCCGCGCGCCAGGAGGCGGATTTCCTGCGCCACGCGGCCGAGGAGCTCGTCGCGCTCGCAGTGGAGGCGGGCGAGGAGGAGGCTCTGGCCATCCGCCGCCAGACCATGATGCAATCCGAAAAGGTCGCCCGCGAGCTGCAGGAAGCCTACGAGTCGGTCGCCGGGCACGGCTCGCCGGTGCCGGTCATCTCCTCCGTGATGCGGCGGCTGGAACGGCGGACGGATCAGGCGCCTGAGCTCATTGAGCCATGCGTGTCGGCGCTCGACGAGGCGCTGAACGCCATCGAACTCGCCGGCAGCGCGCTGGAACAGGCGTTGCGCGACGCGGAATTCGACCCGCGCGAGCTGGAGCAGACCGAGGAACGGCTGTTCGCCATCCGCGCGGCATCACGGAAATTCAACGTGTTGGCAGACGATCTTCCAGCTCTGCGTGAAAAATTCGAGGCCGATCTCGCCGCGCTCGACGCCGGCGAGGGGCGGCTTGCGGCCCTCTCGGCGGAGCTGGCGGAGACCGAGGCGGCCTATGTCGCGGCGGCGAAGGCGCTGAGCCGGGCGCGCCATGCGGCGGGCGAAGGGCTCGATGCGGCGGTCAACGCCGAGTTGCCGCCGCTCAAGCTGGAGCGTGCGCGCTTCATCACGCGCGTCGATACGGATGAGGCGGCGCGCGCCTTGGAGGGGTTCGACAGGGTGGAATTCTGGGTGCAGACCAATCCAGGCACGAAGCCCGGCGCGATGATGAAGGTGGCGTCGGGGGGCGAGCTGTCGCGCTTCATGCTGGCGCTGAAGGTGGTGCTGGCGGATCGCGGCTCCGCGCCGACGCTCGTCTTCGACGAGATCGATACCGGCGTCGGCGGCGCGGTGGCGGACGCCATCGGCCACCGGCTGGCGCGCCTGTCGGCGGGCGTCCAGGTCATGGCGGTGACGCACGCGCCGCAGGTGGCCGCGCGCGCCGCGCGCCATCTCCTCATCGCCAAGGAATCGGTTCCCGCCGGCGGGGCCGACGAGCGCGTGGCGACGCGCGTCGCGCCGCTGGAGCATGACGAACGGCAGGAGGAGATCGCCCGCATGCTCGCCGGCGCGACCATCACGGCGGAAGCGCGCGCCGCCGCCGTCAGGCTCCTGAAGGGAGCATGACGATGGCATCCGATCTGCGCGCCGTCGATGTGGCGATCCTGACCCCGCGTGAGGCGAAGCGCGAGCACAAGGCGCTGGGCGAGGAGATCGCCGCTCACGACATGCACTATTATACCGAGGATGCGCCGACCATCTCGGACGCCGAATACGACGCGCTGCGCCTGCGCTACGAGGCGCTGGAAGCGCGTTTCCCCACCTTGCGCGACGCGGACAGCCTGTCGAACAAGGTGGGGGCGAAGCCCTCGGAAAAGTTCGCCAAGGTGCGGCACAAGGTGCCGATGCTCTCGCTCGCCAACGGCTTTTACGACGAGGACGTCGTCGAATTCGTCGCCCGCATCCGCCGCTTTCTCGACCTGGCGGCCGATGCGCCGCTCGCGTTCACGGCCGAACCCAAGATCGATGGCCTGTCATGCAGCCTGCGCTATGAGGGCGGGGAACTGGTGCGGGCCGCGACGCGCGGCGACGGCGAGGAGGGCGAGGACGTTACCGCCAACGTGCGCACGGTCTCCGCCATTCCGCACCGTCTGGCGGGAGGCGGCGTGCCGGACCTCATCGAGGTGCGCGGCGAGATCTACATGCGCCACGAGGACTTTGCCGACCTCAACCGCCGCCAGCAGGAAGCCGGCCGGCCGCTGTTCGCCAACCCGCGCAACGCCGCCGCCGGTTCGCTGCGCCAGCTCGACGCGTCGATCACCGCCTCGCGGCCGCTCGCCTTCTTCGCCTATGCCTGGGGCGAGGCGTCGGCGCTGCCGGGCGACACGCAGTTCGGCGTCATCGCCGGGTTCGGGCGCTGGGGGCTTCCCATCAACCCGATGATGAAGCTGTGCTATTCGGTGGACGACCTCATCACCCACTACCGCGCCATCGAGGCAGAGCGCGCTGCGCTCGGCTACGACATCGACGGCGTGGTCTACAAGGTCGACAGCCTCGCCCTGCAGGGGCGGCTCGGCTTTGTCTCGCGCAGCCCGCGCTGGGCGCTGGCGCACAAGTTCGCCGCCGAGCGCGCCATGACCGAGGTGCTCGCCATCGAGATCCAGGTGGGGCGCACCGGCGTGCTGACGCCGGTCGCCAAGCTGCGGCCGGTGACGGTGGGCGGCGTCATGGTGTCGAACGCGAGCCTCCACAACGAGGACGAGATCGCCCGCAAGGATGTACGCATCGGCGACACCGTCGTGATCCAGCGCGCCGGCGACGTGATCCCGCAGATCACCGGCATCGTGCCAGAGCGCCGGCCGGCGGGTTCCGCGCCTTATGAATTCCCGCAGACGTGCCCCGTGTGCGGCGCGCATGCGGTACGCGAGATCAACCCGCGCACCGGCCGTCAGGACGTCGCGCGCCGCTGCACCGGCGGGCTCACCTGCGCGGCGCAGGCCGTGGAGCGGCTGCGGCATTTCGTGTCCCGCAACGCCTTCGACATCGAGGGGCTCGGCGAAAAGCAGATCGAGCTGTTCTATGCCGAGGGGCTGATACGCGGTCCGCAGGACATCTTCACGCTCGCCGCGCGCGACGCCGGCAGCATGACGCCGCTCAGGGCGCGGGAAGGATTCGGCGAAACGAGCGTGCGCAACCTCTTCGCCGCCATCGAGGAGCGCCGCAGGGTGGGGCTGAACCGCTTCATCTACGCGCTCGGCATCCGCCATGTCGGCGACACCACGGCGAAGCTCCTGGCGCGCCACTACGGCAGTTTCGACGCGTTCCGCCAGGCGGCGGTCGCGGCGGGCCAGGGGATTTCGGCGGAGCAGCTCAACAACGAGGCCTGGGCGGAGCTGACGTCCATCGACGGCATCGGCCCGGTGGTGGCGGACGCCATCGTGCAGTTCTTCGCCGAGCCGCACAATATCGAAACGCTCGACGCGCTGCTGGGCGAAGTGACGCCCGAGCCGATGGAGGCCGTCGGCGGCGACAGCCCGGTGGCGGGCAAGACCGTCGTCTTCACCGGCTCGCTGGAGCGCATGACGCGCGACGAGGCCAAGGCCATGGCTGAGCGGCTGGGCGCCAAGGTCGCGGGCTCGGTGTCGGCGAAGACCGATCTCGTCGTCGCCGGTCCCAAGGCGGGGTCGAAGCTGGAGCGGGCGAAGGAACTCGGCGTCGAGGTCATCGACGAGGCGGCGTGGCTCGAACTCGCGGGCGTTGGCTGACCATGAACATGTATTCCGTGCATCGGGCGTCCGCGTCCGGGGAAATCCGCGAGGGCCTTGCCGAGATCGCGCCCGTGCTCGTCGCCGTGCTGCCCATCGGCTTCCTGTTCGGTGCGATCTGCACGACGAAGGGATGGACGAGCGGCGAGGTCTGGCTGATGTCGACGCTGGTGTTTTCCGGCGGGGCGGAATTCGCCGCCATCGGCATCTGGAAACTGCCGATCCCCTATCTGGCGCTGTTCGTCTCGACCGTGCTGGTGAGCGCCCGTCATATCCTGATGGGCGTGTCGCTCGCGCCGAAGATGCATGCCTTCAGGGGCTGGCGGCTGTGGGTCGCCGCATGGTTCATGACGGACGAGGCGTGGGCGCTCGGCGAGCGGCGCGCGCGGCGGCAGACCGTCACCGTCGCCTACTGGTTCTGCATGGCGGTGCCGGTGCAGATCGTCTGGGTGGCGTCGACGGTCACCGGCTCGATCGTCGGGCCGCTCCTGGGCGATCCCGCCGCGATCGGCCTCGACTTCGCCTTCACGGCGCTGTTCATCGGCCTCATCGCCGGTTTCTGGCGCGGCCGGCCTACGCTGTGGGTGCTCGTCGCGAGCGGCAGCGCGTCGGCGCTGGTGACGATGCTCGTCGGCGAGCCGTGGAACGTCCTTGCCGGCGCGGCGGCGGGCATCGCGACGGCGTGGTTCACCGCGCCGGAGGAGGGCGAGGCATCGTGAGCGTCGATCCCGGCACCCTGCTCGCCATCGTCATGATGTCGGCGGTCACCTATTTCACCCGGCTGGCGGGTTTTCTGCTCGCGAGCCGCCTGACGCTGCGCGGCCGCGCCAAGGCCGCCATCGACGCCATACCGCCCGCCGTGCTGTTCGCACTCATCGCCCCCATGGCGCTCACCCACGGCTGGCCCGAGACGCTCGCCGCTGTGGCGGCGGGTCTGGCGGCGACGCGCCTGCCGCTTCTCGGTGTGATCGCTGTGGGGGTGGCCGCGGTGGTGGTGCTGCGCGCCTTGCTGTAGAGGCTGCCGCGATGACCGATGCGCGCGATGACGGTGTTCCCGACGTTCTGCCGCCCGGGGATATTCCCTGGCCGCGGCTCGCGGGTCCGCTCGTGGCGGCGGAGGATGCGCTGGCGCGGCTCGACGAGCGCCTGCGCGCCAGTCCGTTGCGTGACGGCTTCACGGCGCGGATGCATTATGCGGACGCCTGTGCGTCGCTGTGGATCGAGGGCGAGCTGGTGCCCGTCGAGGATCTGGTGCTGCACGACGCATCGGCCGACATCCGCGCGCCCACGCCGCAACTGACGCGCGCCCGGGCGGTCATGCAGGTGCGCCGCCTCATCGCCGAGCGTCCGCCGGACTGGGCGCTGAGCCGCGACGGCATCGCGCACCTGTCGGGGGAGACGCTCGCGACGCCGTCGCGGCGTTCTTCCGCCGCCGGGCGGGACATGCCCGGCGGCGATGCCGGGCTCAATGACGCGTTGTCGACTATCAACAGGCTTCTCGTCCGCACCAGCCGGGTTCTCTCCGGCGAGGCCGTCGCGGCGCGCGCCGGCGCCTCGCCCGATCGTCACCCGGTCGAGCCCGACGCATGGCGGCGCGCGGCCGAGGCTGTGGCGCACCTGCCGCCGCTGCTCGCGGCGGGGCTGCTGTGGGACAGGTGGGAGACGCATCCGCCCGTGCCCCGGCGCGGCTGGCTCGGGCGCCAGCTCATCGCAGCCTATCTGCGCGAGCGCGGCAAGGCGGGTGCGCATCTTCCGGCCGTCAACGCCGGCCTGCGCGCGATCCCCTGGGAGCGGCGGCGCTCACGCGACCGCTCCTCCCGGCTGCTCGCCTGGCTGGAAGCCGCCCATGCCGGCGCGCAGGCGGGCCTTGCCGAGCACGACCGCCTGACGGTCGCGCTCGCTCTGCTCGAACGCAAATGCGCCGCGCGCCGCACCACCTCGCGCCTGCCGGACCTCGTCGCGCTCGCCGCCGCGCGCCCGCTGGTGACGGCGGCCACCGCCGCGCAGGCGCTTGGCATCACCCGGCGGGCGGCCCAGAAGCTGATCACCGAGCTCGGCCTGCGCGAAGCAACCGGTCGCGGGCGATATCGGGCATGGATGGTATAGTGAAGTAAGTATGCCGGATCATCCATGGTTCGTTCGCAATAGTGCTCTTGTTTTTGTAAAATTTTCTGCAATCATATCATTATGTGGGCGCTCTATACGCTCTGTTAAAGTTCGCAGCGATGCAAGTATAAATATACTGGAGCTTGTATGACTGGCCGAATTTCAGGGAGTGCACTGCCGCTCTCCAACCTGAATGGGTCAGAAAGGTCGTTCGACGACAAACGGGGCGGGTCATCGGCGGCGCAGTCCCGGCAGCATTGGTATGTGCAATTTGCGTCGGATGCGATGTCGGTAACCGGACGGATAACCGATAAGAGCATTCCCCATTTCTCACTTGACACAAACAATTTGTGGGAAAACCTCAATAGCAAGTCATTTACTGATGACCGGACACCGATCACATGCCGCCATCTGGCTGCCCAATACGTTATCTCCAGCCGTGAGAATATATTCGATTGGGTAAGTCCGCGGGCACTCTTCGGGACGACTGAGAAAATACGAAAGGTCGTAGGTAAACAGGGCTCCGACATTGAATCGAAATGGCGCAAGGAGCGAGAGAACGCCGCAGGCGGATACATCGTCGCCAATAACCGTTTTGGCCACCATTTGTATCAATGGGCCAAAGACCTTGAGCCTTGGGACAGGAAGCAGTTTTTGCTGATGTCCGGCAACCACGCCATGGCTTTCGAATTGACTCGACTGCTCCAATCCCTCTGAACGGCAATCCAGATTCCATACTCTTGAGACAGAGTCGGGAATGATCGCCTCTCCGATAATGATTCATCACATGATGGGCTTGGACAGCAGTTCAGAGGCTATTCGTGCTTTGGCTGACGCCCTCAGGGCCAGCATCAGCAGTAAACCAGCAACTGATGAAGGCCTTGAATTCACGCGTCTCTTCGAATTGCTGGCGGCGAAGCGCGCAGATGGCACGCCGGGGCTTTACATCGCGTTAGCCTACGGTACCGCCCGTGCGATCGAAGCCTATGGCGAATTGCTGAAGCTGCTGCCGGATGACAAGTGTGGCGAACTTCTCCCCGCGTTGCTGGCGGTGAAGAGCGCAAATAAGAGAAAAATTTTCAAAATATCTTTCTTAATAGGGCAGTACGCATTGGTCCTGCTGCGGAGCAGGCGGGAGAGGCGTCCGCCCGTGCCCCGGCGTGGTTGATCTGATGGCAGATGGTCGCGGCCTGTCTGCGCCCGCAGGCAAGGCGGGCGCTACGGTGCATGGATGCTGTAGCGTGACTTTGCGCTAGCGACATATCCCCGTCATGCTTCTGGTGCAGTACGGTCTCATCCGGAACTGCTCGCGTGTGCCGCACCCGCGCACGGGGCAGGCGCTCCGCCGTTGATCCGCGTGCAGGCAGCGCGGCGTGACGGGCCTTGCTCGACTTTCGTACCGACTGGGAGGTAACGATGAAGGAAGCGATCACGCCGCAGGAGGCTGCGGAAGTCATTCCCGATGGCGCCGTGCTGGCCATCGGCGGTTTCATGGGCGTCGGCACGCCCCACCGCATCGTCGAGGCGCTGGCGGAGGCAGGGCGCAAGGACCTGACCGTCATCGGCAACGACGCGGGTCGTCCCAATTTCGGCATTGGCCGCCTCGTCCACGTGCGCGCGGTCTCGAAGCTCATCGTCTCCCACATCGGCCTCAACCCGGAAGCGCAGAAGCAGATGATCGACGGCGACATCGAGATCGATCTCGTCCCCCAGGGCACGCTGGTCGAGCAGCTTCGGGCCGCCGGTTACGGGCTCGGCGGCGTGCTCACCAAGACCGCGCTCGGCACGCCCGAGGCAGACGGCAAGCGTGTCATCGAGATCGACGGCGAGGACTGGCTGTTCGAGCCGCCGCTGAAGGCCGACTTCGCACTCATCTACGCGGATCAGGCCGATTACATCGGCAATCTCACCTATCAGCTCACCGCCACGAACTTCAACCCGATCATGGCCATGGCTGCGGACACGGTCATCTGCGAGCCGCGCGTCATTGTGCCCGTGGGCGTCATTCCGCCGGATGCGGTGCGCACCCCCGGCGTCCTTGTCAAACACCTGATCGCGAGGGCCTGATCATGGAAGCCATCGAAATCATCCAGCGCCGCGTCGCCCGCGAGCTCCACCCGACCACGCTCGTCAACCTCGGCATCGGCCTGCCGACCGGCGTGTCGAAGTTCGTGCCGGCCGAATTCTCCGTGTTCTTCCAGTCCGAGAACGGCATCATCGGCATGAGCGCCCGTCCGCCGGAAGGCATGGAGGACGAGGATCTGACGGATGCCGGCGGCGGTTTCGTCTCCGCCCTGCCGGGCGCGGCGACGATCGACAGCTCCGTCTCCTTCGGTCTCATCCGCGGCGGCCACGTCGACGCCACCGTGCTCGGCGGCCTCGAGGTGGACGAGAACGGCCAACTCGCCAACTGGGTCGTGCCCGGCAAGATGGTGCCCGGCATGGGCGGCGCCATGGACCTCGTGACCGGCGCGCGCCGCGTGCTCGTCGCCATGCAGCACACCGCGCGCGGCAAGCCCAAGATCGTGCCGAAATGCACCCTGCCGCTGACCTCGCTGCGCCGCGTCACGCTGATCATCACCGATCTGGCCGTGATCGAGCCCACCGGCGACGGCCTCATGCTGCGCGAGCGCGCCCCCGGCGTGGTGGTCGACACCATCCTGGAGAACACGACTGCCAAGCTGATCGTGCCCGATTATGTGCCGGAAATGGTGCTGACCGTGCGCAGCCTCGACGAGGCGATCCGCGACGCCGCGTGAGGCGACGCCGCACCGGAGCGCTTTCCGGTCGGAATTTGCTCAAAACAAAGAAATGGATGTGTTTCATCGTTTCATGGAAACGATGAAACACATTGGCAGTCGGGCGGCTTCAGGCCGGGCCGGTAGCTACCGGCAGATCCTCGCGCGAGCCCCATTCCGCCCACGAGCCGTCGTAGAGCGCCGATGCCGGCTTGCCCACGGTGTTGAGGCCGAGGGCCAGCACGGCGGCGGTCACGCCCGAGCCGCATGTGACGACGACCGGCTTGTCCGTGTCGATGCCGGCGTCAGCAAAGGCCTGCTCGATTTCCTGCCGGCTTTTCAGCCGACCGTCGCGCACGAGTTCGCTATAGGGCAGGTTGCGGCTTCCGGGGATGTGGCCGGAGCGTATCCCCGGCCTCGGCTCCGGCGCCTCGCCGCGAAACCGGGGCGCGCCGCGTGCGTCGACAATCTGCGCCGTCGCGGCGTCGAGATGCGCCCTGACGGCGTCCGTATCCGCGGCGGTTTCCAGCGAGGGGCCGACCGCGAACCGTGCCTGCGGGCGCGTCGCGGGGCCGGATTCGACCGGCAGGCCGGCGGCGCTCCATGCCGGCAGGCCGCCGTCGAGCACGAAGACGTTGCGGGCGCCGAAGTGGCGAAAAGTCCACCAGACGCGTGCGGCGGAGAACAGGCCGGCCCCGTCGTAGACGACGATGGTGTCCGTGTCCGCGATGCCGAGCGCGCCCGCGGAGGCGGCGAAGCTGTCGGGGCGCGGCAATGTATGGGGAAGGCCCGAGGAGGCGTCACTGACGGCGTCGATATCGAAGCGGACGGCGCCGGGGATATGCGCGGCGAGATATTCGGCCTGCGGATCGCGGTTCTGGTCCGGCAGGTACCAGGAGCCGTCCACGACGACGACCGACGGATCGGGTTGCCCGCCGCGAAGCCCGAGCTTCCCGGCGAGCCATTCAACGGTGACGATAGGCGATGACATGATGCGCTCCCGCAAACGGCGGGCGGTTCCGTCGCGGGCCGCCCGGGAGGCGCATTGTGGGCATGCGGCGCCCACGACGCAAGCACGGGAAACGCGGACGCGACGACGGCCGAGGCTCACCGGCCGGCGGACTTATCGCGGCGCGAGGACCATGGTCATCTGGCGGCCTTCGAGCTGCGGCTCGCTCTCCACCTTGGCGATATCCACGGTATCGCCCTTGACGCGGATCATCAGCTTGTAGCCGAGGTCCTGATGGGCCATCTCGCGGCCGCGGAAGCGCAACGTCACCTTGACCTTGTCGCCTTCCTCGAAGAAGCGCTGCATCGCCTTCAGCTTGACGTTGTAATCGTTGTCGTCGATACCGGGGCGAAGCTTGATTTCCTTCACCTCGACCGTCTTCTGCCGCTTGCGCGCCTCGGCAGCCTTCTTCTGTTCGAGGAACTTGAACTTGCCGTAGTCGAGCAACTTGCAGACCGGCGGCGTCGAGTTGGGCGCGATTTCGACGAGATCGAGCCCGGCTTCCTCGGCCAGACGCAGCGCGTCGAAAAAGGGCACGACGCCGCGGTTCTGTCCTTCCTCGTCGATAAGCTGAACTTCACGAACGCCACGGATGTCTCTGTTGGCGCGCGGCCCTTCCTTCTGCGGAACCGCAAGCGATCTCATGGGGCGGCGAATGGCTGGTCTCTCCTGATTGATGACGGGCAGCTCGCGGACACGTCCCGGATCAACCGAAAAAACAGACTGCCCTCCCTGCCCGACGCATTGCCTCGATGGATGGGAACATTTGCATAAAGCATCGCAATGTCAATAGCATCAAAAGCCGTGCGGACACGAAAAAAGGGAGTCCGTCACCGGCTGCGGCGGTCGGGGGCGCCCGCCAGAAGTTTCTCGTAGACGTCAAGTGTCTCATTCACCATGTATTCCAGCGAAAAGTGTCTCTCGGCGTGCCTGCGCGCCCGCGTGGTCAGCGCGTGGCGCGCCGAGGCGCCGAGCGCGAACACCTCCGTGATCGCCTCGGCCAGCGCTTTCGCGTCGCCGGGGGGCGTGCGCCAGCCCGTGCGCTCGTTGGCGGGAACCTCGGGAGGGCCGAGCACGGTTTCGGGCACGGCGCCGAGATCCGAGACGATCACCGGCGTGCCCATGGCCTGCGCCTCCACGGCGACGCGGCCGAAGGCCTCCGGCTCCGTCGAGGGCACGGTGACGATCGCCGAGGCGAGCAGGGCGGCGGGCATGTCGGTGCAATGGCCGACGCGGCGCACGACATCGCCGAGCCCCCGCTCGCCGA
Organism: Pseudochelatococcus sp. B33; assembly: GCF_053570585.1. Lineage (NCBI taxonomy): Bacteria > Pseudomonadati > Pseudomonadota > Alphaproteobacteria > Hyphomicrobiales > Chelatococcaceae > Pseudochelatococcus > Pseudochelatococcus sp. B33. Next base: position 136,191 of record NZ_JBSEFH010000018.1, on the reverse strand, counting down.
TATCCTTGTCGAGCTGGCGCACGTAGCCGTCGCGGCCCTGGGGATCGCCAGCGAGGACGAACACCACGTCCGCAAGACCCTGCCTGTGCAGCAGGTCCGCCGCCTCGATCAGCACGCGCTGGCCTTTCCAGGCCGTGAGGCGCGCGGCCAGCAGCACGATCCGCTGATAGGGCGCGATGCCCCAGGCCTTGCGCAGCGCCTCGACGCGCTCGGGCGCGACCTTGTCCGGCTGGTAGCGCGACAGGTCCGTGCCCCGGTGAATCACCTTGACCCGTCCGTGGGAGACGGGATAAGCCGCTTCGATCAGGCCGGCCGTGTAATGCGAGTTGGCGATCACCACGTCGCCGCGCGCCATGACCGAGTTGTAGAGCACCTTGACGGCGGACTTGCCGGAATAGCTGCCGTGATAGGTGGTGACGAACGGCAGCCGCAGCGCCCGCGCGGCCGGGAGCGCCACCCACGCCGGGGCGCGCGAGCGGGCGTGGATCAACTCCACTCCCTCGCGCCGGCAGATGCCGATCAGCTTGCGCGCGTTCAGCGCCATGGACAGCGGGTTCTTGGTGCGCGCGGGAAACGGAATCCAGATGCCGCCGTTGGCCTGCAACTCGCCCACGAGCCTGCCCCCTTCCGTGGCGACGAGGGCCCGTGCACCCGCTTCCGCGAGCCCGGCGGCGATATCGACGGTGGTACGCTCGGCGCCGCCGGCCTCCAGTTCGGGCACGATCTGGAGAATGGTGCGGCCGTTCAACGGGCGCGGCCCCCTGGACAGCGCAAGGGCGGTGGGCGAGGCATGGGAGGCGCCTGGTCGCATCGTCTGGTCCACCGTTGTAAAAGGCTGCAAAGAGAGATTCGTACGAGGCCATGCTGGCAATGGAGTTCAAGTAAAGTGAACCAGCCTAATCCGCAATATTTCATTAATTCGACGCCCACGGGCGACCGGCGGCTCGCCTTCCTCGCCCGCGACGGGCGATGGCCGGCTGTGGTGTGGCTCGGCGGATTCCGTTCCGACATGCGCGCCACCAAGGCCGAGGCGCTCGACGACTGGGCGGCGCGCGCCGGGCGCACCTTCCTGCGCTTCGACTACTCCGGACACGGCGAGTCGGACGGCCGCTTCGAGGACGGCACGATATCGGACTGGCTTTCGGATGCGCTCGCCATCATCGTGGCCGAGGGCGGACCGTCTCCGGTTCTGGTCGGGTCGTCCATGGGCGGCTGGCTGGCGCTGCTCGCCGCGCGCGCCCTTTCAGGCACGCTCTCGGCCCCCTCGGCGCTGGTGCTGATCGCGCCGGCGGTCGATTTCACCGAAAAGCTCATGTGGGCGTCGATGTCGCAGGAGCAGCGGCACACCATCACCGAGGCCGGCCAGCTCCTGGTGCCCTCGGCCTACGGCGAGCCCTATCCGGTCACGCGCGCGCTCATCGAGGACGGGTCGAGCCACAACCTGTTCGGCGCGCCGATCCGGCCCGGCTGCCCGGTGCATATCCTGCAGGGAATGCAGGACCCGGACGTGCCGTGGCGGCACGCGCTCGAACTCGTCGATCACCTGCCCGGCGAGGCGGCCACCGTCACGCTCATCAAGGACGGCGACCACCGCCTGTCCCGCCCGCAGGATATCGACCTGCTAATCAACACCGTGGAAAGGGCGGTGCAGTCCTGACATACGAACGCCGCCGCATGAACATGCGGCGGCGTTCGTGGATTTCGGCGCGATGCCGTTTCAGTGCACGTTCACGGCTTCGAGGTCATGCGCCCAGGCATTGGCGATGGCGGTATCGCGGTTGTCGGTCACCACGATCGGCGTGCCGTCGGCGGCGAGAAGCGCGAACAGCTTCAGGCCGGGCTTGATGGCCGGGGCGTTGGGGAAGAGGTTCTTCACCTCCTCCGACTTGATGGAACGCAGGTAGGCGACCTTGCCACCGCCCGCGAGGCCGAATGCCTGCCGGTCGGTCACATCGCCGTGGAATTCAAAGGAACCATTGATCATCGCACTCTCCTTCAGAAGCAGTAGCGAACTTCGGGCCGCGATCATTCGCGCGCCAGAATGTCGATCCGCCGGACGATGCGCTGGGCTTCGGGCCTGACAAGATCGATCGACAGGAGCCCGTTTGCAAGGTCAGCCCCCAACACCTCCATGCCGTCAGCCAAAAGAAACGACCGCTGAAACTGCCGCGCCGCAATGCCGCGATGCAGGTAGTGCCGGTTCTTGTCCTCCGTCTGTCGACCTCTGATGACGAGTTGGTTCTCGTCGACGGTGATTTCAAGCTGCTCGCGCAAAAATCCCGCCACTGCCAAGGTGATGCGAAGCCGGTCGGGCGCATTGGCCTCGCCGGGGATACGCTCGATGTTGTAGGGAGGATATCCGTCGTTCGCGTTTTTGGTGACCCGGTCGAGCGCGCGCTCGATTTCGTCGAAACCGAGCAGGAACGGCGAAGATAATGACGGTACGCGTGACATGTCCGAAGCCCTTTTTGGCACTTCGTTTCAATTCATCCCCGCACGACCCGCTCAGGCAGCATCGCGCGAAAACAGCTGAGTACAAAATATGAGGTTCGGCCGCCCGAGGTCAAGAGCGCCTGGAACGGCTTTTGCGCGATCCGCAAGCCGATCCGCCGCGTCGCCGCCGCGCTGGAACAGATGAAAAGCGTCGATTGGTGCTTGCACCCTACACGGAGTAGACATAAACATATGTTTATATGACGCGCGGAGAGTTCCACGGTATAGATATTCGGTGTTGTCGGCCTGCCGGGGGCGTTGCATCCTTTCCCGTCGCGGACCATTTCAGGAGCGTTTCCCCATGACGGCCCCGTTGCCCGTTTCCCTGTCGGCGATGCTGACGACGCTCAAGGCGGCGGGCGAGGAGACGCGTCTGCGGATATTGGCCCTGCTCACCGAGGGGGAATTGAATGTTTCCGACCTCACCGACATCCTGGCCCAGTCCCAGCCGCGCATATCGCGCCATCTCAAGCTGCTGACGGAAGCGGGGCTGATCGAGCGCCAGCGCGAGGGGGCGTGGGCCTTCTTCCGGCTCGCCGACCAGAGCGCCGGCGCGGTCGCAGTGCGCGATCTCGTCGCCCGGCTCGACAGGAACGACCCGCAGTTGCAGGCGGACAGGGAGCGGCTGCAGGCCGTGCGCGAGGCGCGGGCGCAGGCGGCGCAGGCGCATTTCTCGCGCATCGCCGGGCATTGGGACGCGATGCGGTCGCTCCATGTGCCCGAGGAGGCCGTGGAATCCGCCATCCACGAGACGCTCGGTGCGCAGCACTTCAACGCCGTTCTCGATCTCGGCACCGGCACCGGGCGCATGCTGCAGCTTCTCGCCGGACAGGCCGACAGGGCCGTGGGCCTCGATGCCAGCCACGGCATGCTCGCGGTCGCCCGTGCCAATCTGGAGCAGGCGGGGCTGAGCCACGTACAGTTGCGCCAGGGCGATATCCATGCCCTGCCGGTGGAGCGCAATGCGTTCGATCTGGTGCTCATCCATCAGGTGCTGCATTTCCTCGACGACCCGGCCCGCGCCATCCGCGAGGCGGCGGCGGCGCTGGCGCCGGGCGGGCGCCTGCTGATCGTCGATTTCGCCGCCCATGAGCTCGAGTTCCTGCGGGAAAAGCACGCGCACCGGCGGCTGGGCTTCTCCTTCGAGCAGATGGCGGGCTGGCTGGAGGACGTGGGGCTCGATCTCGTCTCCCACCGCGACCTCGCGCCGCCCAATCCGTCCGCCGACCAACTGACCGTATCGCTCTATCTCGCCCGCGACCGGCGCATCATCACCGACGTTGTACCCGATCAATCCCTGCGCGCCATTGCCTGAGCTGCATTCTTGGCCCGAGTAGCATTCTTGGCCCGAGTAGCATCCTTGGCCCGAGTGGCATTCTTGCCCGACTGGAGTTTTGCATGTCCGTTCACTCGACCCGTTCCGGTTTCCGCGCCAGCAGGGACACGACGCGCCCGGTGCGCGTATCGCTGGAGTTCTTCCCGCCCAAGACCGAGGCGATGGAGGACACGCTGTGGGCGTCGATCAAGCGGCTGGAGCCGCTCAATCCCTCGTTCGTGTCGGTGACCTACGGCGCGGGCGGCTCAACGCGCGAGCGCACGCACGCCACCGTCAAGCGCATTCTGGAGGAAACCCCCTTGCGGCCGGCGGCGCATCTCACCTGCGTCTCGGCGGCGCGGGCCGAGGTCGACGACGTGATCCGCGCGTATTTCGATGTCGGCGTGCGGCACATCGTGGCGCTGCGCGGCGACCCGGCCGGCGGCATCGGCACGCGTTATGAGCCGCATCCGCAGGGCTATGCCTCGACGCCGGAGCTGATCGAAGGCATCCGGGCCATCGGCAACTTCGAGGTCAGCGTCTCGGCCTATCCCGAAAAGCACCCCGAGAGCGACAGCCTCGCCGTCGACATCGAGGTGCTGCGCCAGAAGGTCGAGGCGGGGGCGACGCGGGCGATCACCCAGTTCTTCTTCGATAACGACACCTATTTCCGCTATCTCGACCAGGTGCGGGCCGCCGGTATCGACATCCCGATCGTGCCCGGCATCCTGCCGGTGCAGAATTTCCGCCAGACGGCTGCTTTCGCGGCGCGCGCCGGCGCGCATGTGCCTGCGTGGCTGGCGCACCGCTTCGACGGTCTCGACGACGACACCGAGACGCGCCGCCTCATCGCGGCGGCGGTGGCGGCGGAGCAGGTCTTCGATCTCGTGGACAGGGGCGTGACCGACATCCACTTCTACACGATGAACCGCGCCGATCTCGTATACGCGATCTGCCATCTGCTCGGCCTGCGCCCGCAGGCCGGCAGCAAGCAGGCGGCGGCGTGACCCTCTCCGGCGGTTGGCAAGACGTTTTGGGCGAAAAAGCTAAGGGGCAAGAGTATGAGTGAGCATCGGGATCGCCCGATTCCCGCCGATGGCGCGGATGTCCGCAGGGCGCTGCGCGAGGCAGCCACCGAACGCATCCTGATTCTCGACGGCGCCATGGGCACCATGGTGCAGGGCCTCAAGCTCGCCGAGAACGATTTTCGCGGCGAGCGCTTCAGGGATCACCAGGGCGACCTGAAGGGCAACAACGACATCCTGGTGCTGACCAAGCCCGACGCCATCCGCGACATCCACCTGCAATATTTCCTGGCAGGGGCGGACATCGTCGAGACCAACACGTTTTCCGGCACCTCGATCGCCCAGGCGGATTACGGGCTCGAGTCGGCCGTCTATGACATCAATTTCGAGGGTGCGCGGCTCGCGCGCGAGGCGGCGGTCATCGCGGAGAAGCGGGACGGCCGCAGGCGCTTCGTCGCCGGCGCCATCGGCCCGACCAACCGCACGCTGTCGATCTCGCCCGACGTCAACGATCCGGGTTTCCGCGCCGTCACCTTCGACGAGGTGCGCGACGCCTATGCCGAGCAGACGCGTGGCCTCATCGCCGGCGGCTCCGACATCATCCTGATCGAGACCATCTTCGACACGCTGAACGCCAAGGCGGCGGTGATCGCGGCGCAGCAGGTGTTTTCGGAACTGGGCGTCGATCTGCCGATCATGATCTCCGGCACCATCACGGATCTCTCCGGGCGCACGCTCTCCGGCCAGACGCCGACGGCGTTCTGGTATTCGTTGCGCCATGCCGAGCTGTTCTCGATCGGCCTCAACTGCGCGCTCGGCGCGCGCGAGATGCGGGCGCATATCCAGGAGCTGGGGCAGGTGGCGGACACGCTCGTCTGCGCCTATCCGAACGCCGGCCTGCCGAACGAGTTCGGCCTCTACGACGAGAGCCCGGAGGCGATGGCGAAACTCGTCGACGAGTTCGCGCAGGCGGGGCTCGTCAACATCCTCGGCGGCTGCTGCGGCACCACGCCCGACCACATCCGCGCCATCGCCGAGACGGTCGCGGGCAAGGCACCGCGCGTGCCGGCCGAGCACAGGCCGCTGCTCGCGCTCTCGGGGCTGGAGCCGTTCACGCTCACCTCCGACATCCCGTTCGTCAACATCGGCGAGCGCACCAACGTCACCGGTTCGGCGCGGTTTCGCAAGCTGATCACGAACGGCGAGTACGCGACCGCTCTCGAGGTGGCGCGCGATCAGGTGGCGGCGGGCGCGCAGGTCATCGACGTCAACATGGACGAGGGCCTGCTCGACAGCGAGAAGGCCATGACCGCCTTCCTCAACCTCGTCGCCTCCGAACCCGACATCGCCCGCGTGCCGGTGATGGTCGATTCGTCCAAGTTCGAGGTCATCGAGGCGGGCCTCAAGTGCCTGCAGGGCAAGGGCATCGTCAACTCCATCTCGCTCAAGGAGGGCGAGGAAAAGTTCCTGCGCGAGGCGCGCATCGTGCGCTCCTACGGCGCGGCCGTGGTGGTGATGGCCTTCGACGAGGTGGGTCAGGCGGATACCGAGGACCGCAAGGTCGAGATCTGCACCCGCGCCTACAGGCTGCTGACCGGGGAGATCGGCTTTCCGCCCGAGGACATCATCTTCGACCCGAACATCTTCGCGGTCGCGACCGGCATCGAGGAACACGACAATTACGGCGTCGACTTCATCGAGGCGACGCGGCGCATCCGCCAGAACCTGCCGCATGCGCATATCTCGGGCGGGGTGTCGAACCTGTCGTTCTCGTTCCGCGGCAACGAGCCGGTGCGCGAGGCCATGCACGCGGTGTTTCTCTATCACGCCATCCAGGCGGGGATGGATATGGGCATCGTCAACGCGGCGCAGCTTGCCGTCTATGACGAGATCGACCCGGTGCTGCGCGAGGCGTGCGAGGACGTCATCCTCAACCGTCGCCAAGACACTCAAAAAGACAGCCAAAACAACACAGAGCGCCTGCTGGCGCTTGCCGAGGACTACAAGGGCGGCAAGGGCAGGCAGGCCCGTGAGGCCGATCTGACATGGCGCACATGGGAGGTCGGCAAGCGGCTGGAGCACGCGCTCGTCAACGGCATCACCGATTATATCGAGGAGGATGTCGAGGAGGCGCGCCTCGCCGCCGCCCGGCCGTTGCACGTGATCGAGGGGCCGCTGATGGCGGGCATGAACGTCGTCGGCGACCTGTTCGGCGCGGGCAAGATGTTCCTGCCGCAGGTGGTGAAATCGGCGCGCGTGATGAAGCAGGCGGTCGCGTGGCTCATGCCCTTCATGGAGAAGGAGAAGGAGGAGACCGGCCTCGACCAGCGCGCGAGCGCCGGCAAGGTGCTGATGGCCACCGTCAAGGGCGACGTGCACGACATCGGCAAGAATATCGTCGGTGTCGTGCTGGCGTGCAACAACTACGAGATCGTCGATCTCGGCGTCATGGTGCCGGCGCAGAAAATCCTGGAGACCGCGCGCATCGAGAAGGTGGACATCATCGGCCTCTCCGGCCTCATCACGCCCTCGCTCGACGAGATGGCGCACGTCGCGGCGGAGCTGGAGCGCGAGGGCTTCGACATCCCGCTGCTCATCGGCGGCGCGACGACGAGCCGGGTGCACACGGCGGTGAAGATCCATCCCAACTACGGGCGCGGGCAGGCGATCCACGTCAACGACGCGAGCCGCGCGGTGGGCGTGGTGTCCTCCCTGCTGTCGCGGGAGCAGCGGCCGGGCTACATTGCCTCCATCCGCGAGGAATACGCCAAGGTCGCCGCCGCCCACGCCCGCGCCGAGGCGGACAAGAAGCGCGTGCCGCTGGAGAAGGCGCGCGCCAACAAGGTCGCGATCGACTGGGCGGGCTATACGCCGCCGAAGCCCGTGTTCACCGGCACGCGCACGTTCAGTTCCTACGATGTCGCGGAACTGGCGCGCTATATCGACTGGACGCCGTTCTTCCAGTCGTGGGAGCTGAAAGGGCGCTTCCCGCAGATCCTCGACGACGCGGAGCAGGGGGTGGCAGCGCGCCAGCTCTATGCGGAAGCGCAGGAGATGCTGAAGCGCATCATCGACGAGCGCTGGTTCACGCCCAAGGCGGTGATCGGCTTCTGGCCGGCGAATGCGGAAGGCGACGACATCGCCCTCTACACCGGCGAAAGCCGCACGGAGCGGCTGGCGACGTTCCACACCCTGCGCCAGCAGCTTACCCGCCGCGACGGCAAGCCGAATGTGGCGCTGTCCGATTTCGTCGCACCGCGGGAGACGGGCAAGGCCGACTATATCGGCGGCTTCGTGGTGACGTCCGGCCTCGCGGAGGACCGCATCGCCCGCCGCTTCGAGCGCGCCAACGACGATTATGCCTCGATCATGGTCAAGGCGCTCGCCGACCGTCTGGCGGAAGCCTTCGCCGAGCGGATGCACCAGCGCGTGCGGCGCGAATTCTGGGCCTACGCGCCCGGCGAGGCGGAGGACGACTACGAGGCGCTGCTGCGCGAGGATTATCGCGGCATCCGCCCCGCGCCCGGCTATCCGGCCCAGCCCGACCATACCGAGAAGGCGACGCTGTTCGATCTCCTGGGGGCGGAGCGGCGCGCCGGCGTGAAGCTGACCGAAAGCTACGCCATGTGGCCGGGCTCGTCGGTTTCCGGCCTCTATCTCTCGCACCCGGAGGCGTTCTATTTCGGTGTCGCCAAGGTGGAACGCGATCAGGTCGAGGACTACGCCCGGCGCAAGGGCATGGAGGTGGCCGAGGTCGAACGCTGGCTGGGGCCGATCCTCAATTACGATCTGGCGGCCTATCGGCGCGAAACGGCCGCGTAACGCGCCTTATTGCAGACGTATTGTTCACCTACCTTGCGGGAGGTTGCTGTCTACTGCCTGTATTGTTCCTGAAAGATATTGCGCATGTACGCTACCGCGAAGCACGAATTGCTGCTGAAGGCATTCGGCAAGACGATCGGCATAGACGATCTGGCGTTCAATGCCCGGAATGACGTCCGTATCGTCTTCAACGACCGTGCCGTCGATATCCGCTACGACAGCGACAGGGATATGGTTCTGGTGGCCGCGACGATCGCCGATATTGCCGCCGCCGACACCAGCTTCGTCTTCGCCAACATTCTCGAGCTGAATCTCGCCCACGCGCTGACCGGCAACGGCACGGTCGGATTCGACCGCCGCGAGAACAAGCTCCATTACGTCAACTACATCGCCATCGGCGGGCTCGACGCCGCGGCGTTCTCCGGCTTCATGGTGTCCTGCCTGCGGACGATCGAGCTGTGGGTGAAGGCCGTCGGTTCGCGCGCGTTCTTCGAGCAGCCGGTATCGTTCGGCAATCAATCCGCCGGTGAACAATCGGCGGTGTGCAGGGCATGAGGAGCCTCGACGCATCCATCGGCCAGCCGTCCGCAAGCCCGGCCTCATTCTCCGCCGACGACGAGGCGAACCCGCGCATCAGCGTGGCATCCGGCGATGCGGCCGAGGATCTGCCGATCTTCGACCGCGTCGCGCAATGGCCGCACGCCTACAAGTCCTATCTTGCCGAGGGCTACGCGCATGACTGCGCGCTCGGTGACAGGATGGTCGGCGGGCCGGGCGCCCCTTTGGCGCGGCGGATGGCCGGCTACGTCGGCAAGGCGGGGGTCGTGGTGGTCGGCGGCATTTCGCGTGCGGTCGGTCTGGCGAAACTGGCACAATGGGCGGCCCGGGCCGTGCTTGGTTTCGCGCGCTGGGTTGTGAGCGGTTGCGTCTCGTTCGCCCGGTTCCTCGGTGGCATCGTGGCCACCGAGGTGGTCGAAAAGGCAATCGGCCCGCGCAATCAGGTGCAGCAGGCGATGGCCAACATCACCGCTCAAACCGACAGGCTCGCCAGCGATCCAACCGCGCAAACGGAACACCAGAACGGCGCGCAGCTGGCGCAAGCGTATCTGCGAGGCACGCTCGGACGGCATTTTGGCGAGAAACTGAGAGAAGCCTACAAGAGCGATCCCTTCCAGCAGGCGATGAGCGACGCGCAGCAGGATGCGAGACGGGTTGTCGTCGAGCAGGTCGAACGGGCGGTGGAAGACGCGAAACCTTATGTCTTCATTGGCCTCACGGCGGGTGTGGTCGGTGCCGCTGCGGCGCTCTATTCGGGCAATGTCAACGAGATCGCGAGCACCATCGTCGTGGGCGGCTCGGTCGCCACGGTGGCAGCGGCCGGCTTCTACTCTGTCAGCGCCAGCTTGTCCGAAGCGGCGGATTCCGTGGCCGCTTGGATAGGCAATGCCATCTTTCCCATGCCGGACGACGAGGACTAGACACTGGAAATACGCCCCCGGGCACGCTATCTGCAGCTTGAGCGATGGCACAAGCGGCCATCAGACGAACGATGAATAGGTTAGCTGCCGGAGGCGGGGATATCTTTCCTCCGGAAGGGGCGCTGCCGGCGGCGTTTCTGGCCGGCGGGGCACCCATTGCGGGGCGGTCTGGATGAGCGGTTTCCTGAATGATGCATGGTCGCGGCCCGGGGAGGCCGGCGAGAAGCGCGCGCCGCGCCTGGTGGTCTTCTCCGGGGCCGGCGTCAGCGCCGAATCCGGCATCCCCACCTTTCGCGACAGCAACGGCCTGTGGCACGGGCACGATCCGCGCGAGGTGGCGAACTACGATACCTGGCGCACCAACCATGCCCTCGTGCATGCCTTCTACAACCATCGCCGCACCGAACTCGGCGAGGCCGGACCGAACGCTGCCCACGCCGCCGTCGCGGCATGGCAGGAAGCCTTTCCGGGGCGCGTGATCAACATCACGCAGAACATCGACGATCTTTTCGAGCGCGCCGGCGTCACCGACACGGTGCATCTGCACGGCTTCCTGCGCAACCTGCGCAATATCCGCACCGGCGAACTGCGCGACATCGGCTATTCAAGCTTCGATCCCGAGACCGATCCGCAGCGGGTGATCAAGCCGGACGTGGTGTTCTTCGGTGAGATGGCGCCGCTCTACCGCGTGCTCGGCGAGATCGCCGTCAGCCTCGATGTCTGCGACACCGTGGTGAGCATCGGCAGTTCGGGGGCGGTGGTGAACATCGATGCCATCGTGGAGGCGACCGGCGCCTTCGGCATTCTCAACGTGCTCGACAATGTGGTCGGCGCCATTGACGAGCGCGTCTGGCACGAGCACTTTTTCGAGCCGGCCACGCAGGCCATCGGCGCCATCGACGGCATCGTCCGCGAGCGCATGGGCCAGGCTGCCGACGCCGGCGCGTGAGGAACACACGATGAGCGTATCCGCAATCTCCGCAACCGTTGCCGGCCGTGACGGTCTCACCGGCACGCTGCTGCCGGCGCCTGGCGAACAGCCGGTGGAATGGATCGTGAGCGATGCTCCCGTGGCCTACGAGGCGGCGATCGCCTTCATGGAGGACCGCGTCGCCGCGATCGCCGAGGGCCGCGCGCCCGAATGCGTTTGGCTCCTCGAACATCCGCCGCTCTATACGGCGGGCACCTCGGCGCAGGCGGCCGATCTCATCGATGCGCACGGCTTTCCGGTCTACCGCACCGGGCGCGGCGGCCAGTACACCTATCACGGCCCCGGCCAGCGGGTCGCCTATGTGATGCTTGACCTGCGCCGGCGCACCACCGGCGGCACGCCCGATCTGCGCCGGTTCGTCGCCGCGCTGGAGGCGTGGATCATCGCCGCGCTCGATGCGTTCAACGTGCGCGGCGAAAGGCGCGAGGACCGCGTCGGTGTCTGGGTGCGGCGCCCCGAGAAGGGGGACGGCATCGAGGACAAGATCGCCGCCATCGGCATCCGCGTCCGCCGGGGCGTGACGTTCCACGGCATCAGCCTCAACGTGGACCCGAACCTCGCGCATTACCGCGGCATCATCCCCTGCGGCATCCGCGGACACGGGGTGACGAGCCTCGTCGACCTCGGACTGCTGGTCGGCATGAACGATGCCGATGTGGCGCTGCGCGCCGCGTTCGAGCCGATATTCGGCACCAGCGAACCGGGCGGGGCGCCGTGAGCGGCCTGCACCTGATCAAGCTGTGCGTCGGCGTCGATTCGGTGGCGGAACTCGCGGCCTGGGTGGCGGGACGCAAGGGCGAGCACGGCCACACCACGCGCATGACCCCGAAACGGAAGGATGAGCTGCTCGACGGCGGATCGCTCTATTGGGTGATCAAGGGGCAGATCGCGTGCCGGCAGAAGCTGCTCGATCTGCGCGAGGTCAGGGGCGAGGACGGCATCGGCCGCTGCCGGCTGGTGCTCGAGGGCGTCGTCGTGCCCGTCGTTCCGCGGCCGTTCCGCGCCTTTCAGGGCTGGCGCTATCTCGCCGGCAAGGACGCGCCGCCCGATATCGGCGACGCGGCGACTATCGCGGCATCCGCAATGCCGGAGGACATGCGCCGCGACCTCGCGGCTCTCGGGCTGCTGTAAGCATCTTTTCTCTTGCAATTGTGAGCCGCCATCGGGAAAGGCGGCTTTGAAAACATCGCAAAAAACGCGCATAATCCCCGCTTGGGTATCCGACCCGATTCCGGCCCACGACCGGGAAGCGGCTCGCAAGAGGCAGACCTGTCGGAAGCAGACTCGCAAGAAGCAGAGTTGGAGGACGGAGTGAAAACGCCGACGATCTTTCTGAGCAGCGTTCTTCTGGCGCTCCCGGTTCTCGCGCCGTCCGCCTCCGCGCAGGCGACGGCGGATGGGAACGGTTGCGTATTGCGCGGCGGAGAAACCGCTTCCCCCTCCGCCAAATGCGAGGGCGGCCCCCTGAAGCCCGGCGATCCGCGCCTCGGGAGCGGGCCGATGCCGCGCACCCTCGATCGGGAAGGGGCGAGGGGGCATTCGTTCCAGGTGGGCGGCTCCACGGTCACGATTTCCGGATCGATCCGCGTCGAAGGGGTGTATTCGCGGTGAGCGGGCCATGATCTACCTGCTGGCCGGTGCTCTCGCCGTATGGATGCTGTGGTGGCTTGGCAAGAACTATGCCGAGGCGAACCCCAAGGAACTCGCCGCCCTGCTGCGCAAGATCGGCGGCTGGACCGCGATCGCGCTCGCCGTGCTGCTGACGTTGCGCGGCCGGATAGACATCGCCCTGCTGCTGGGTGGCGCGGGATGGTGGTTGGTGCAGGGGCGCCGTCTAGACACGTATCTGAGCGGCCGGTTTTCCATCGGGGGAAAAAACGCTGAGCGCGATCCGTACACGGGGTCCGTCAACGGCGCGGGGCAGGGCAGGATGACCGAAGATGAGGCCTTTGAAGTTCTTGGCCTTGAACCAGGAGCGACGGAGACGCAGATCCGCGAGGCGCACCGCACCCTGATGAAAAGGCTGCATCCAGACCAGGGGGGGACGAACTATCTTGCTTCCCGGGTCAATCAGGCCAAAGATGTCTTGCTGGGTGGACATCGTTGAAGGCTCCACACCTTGGATTTTACGCATACATGGTCTGTCTGAAGGCGCTCCCGCCGCGCCGGCGGGATGCCACTGTCAGCTACGTGTGGCGAAGCAGTCGAAGCCGCTCCGTTTCAGGCTCTTGCAGGCCGCCTGCGCTCCCTCGGGGTCGAAGCCGGAAAAGCGCGCCCGGAAAAGCGTCACATTGCCGCGCACCACCTTCTCGGTGAACGGAGAGGCGTTCTCGAGCAGGTCGCGGGCCCGCGTGCGCGCCTGCTGGAGCAGGTGGAGGGCCTTGTCCTCGTCGGCCGAGGCGCCAAGCTGAATGACCCATCCGGCCGCGCGAGGGGCCGGCGCGGCTGCGACCGTCTCAGGCTTTACGGGCGGCACGACGTTGTCGAGCGCATGCGCGGCAGGCTGCACGGATGCCAGCGTGAGCTCCGCCGCCGGCGCGGCGTTGTCCGGACGGGGAGCGGGCACCGGCGCCGCCGCATAGGCAAGCGCGCCGGTCGCGGACTGGACCTGCGTGCCGGACGCCGGCGTCGCGGTCGACCCTTCGGCGGACGCCACGACCGGGCGGATGTTCGACAGGTCCACGGGCTTGCCGATGGCGAGCGGCACCGTGTCCGACAGAGGCTGCGACGGCGGCACGAAAACCGTCCGCCGCGGCGGTTCCGGCGCCTGGGCGGCGACGCGCAGCTCCGGCGCGCGGGCGCTGGGCGCCTCGGCGACGAGCGGCGTCCGGCGGCGCCCCGAATGGGCTGCCGGCAGCGTCTGGGCGAGGATCTGCTCCATGCGGCGGTCGCGCTGGGCGCCCGACCGGCCACCCAGAACGGTGGCAATGACATGGCGGCCGTCCGCGCGCATCGAGGTCAGAAGATTGAAGCCGGAAGCGCGGGTATAGCCGGTCTTGATGCCGTCGACGCCTTCGACGCGGCCGAGCAGACGGTTGTGATTGGGGATGTTCTGTCCGGCATAGGTGAAGCTGCGCGTGCTGAAATAGGCGTAGTAGCGGGGGAAGCGATCCTGGATCGCGCGCCCGAGCAGCGCAAGGTCCCTCGCGGTGGTGATGTTGGGCGGATTGGCGGGCAGGCCGTGCGGGTTGCGGAAGGTCGTCTTGCTCATGCCCAGCGCCCGCGCCTTGTTCGTCATCATGCGCGCGAATTCTTCCTCGGTGCCGGCGATATTTTCCGCGATGACGACGGCGACGTCGTTGGCGGAGCGCGTGACCAGCGCCTTGATGGCGTCTTCCACGCTGATGGTCGAGCCGGCCCGCACGCCGAGTTTGGAAGGCGGCTGCGAGGCTGCGTATTTCGTCACGCGCAGGCGGGTTCCAGAGTTGAAATGGCCGCTTTCGATCTGCTCGAACAGCAGATAAAGTGTCATCACCTTGGTGAGGGAGGCCGGAATTCGCGGTGCGTCGGCATTCTCCGCAAACAGCGTGCGCCCCGTGTTCACGTCCACCACGATGGCTGCGGACGGGGGGTTGTAGGCGGGCGCCGCCGCCTTGCGCCGCGCGGCGTCGGCCGGACTCACCGCACCTGCGATCAACGCCACGGCCACACCGGCCACCCCTGCGTAATTCAAGATGCTATGACGTCCTCGTACAACGCAACTCCAGATCATTGCCGCAGCCCCCGGTTCCCTTGGTACACTGCCTTGACGCGTTGTCGGACCTCGGAAAGATTCCGGCCGTCGCGTCTCCAGCACAGTCAACGATCCTATAGCGACGCGGTTACGGAGGGGTTAATCCGCGCGTCATGTCGGAGGCGGATGGAGCGAATGAGGGCGGATCTATTTTGCAGTGCAACATTAAGGTTGACATAATTTGTGCGCTGCACATATTATGCGCGTCGAACGGTTTCGTCTTCCGGTCAAGGGAGGCGTGCATGCGAGAGGGGCGTATCGCGGGGTGAATGGCCTGCGGGGGCATCTCGTGAAACCATCACCCGGAATCGCCTTGCGGCGCTCTTTCCGGCCCAACCGGCGCCAGTCGGCGCCTTGTTCAACGAGAAGGGCGGAGTGACGCCCAAGGAGATAGAGAATGGCTGCGCAGTACGAAAACGTCCAGAAATTTGGCAAGGACCAGATCGAGACGTCGCTGAAGGCGTTCGGCGCCGTTTCCAAGGGTCTGCAGGGCATTGCCGCCGAGCTCGCCGACTACACCAAGAAGTCGTTCGAGGAAGGCACCAGCGCGCTCGAGAAGCTCGTGGCCGCCAAGTCGCTCGACAAGGCCATCGAGATCCAGACCGACTACGCCAAGACCACGTATGAGAATTTCGTCGCCGAGAGCACCAAGATCGGCGAGCTCTACACGGACCTCGCCAAGGAAGCCTTCAAGCCCTACGAAGGCGTCCTGGCCCGCGCCCAGTCGGCCACGAACGCCCGCTGAGGCGTTTTCCTGCTGCGATCCGGCCCGACCGGGCTGGATCACGGGCCGGGTAGGGAGTTCGGCTCCCGCCTTCGGAAATGAGCCACCCGGTGCATGCCCGCTGGCTTCCGGCCACTCATCGTTGCCGACGCTGTTCGGCGCAAGCCGTCGCACGATAGACGTTTGATGCTCGAAAGGGCGGCAGGCGTCTATTGTGGGGCGGCTTTTCGCGTTCGGCCTCATCGGCGCAGGCGGACTCGATGCCGGCCGCGCGGCGATCCCGCCGCATCCGGGCTCAATCCCCGCGACAGCTTCGTGACGCAATTATTAAAAGAGGGACTGGCAATGAGCGCTTGCCACGACTAGATTGGGTATGGAAAATTGATGGGGTCGCGATGGCGCACGAAACGTGTGCCGGTCTTGGGTTCGGAGGCGCACGGAGCATGCGCCGCAGTGTGGTGCATACAGCAATGACAGGAGCGGAAAAGGTGCTCCACGCATGGACAATGTCGGGTGTTGCGCGTTCCGGGGGGCCGATCGTCGAAGACAGCGTCCCCCAGGGGCGCTCTGGGCCGCATGGAGGCGCGGGAGACAGTCTCATGTCCGACAAGCGGTCGCGCACGGTATCGGTGCCCGAGGGGCCCGGATCGGCTGTGCTGACCAGGACCCGCACCCGGGTCAGACGGCCGAACATGTATCGCGTGCTGCTGCTGAACGACGATTACACGCCGATGGAATTCGTCGTTCACGTTCTGGAGAGTTTCTTTAACAAGAATAAGGAAGATGCTACCCGCATCATGTTACATGTTCACCAGACCGGTGTCGGTGAATGTGGGGTCTTTACATATGAAGTCGCGGAAACCAAAGTAACGCAGGTCATGGATTTCTCGCGAAAACACCAGCACCCTCTCCAGTGCGTTATGGAGAAGAATTAGAGGCTGTCAGTAACCATGGATAGGGCCTGGATGAGGTCAGACTGGCCGAATGCAAGGAGCGTTGCGCAGCCGATACTTCTGTATCGGCAAGCGATGCGATACCGCAGTCGGTCAGTTTCGCCTCACCACGAAGTGGCGTGGCGATTTTGCCCGATTGCGGCGTCGGTCGGCTCGGCAAGCCGGAAGGCTTGCCGTCACCAACCTCCTGGCACTCGGGCAAAATCGCCGATGTCCAGGCCCTATCCATGGTTACTGACAGCCTCTAGGGCCCGCCAGCCGGAGAAAGGATCTTCCGTTGCCGACATTCTCCCGCAGTCTTGAACAAGCCCTGCATCGCGCCCTGGCGTTTGCCAACGAACGCCGGCACGAATACGCTACCCTTGAGCACCTGCTGCTCGCGCTGATCGACGATCAGGACGCGGCGGCGGTGATGCGCGCCTGCAATGTCGATATCGACGCCCTGCGGCGCAATCTCGTCGAATACGTCGACGGCGAACTCGCCAACCTGATCACCGCCGGACGGGAGGACTCCAAGCCGACCGCCGGGTTCCAGCGCGTCATCCAGCGCGCGGTGATTCACGTCCAGTCCTCCGGGCGGGAGGAGGTGACCGGCGCCAACGTGCTGGTAGCGATCTTCGCCGAGCGGGAGAGCCACGCCGCCTATTTCCTGCAGGAGCAGGACATGACGCGGTACGACGCCGTGAACTACATCAGCCACGGCATCGCCAAGCGCCCCGGCGTCACGGAGCAGCGCCCGCCGCGCGGCGCGGACGACGAATCCGAGTCGCGCGCCCAGGCCAACGATGACACCGAGGTGCGCACCAAGAAAAAGGGCGATGCACTGGATGCTTATTGCATAAACCTCAACAAGAAGGCGAAGGACGGCCGCATCGATCCGCTGATCGGGCGCGGTGCCGAGATCCAGCGCACCATTCAGGTTCTCTGCCGGCGGCAGAAGAACAACCCCCTGCTCGTCGGCGATCCGGGCGTCGGCAAGACGGCGATCGCCGAGGGGCTGGCGCGCAAGATCATCACGGGCGAGGTGCCTGACGTACTCAAGGACGCTACCGTCTTCGCCCTCGACATGGGCACGCTGCTTGCGGGCACGCGCTATCGCGGCGACTTCGAGGAGCGGCTGAAGCAGGTCATGAAGGAGATCGAGGCGCACCCTAACGCCATCGTCTTCATCGACGAGATCCACACGGTGATCGGCGCGGGGGCGACATCGGGCGGGGCGATGGATGCGTCGAACCTGCTGAAGCCGGCGCTGGCCTCGGGGTCGCTGCGCTGCATCGGCTCGACGACCTACAAGGAGTACCGCCAGTATTTCGAGAAGGACCGCGCACTGGTGCGCCGGTTCCAGAAGATCGACGTCAACGAGCCGAGCGTGGCCGACACCATCGAGATCGTGAAGGGGCTGAAGCCCTATTTCGAGGATTTCCACAAGCTGCGCTACACCAACGATGCCATCAAGGCCGCGGTCGAGCTTTCCGCGCGCTACATCCACGACCGCAAGCTGCCCGACAAGGCCATCGACGTGATCGACGAGACCGGCGCTTCGCAGATGCTGCTGCCGGCGAGCCGGCGCAAGAAGACCATCGGCACCCGCGAGATCGAGGCGACCATCGCCACCATGGCGCGCATCCCGCCCAAGACCGTCTCCAAGGACGACGCCGAGGTGCTGGCGCATCTGAAGGAGACGCTGGAGCGGGTGGTCTACGGCCAGGACGCGGCCATCTCGGCCCTCTCGGCCTCCATCAAGCTCGCGCGCGCGGGGCTGCGGGACGGGGAGAAGCCCATCGGCAGCTATCTGTTCGCCGGCCCGACGGGCGTCGGCAAGACCGAGGTGGCGCGTCAGCTCGCCCACGCGCTCGGCGTCGAGATCCTGCGTTTCGACATGTCCGAGTACATGGAACGGCACACGATTTCGCGCCTCATCGGCGCGCCGCCCGGCTATGTCGGCTTCGATCAGGGCGGCCTGCTGACGGACGGGGTCGATCAGCATCCGCACTGCGTCCTGCTGCTCGACGAGATCGAGAAGGCGCATCCCGACCTCTATAACATCCTGCTGCAGGTCATGGACCACGGCAAGCTGACCGACCACAACGGCAAGCAGGTCGATTTCCGCAACGTGATCCTGATCATGACCACGAACGCGGGTGCGGCCGATCTCGCCAAGCAGGCGTTCGGCTTCACGCGCACGCGCCGCGAGGGCGACGATCAGGAGGCGATCTCGCGCCTCTTCACGCCCGAGTTCCGCAACCGGCTCGACGCCGTGATTTCCTTCGGCCATCTGCCGAAGGAGGTCATCGCCAGGGTCGTGGACAAGTTCGTGATCCAGCTCGAGGCGCAGTTGGCCGAGCGCAACGTGACCATCGAGCTCACCGACGAGGCGCGCGAATGGCTCGTCGAGAACGGCTATGACGAGGCCATGGGCGCGCGCCCGCTCGGCCGCCTGATCCAGACGACGATCAAGACGCCGCTCGCGGATGCCATTCTGTTCGGGCTGCTGAAGAACGGCGGCGTGGTGCGCGTCGTCGTCAAGGAGGAAGACGGCGTCAGATCGCTGGCGCTGGACTACCCGCAGGATCCCGTCCCGCCCCGCCCCGAGAAGGGCGTCAAGGGCGCGGCCAAACGGCGCGGAGCCGGCCGGGCAGAGGGCGACGCACCGCCGGATGACGGCGACCCCGACCCCTCGGGCGGCCCGGACGCCGACACCAGCGCAAGCCGGCGCACTCGCCAGCCGCAGGAAACGCAGGGCGACGAGCTTGCGGACGCGGCCCCGGCGAAACCCCGCCGCTCGCGCAAGGCGGCGGTGGCGGCCGACACCAAGGAAACGCCCGGCAACGGCGCCGCCGACGGAAAACAGAGCGCGGACAAGGCCGCGCCTGCTGTCAAGACCGTGCCGAAAGTCCCTCTGACGCGGAGTTGACGGGGAATGAGCACGTGGTTTGAACGCAGGCGTGAGCGTGCGCGGCGGCGGCGGCATTTCGAGGAAGTCGCCGCCTGGGTCGTCCTGCCGCTGATCGTGGTCATCACCTGGATTATCGGCCAGCAGGTCTACACCGAGTTCCGGGAGCCGATTTCGATATTGCTGCAAAGCATCGATCTGGAGCGTTGATGTTGCCCCGGTAGCGTGTTAGCTTTCCAAAAGTTGTTTCGCCGCCGCCTCCCTCGCTCAGGGAGGAAAATGCTTTGTATTTGGAACTTATTATTTTTTAATGATTGTAGCAGTTTGTGTTCAATTTTATCGTCAAATTGAACGCAAGGTGCGGAAGCCTGGAGAAATTAAGAGCGGATTGCAGAACAAGCTTTGCTTCAACGAATGCAAACGGCTCTATCTCCATACGGTGTTGCCCGAACACGATTTTTGAACGCGCGTATATCCAGATACAGGGCATATTAGAAAAAGTGTAATGATATCCATATTTTATATGTCAGGGGGTCTCTTCAGTGTCTCAAACGGAGCAAAACGTGGCGTCGGCCCCCCGGCCGGCCGATATGGCCCATGGGCAGTACATTTACGTTGATGGTCCGGTCGAAATGCAGCACTCGGTGGAATTCGGGCGGGTTTCAGGTATTTCGGAATCGGATCGCACTTATCTCGTCACCCATTTCAATGGGGACTCGCCGGATGAGAGTGGAATCTATATAGATGTTACGAAAAGAATACATCAATACTATAACGATCCGAGATATTACGTCATGTCCGCCATCGAAAGCGGACGCAAGCTGACGACGCACGAATGGGACGTCTTCCAGAATTGGAATGATCCCAGAAGCGTACCCGACGTCAGCGTCGCCCACATTCTGGGCAGCGGTCTCGTCCAGAATCTGCTCAATCGCATGATCCTGCAATTCCGCGACGGGGAAGCGATTTCCCGGGGCGAGGAGGCAGATGCCCGGCGGCGCCTTATCCAGGGCCTTGCGATGCAGGCGGCGGCTATTGGGTGCATGCGCGGCATCGGGCGCGCAATCATCGAGGAGGAGCCGGTTGCGCACGGATACGGGGAAGAGCTGGTTGTGCACGGATATAGGGATGAACCGGTCGAGCACGCCGATGCGCCGCCCGCCACCTCTCCCACGCAGGCCGACAAGCGCCGCCTGATGGCGCAGGACATCGATGTCGCGTTGGGCAACGTCCCCGCGCCCAGCCAGCGCATGCGGAGCGGTCGGGAGAGCCGGCGCGATACGACGGCCGCAGCCGCATCGTCGCCCGCCGGAGGCAGGGGCACGTCTGCGGTCACGGCGCGAAATCCCGAGCGCCAGGAGGCTTACCTGAGCTACCTGATGCATACGGTCGATTCGCCGGGGAACCTGCGGCTGGGCAGCCGCCAGGGAAACAGCATCGTCGGCGCCGGCTTCGACATGCCGCTCACCGAGGAGGGAAAACCGACCAAGCGCGGATTGCGGCTGTATGCGGCGCTGAAAGCTTATGGCCCTCCGGACATGGAAGAGTGCCGCAAGCTCGAGGTCTGCGGCGACACGTACCATACCGGGCATTTCACCATCGACAAGGAGGGCCACCGGCTGTCGAGCAGCAAGCAGGTGAGCGACAGGCTGAACGATCAGGCTGTCGAGCAGATCATGCAGGCCAGATTGACAAGTCGGCTCTGACACCTGCGATGGCGGAGCCCGTTCCGGCCGCAGCAGGCGAGCGCGCAATCGGCCGGCCCCGGTTCCTCGACCGATGCCCGAGCGGGCCTCGCTCAACCACCGCGCGGGCTTGATCAAGGGCCAGCGAGGCAAGCTCGCTGGCCCTTGGCATTACCTGTCTTTGCGGGACCACCATCCGATCCGCTTCGGGCGCGGCGGCTCCTCGGCCGTGACGACGGTCTCCGGCTCCGATGACCAGGAGGCGAGGGCAGGGGCCTCCTCCTCAGGGGCCTCCTCCTCAGGGGCTGCCTCCTCAGGGGCTGCCTCCTCAGGGGCCGTTTCCTCAGGGATCCTTTCCTGTGGTGCCGTCTCGATTGCGTCGACGGGCAGCGCGGGTTCGCCGCTCTCCGGCAGGGGAACCGGCGTCTCCGCGATCCCGGCTCCGGCATCCTGCGTCTCATCGCCGCCCGTCTGCGGAACCTCGATCCCGGCGTCGTCGGCCGGGACGGCCTCCGCCTTCGACCGCCGCCGCGTCGCCGTCCGCCGGCGCGCGGGACGCGCCTTGTCGGCTGTCTCGACCGCCTCCTGCGCGGCGGGTTCAGCCGTTTCGCCGTCGGCGGCTTCCGCCGTCACGGTCTCGCCGGGCGCGGCGACATCGCCGACCTCGGCAGCCGGCTCGTCCGCAACGGGAACCTCGGCGGGCGACGGTTCACTCTCCACCGGCGGGCCGGCCTCGGCTGCCACGGGCAATTCCTGCTCGGTATCGGCGTCGAACGCGGCGTCGGCGTCGTCGCCCTCGTCCTCGCCATCGGCCGAATCGTCCGCAAGGGTCTCCTGCCGTGCCGCGGCGCCGTTCTCAGCGTTGCGCCGCCCGCCCCGACGGCGACGGCGACGGCGACGGCGGGAACCGGTTTCGCCCTCGGCCCGCTCCTCGGAGGCGACGGGCGCGCCTTCCTCGCCCGCTTCGGTCGCATCGGCTTCGTCGGCTTCATCGGCGCTGCTCGCGGCCGCGGCCACGACCGGGGGCCTGTCGCCATCGCGGCGCCTGCCGCCCGAACGGTCGCGCTGACGCGCTTCCCCGGCGTCGTCCTCGGCCTCCCGCGTGCCGCCGGTTTCGGCTTCCGCTTCGACGGCGTCGACCTGCACCCCGGTCGCGGGAGCGCGCGCCAGACCGGCGGCGGCCTCGCCGCGCTCGAGCACGTAATAGTTCATGCCCGTGAGATTGAGGTCGTCGGCAAGCACCGAAATCGTGACGCCGAAACGGGTTTCAAGCTCGCGCAGGTGCACGCGCTTCTGGTTGAGGACATAGAGCGCCACCTCGGTGCGGGTCTTGACGTCGATGTCGTAGCCGGCGTTCCGGATCAGCGCTTCCTCGATGGCACGCAGGATGTGCAGCGCGATGGACGGCGTCGCGCGCACGAAGCCGGTGCCGGCGCAATGCGGGCAGGGCACGGAGGAGCTTTCCAGCACGCCGGTGCGGATGCGCTGGCGCGACATTTCCATGAGGCCGAAGGCCGATATCCGCCCCACCTGAATGCGGGCGCGGTCGTTCTTCAGGCAATCCTTGAGCTTCTTCTCGACGGTGCGGACATTGCGCTTGTCCTCCATGTCGATGAAGTCGATGACGATGAGCCCCGCGAGGTCGCGCAGCCGCAACTGCCGGGCCACCTCCTCGGCGGCCTCCAGATTGGTGCGGTAGGCGG
Organism: Pseudochelatococcus sp. B33; assembly: GCF_053570585.1. Taxonomy (NCBI): domain Bacteria; kingdom Pseudomonadati; phylum Pseudomonadota; class Alphaproteobacteria; order Hyphomicrobiales; family Chelatococcaceae; genus Pseudochelatococcus; species Pseudochelatococcus sp. B33. The sequence goes on along the minus strand of NZ_JBSEFH010000018.1, from coordinate 113,376 downwards.
TGTCCTCGATGTTGTGCTCGCGCGTCGAACGGCCCGAGTTGACGTCGATGGAGACGAGCGCCTCCGTCGGGTTGATGACGATGTAGCCGCCGGACTTCAGCGTCACCTGGCTGGAGAACATCGCGTCGAGCTGCGCCTCGACGCCGTGGCGCGCGAACAGCGGCTGGACGTCCTTGTAGGGCTGCACGACCTTGGCATGGCTCGGCATGAGCATGCGCATGAAGTCCTTGGCCTCGCGATAGCCGTCGTCGCCGGCGACCAGAACCTCGTCGATATCCTTGTTGTAGAGATCGCGGATGGCGCGCTTGATCAGCGAGCCTTCCTCATACACGAGGGCGGGGGCGCTCGACTGGAGCGTCAGCTCGCGCACGCTCTCCCACAGGCGCAGCAGATATTCGAAGTCGCGCTTGATCTCGGCCTTGGTGCGCGAGGCGCCTGCGGTGCGCACGATCACGCCCATGCCGTCCGGAACCTCGAGTTCCTGCGCGATCGCCTTGAGGCGCTTGCGGTCGGGGACGTTGGTGATCTTGCGCGAGATGCCGCCGCCGCGCGCCGTGTTCGGCATCAGCACCGAATAGCGCCCGGCGAGCGACAGATACGTGGTGAGCGCCGCGCCCTTGTTGCCGCGCTCCTCCTTGACCACCTGGATCAGCAGCACCTGGCGGCGCTTGATCACTTCCTGGATCTTGTACTGGCGGCGCAGCGGGCGCTGCCGGCGGTCGGGGATCTCCTCCAGCGCGTCGCTCGCGCCGCCCACCTGCTCGACGTGGTCCTCGTCGCCGTTGCCGTTCTCGTCGCCGCCGTTCCCGGCGGCGTCGTCGCCCCCCGCTGTCTCGGCGGACGCGGACACCCGCTCGTCGGCGCCGGAGCCGTTGCGCTCCGAAGTGTTGCGCTTGGCCACGCGGCCCTTGCGGCTGCCGCGTTCCTCGTCCCGCTCCAGATCGCGCTCGGCGCGCGCCTCTTCCTCGAGCAGGGCCTGCCGGTCGGCCACGGGTATCTGATAATAGTCCGGGTGGATCTCGCTGAAGGCGAGGAAGCCGTGCCGGTTGCCGCCATACTCCACGAAGGCCGCCTGGAGCGAGGGCTCCACCCGGGTGACCTTCGCCAGATAGATGTTGCCGCGCAGTTGCTTGCGGTTGGCGGACTCGAAATCGAACTCTTCTACCTTGTTTCCACGCACCACGACGACCCGGGTTTCCTCCGGGTGCGAGGCGTCGATAAGCATCTTGTTGGCCATGATGAACTCTCAAACAGGCGTTCGCGCCCCCCTGCGGCAACTGCGCGGGGCAGGCTGCGGGAAAAACCGGCCGGTCCGGAAACCGGCCAAGGCCCGCAAACCGCACGACGGCGGAACGCAAAAATGCCGGACGATATCCGGCTCAAGGGATGTTGGATGGGGGAATGCTGGAATGAAACGAAGGACGGCGACCGCGCCAGCGCGGTCTCGGCGGTTCCGGAAGCGTGACGCCGACAATGCCGCGTGCCGGCGGGCAGCAGCTGCCGCGCCGGGTCATGAGCCTGGCGATCCGCCAGGGGGCGGATGCGGCTCTGCGGTGCAATCTCAAGCGTATAAATCAATGCACATTCCGAAACGACGGGTCGTGTCCCTCAGGAACACTGCCCGGCAACAACAATCCGACCGACCCGCCCCGGCGACACGGCCACCCGATCGGACACGATCTGTTCCGAAAAGTGGTCATCCACCTTTCGGGATCGTGCCCCAGCGGCGCGCACGACGCGGAGCGCTGCGACATGCCGATGCCCTGACCGCCCCACGGGCCCGGGCCTGTTCCGGTGACTGGGCCCACCGCAACAGGGCATCTGAAGACAGCTTGCCATCTTGAAGACGGCTTGCATGGAGCGGCGGACAACGGCTTCAGACCGCACGCACGGCACACGACCCCATGGCGAAGCGCGTTCGCCGGCGGATCGCCTGCCGACAGGTGGCGTCGGGGTGTCGCACCGGCAACATCATGCCCTTGCGCTCACTCCCCGTGGACCGACTGCCGGAACCGCAGACTCCATCGATCCGGGCAGCGACACCCTCCTGGCAGCCACGAAAACCGTCGCGCACCCGCCCCCACCACAGTGCGGACACCTCGCGGGCACGAAGGACTGGCCGTCACAGCATTCGCCCGGACGGGACGAACGATACATGACGATGCCGAAACCGGATCATCTTCATTACAGAACGGGATTGCCATTTGGCAAGCATTATGCGTCATACCGACTGGCGATTGTGCCGAAGTGAGGGCACAATCGGACGTCGCCGCCCGCAGGGGACGATGCGGCCTTTTCAGACCATAGGGGGCTTTCTGTGCCGGCACGCATCCGGTAAAGCACGGTTAACCATCCCCCTATTATGTTGTTGAAAGCATCTCAGGCAGGGCGTCGGCATCCGATGGATTTCTGGAATGGCATCAAACTGTTGGGTCCGTTCCGCGTCGCGGGCGTCGTTCGTCTCGGTGCCCTCCGGCGCGCTGGCGGAGATTCGCCCTTCCACGGCAGGCGCCGGTCATCACCCGGCGAGGGGCGGGGCATGGGCGCGATCCGCTCGGTTGCGCTCGCCCTGGCGATCGCTCTCGCCGCCGGCCTTGCGCCCGCCGACAGTCATGCCGCGGAGGGCGTGGTGCGGGCGGTGGCGATCGACGTCACCGGAGATCCCGGCACGGCCCGTTTCGTGCTGACCCTGTCTGCGCCCGTCGAGGCCCGCGCCTTCCTGCTCGAACGGCCGGACAGGGTGATCGTCGACTTGCCGCAGGTGGCCTTCAACCTGCCGGCCGGCGACCAGGCGGATGCGCAGACGCAAAAGGGTGGAACGCTGGTCGCCTCATACCGCTACGGCCTGTTCGCCCAGGGGCGCTCGCGCATCGTCATCGACCTGAAGGAACCCGCGCTGGCGACGAAGGTCGTGAGCGAGACGGCGGCCCAAGGCGCGACGCTGACGATCGAGCTGACGCGCACCGACCGCGCCTCCTACAGCCGGGCCGCCATGCAGCCGATGGTCGAGGCCGCGGCCGCGCTGTCGCAGGCGGAAAACGCCCGCGCCGCGGCGGCGCGCGCATCCGCCGCCGCGGCGGATTCGGCCGAGGAGCGCGACGAGCGCCCTCTGATCATGCTCGATCCCGGCCACGGCGGCGTCGATCCCGGCGCCATCCGGTTCGGCGTGCAGGAGAAGGACCTCGTCTATGCCTTCGCCCAGCGCTTTCGCGAGCGGATCGAGGCCACGGGCCGGTACCGCGTGCTGATGACGCGCAACGACGACAGCTTCATTTCGCTGGGCGGGCGCGTGCGCATTGCGCGCGAGGCGGGGGCGGACCTTTTCATCTCGATCCACGCGGATTCGCTCCGCCGCAACAGCAGCGTGCGCGGCGCCACGATCTACACCAGCGCGAGCACGCCCACCGACGCTGAATCCGCCCAGCTCGCAGCCAAGGAAAACCTCGCCGACCAGATCGCCGGCGTCGAGGCGGTGGAGGAGACGGACGACGTCGTCGGCATCCTGGCCGACCTGACCCGCCGCGAAACCAAGACGCTGTCGAGCGTCTTCGCCGACGGCACCATCGAGGCCCTGCGCAAGCAGGTGCGTCTCACACGCAATCCGCACCGTTCCGCCGGCTTCCGCGTGTTGAGGGCGCCGGACATTCCCTCCGTCCTGCTCGAACTCGGCTATCTCTCCAGCGAACAGGACGTCGCGCTGCTCACCTCCGAGGAATGGCAGGGCAAGACGATCTCGGCGCTGATCCAGGCGCTCGATCGCTTCTTCGTCCGCCGCATCGCCGAGCAGCATACCGACAGGGGATGACATCAAATATCCGAGAGCATGGCGCGCCAAAGCCGCCGGAGCGATGCACGCAGGACACATTTCCGCCGATTGGAGCCGAAGTGGTGTTTTCGCGAATGGATTCTTCATGCTAGAGGTATATATGAAAGTGCGCTCACCAAGGGGGGCGGGGAATGGGCAATAGGAGTGCCTGACGAAACCTCCGGGCTGAGGGTGGCCGAGGGATTTTTGGTCTTCCGGCAGGGAACCGACCGCAGTCGATGCCGGTTGCATCGGGCAGGATCGGCGACGCAGCCGGAGACCGGAAGCACCGGCCAGCCGACCCCGCGAGGTTTCGTGAGGCGCTCCAAGCCCGGAGTGTCTTGAACAAGGGCGACAGGCCTTCGCATATGAGATTTCTGCTTCGGTTCGTCGGGTTTGCCTTTACAGCCCTCGTGCTGCTGTTCGTTGTCGGCGCGGCGACGGCGGGCCTGTTCATCTGGAAATACTCCCAGGACCTGCCCGACTATTCCCAGCTCGCCAACTATCAGCCCCCGGTGACGACGCGCGTGCACGCCGGCGACGGCAGCCTGCTGGCCGAATATTCGCGCGAGCGCAGGCTCTATCTGCCCATTTCGGCCACGCCGAAGCTTGTCATCGACGCGTTCCTGTCGGCTGAGGACAAGAATTTCTTCAAGCATAACGGTATCGACCCCGAAGGCATCGTACGCGCCGTCGTCTCCAACGTGCGCAGCGGCGGCCGTCCCCAGGGCGCGTCCACCATCACCCAGCAGGTGGCGAAGAACTTTCTGCTCACGAACGAGCGCAGCTACGACCGCAAGATACGCGAGATCCTGGTCGCGCTGCGCATGGAGAGCGTCTACACCAAGGACAAGATACTCGAGCTCTATCTGAACGAGATCTATCTCGGCATGGGCAACTACGGCATCGCCGCGGCGGCGCTGAACTATTTCAACAAATCGGTCAACGAGCTCACCCTGCCCGAGGCGGCCTATCTCGCCGCCCTGCCCAAGGGGCCGAACAACTACAACCCCTACACGCGCAACCAGGCCGCGATCGAGCGGCGCGACTGGGTGCTCGACCGCATGGTGGAGAATCGCTACATCAGCGCCGAGGAGGCCGCCGCCGCCAAGGAAACGCCGCTCAGGGCGACGCCGCGGACGCTCTCGCCCAACACCTACGTCGCCGGCTACTTCGCCGATGAGGTGCGCCGGCAGATCGCTGAACGCTACGGCCAGAAGGAGCTCTACGAGGGCGGCCTCTCCGTGCGGACGACGCTCGACCCCAAGCTGCAGGCCACGGCCCGCAAGGTGCTGACCGACGGGCTCGTCCGCTATGACGAGGCGCGCGGCTGGCGCGGCGCTGACGAGAGGATCGACCTTGACGGCGACTGGGGCGAGGTGCTGGCGAAAAAGCCGATGCTCGGCGACATCAAGCCGTGGGAACTCGCCGTGGTCCTGTCCGTCGACAGGACAGGCGCGCGCATCGGCCTGCAGCCCGGCGTCGATCCGGGCGGGCGCGTCGATCCCGAACGGCGCACCGGCCTCATCACGGCGGAGGGTGTGCGCTGGACGCGTCGCGCGCTGGCGCAGGTGCTGTCCGTGGGCGATCTGATCTATGTCGAGCCGCAGCAGGCCGGCAGCCGGGACACCTACCGGCTGCGGCAATTGCCGGAGGTGTCGGGCGCCATTGTCGCCATGGATCCGGCGACGGGCCGCGTGTTCGCCATGGTCGGCGGCTTCTCGTTCGACCAGAGCGAGTTCAACCGCGCCATTCAGGCGCTGCGCCAGCCGGGATCGGCGTTCAAGCCCTTCGTCTATGCGGCGGCGATCGACAACGGCTATACGCCGTCGAGCATCGTCGTCGACGGGCCGATCGAGATCGACCAGGGTCCCGGCATCGGCGTGTGGCGGCCCGAGAACTTCGAGCGGCGTTTCGCCGGGCCGAGGACGTTGCGCTACGGGCTGGAGCGGTCCAAGAATCTCATGACCGTGCGGCTCGCGCGCGACGTCGGCATGCCGCTGATCATCGAGTACACCAAGCGTTTTGGCATCATGGACGACATGCCCGCCATGCTGTCCATGTCGCTTGGCGCGGGCGAGACCACGGTGCTGCGTCTGACCACCGCCTACGCCATGTTCGTCAACGGCGGCCGTCACATCCGCCCGACGCTCATCGACCGCATCCAGGACCGCTGGGGCAAGACGCTGTTCCGCCACGACCAGCGCGTCTGCGATACCTGCGCGGCCCAGGCCTGGACCGGGCAGCAGGAGCCGACGCTCGTCGACAACAGCGAGCAGGTGCTCGATCCGCTGTCCGCCTACCAGATCGTGTCGATGCTGGAGGGCGTTGTCGAACGCGGCACCGGGCGCATCGTCTCCGAGGTCGGCAAGCCGCTCGCCGGCAAGACGGGCACGACGAACGACGCCAAGGACGTGTGGTTCGTCGGCTTCTCCCCCGACCTCGCCGTGGGCGTCTACATGGGCTACGACAGGCCGCGCTCGCTGGGCGCCAAGGCGCAGGCGGCGGCCTATGCGGCGCCGATGTTCCGCGATTTCATGAAGATCGCCCTGGCGGACAAGCCCGCGACGCCGTTCCGCGTGCCGGCCGGGATCAAGCTCGTCAAGGTGGACGCGGGCTCCGGCAAGCGCACGTCGGGCAGCGGCAACAGCGTGATTCTGGAGGCCTTCAAGCCCGGCACGGCTCCCCCCGATTCGGGCGGATCGGGCAACGTTGCGCAGTCGCGCGGGTCCGAGGCGCCCTCCGCGCCGCCACGGGCGGCTCCCGCCGCGGGCGGCTTTGCGGCGGGCGGGCTTTACTGACATCGTTCACCGTCCTATACAACGGGCCTTACATGGGGCCTTCACTGGGGCCTGCGGGGCATCCTGCATGCCCCGGGCGGAATCTTTTGACGGGTAGCAACGGAAACTCATGCGCGCAGAAATCGAAACGCTGGTCGAGAACGTCAAGCAGTCCGTGGGACTGCTGAGGAGGCATCTTTGACTGGGATGTCGCACAAAAACGCCTGGCGGAGCTGAACGCGCTGGCCGAGACGCCGGATCTGTGGAACGACGCCGAGGCGGCGCAGAAGATCATGCGCGAGCGCACCGAACTCGACGAGGCCGTCGCCGGCATCCTGCGGATCGAGCGCGACGTCGCCGACGCCATCGACCTCATCGAGCTCGGCGAGGCGGAGGGCGATCAGGAGATCGTCACCGAGGGCGAGGAGTCCATCCGCGCGCTCGCGGCCGAGGCGGCGCGCCGCCAGGTCGAGACGCTGCTCTCGGGCGAGGCGGATGCCAACGATACCTTCCTCGAGGTGCATTCCGGCGCCGGCGGCACGGAAAGCCAGGACTGGGCGCTGATGCTCATGCGCATGTACACGCGCTGGGCGGAGCGGCGCGGCTTCAAGGTCGAGATGCTGGAACTGACCGATGGTGAGGAGGCGGGCATCAAGTCCGCCACGTTGCAGATCAAGGGTCACAACGCCTATGGCTGGCTGAAGACCGAATCGGGCGTGCACCGTCTGGTGCGGATCTCGCCGTTCGATTCCAACGCCCGCCGGCATACGAGCTTCGCGTCGATCTGGGTGTATCCGGTGGTGGACGACCGGATTCAGATCGACATCAAGGAGTCGGACTGCCGCGTGGATACGTTCCGCGCCTCGGGCGCGGGCGGCCAGCACATCAACAAGACTGATTCGGCGGTGCGCATCACGCACATTCCGACCAATATCGTCGTCTCCTGCCAGTCCGAGCGCTCGCAGCACAAGAACCGCGCCACGGCGTGGAACATGCTGCGCGCGCGCCTCTACGAGCTGGAGCTGCAGAAGCGCGAGGAAAAGGCCAGCGCAGAGGCTGCCAGCAAGACGGACATCGGCTGGGGTCATCAGCTGCGCTCCTACGTGCTGCAGCCCTATCAGCTCGTCAAGGATCTGCGCACGGGCGTGACCTCCGGCACGCCCTCCGACGTGCTCGACGGCGATATCGACCCGTTTCTGGAGGCGGCGCTGGCGCAGCGCGTCTACGGCGGCGATGTCGATGTCGAGGATATCGACTGATTCGCGCCTTGCGGCGGGGCAGGGGACTGTTTCACCAATTGATTATGATGCAGTCCCTTGCGATTTTCATGTTGTGATGCAACATTGGAGAGACAGGCCCGTATTTCGCGCTCCCGGAGTGACTTGGAGCGGCGGGCAATAACAACAACAGTATCGCCTTGCCCAAGGCACCATCCAAGGGCGGCGATTGGCTCACGAGGCTCAAGAAAATGGCGGGCGAACGCACGCAAAACCTTCAGGACACCTTTCTCAACCATGTGCGAAAGAACAAGGTTCCACTGACGATCTTTCTCATCAACGGCGTGAAGTTGCAGGGTGTCGTGACGTGGTTCGACAATTTCTGCGTCCTGCTGCGCAGGGACGGCCACTCGCAGCTTGTCTACAAGCATGCCATATCCACCATCATGCCCGGCCAGCCGGTGCAATTGTTCGAACAGGCGGACGAACTTGGCGACAAGTAGCCGGACGGCCGGCATGTCGTCGCATCGTCCGCAACCCGGCTATCGATGTCGCTGACTGAATTGCAGGCGCCCACCGCGGGCGGAACGCGTGCCTTCGTCATAGGTCCCTATCTCGCCCGTCGGCCCGATCGATCGGCGGCGCCTCCCGGCGCTGCCGACGGCGCGGCGGTGCGCGATATCGATGCGCGCATCGACGAAGCCGTTGGTCTGGCGCGGGCGATCGACCTCGATGTTGCACGGCCGATCGTGATCAATCTCGATGCCGTGCGTCCGGCGACGTTCATCGGCAAGGGCCGCGTCGAGGAGATCGCCGAGGCGGTCGGGCAGGAGGATATTGGCCTCGTGGTGATGGACTGCGCGCTGTCGCCGGTGCAGCAGCGCAATCTGGAGCGGGCCTGGAAGGTGAAGGTCATCGACCGCACCGGCCTCATTCTGGAGATTTTCGGCAACCGCGCCCACACCCGCGAGGGCACGTTGCAGGTGGAGCTCGCGCATCTCGCGTATCAGAAGAGCCGGCTGGTGCGCTCGTGGACGCACCTTGAGCGCCAGCGCGGCGGCTTCGGCTTTCTCGGCGGTCCCGGCGAAACGCAGATCGAGGCCGACCGGCGCGTGATTCAGGAGCGCATGACGCGCATCGAGCGCGAGCTGGAGGGCGTCAAGCGCACCCGCTCGCTGCACCGGGAGAGCCGCCGGCGCGTGCCTTACCCGGTGGTGGCGCTGGTAGGCTACACGAACGCGGGCAAGTCGACGCTGTTCAACCGCCTGTCGGCGGCCGAGGTGGTGGCCGAGGACATGCTGTTCGCCACCCTCGACCCGACCGCGCGCGCCGTGAAGCTGCCCCATGGCGGCAAGGCCATCCTCTCCGACACCGTCGGCTTCATCTCCGACCTGCCGACGACGCTCGTTGCCGCCTTCCGCGCCACGCTTGAGGACGTGATCGAGGCCGACGTGCTGCTGCACGTGCGCGACGTCTCGCATATCGACACGCAGGCGCAGGCCTCGGACGTCAACGAGATCCTGCGCGAACTCGGCATCAATCCCGATTCGCCGCATATCATCGAGGTCTGGAACAAGGCCGACCTGCTTGATGAGGCCGCCCACGAGCGCCTGCTCACTGTCGCCGCCTCGCGCGCCGGCGACAGGCGGCCGGTGCTGATATCGGCGGCGACGGGCGAGGGGGTCGATCGGCTGCTTGCCGCCATCGAAAGCCGCATCGCCGAGGGCAGGCGCATCTATCTCGTCAATCTGGAGCCCTCCGAGGGCGCCTTGCTCGGCTGGCTGCACGAGGAAACCGAGGTGCTGGAACGGCGCGCCGACGCGGACGGACGCCTCGCCGTGGTGGTGCGCGTGGCGCCGGAGAAGGAACCGCGCCTCATCAACCGCTGCCCCGGCGCGCGGCTCATCCGCTAGCGCTCGCCGCCTCTACAGACTGGCGCTTGGCCTCCTGCCACAGCGCCTCCATCTCGTCGAGCGTGGAGTCGGCAAGCGCTTTTCCCGTCTTTTCAATGTTCTGTTCGATATATTTGAAACGTTGCGTGAATTTGGCATTGGTGGCGTGCGTCGCGGTTTCGGGGTCGACGCCCAGATGCCGGGCGAGGTTGGCGACGGCGAAGATGAGATCGCCGATCTCCTCGCGCACGGCTGCTTTCTCACCGGCCGCCAACGCTTGCTCGACCTCGTCCAGCTCCTCGCGGATCTTGGCGATGACGTCCGTCGTGTCCGCCCAGTCGAAGCCGACACGCGCGGCCTTGCTCTGCAATTTCTCCGCCCGGGCCAGCGCCGGCATGTTGCGCGGTACGCCGTCGAGCACGCTTTCCGGTGCGGACGCAAGGCTGGGCAACGGCCGCCGCGCAGCCTTCAGCCGCCGTTCCTCGGCCTTGATACTGGCCCACACGGCCTTGACCTCGTCCGGCGACAGGTCGCGCGCGTCGCCGAACACGTGCGGATGGCGGCGGATGAGCTTTTCCGTGATGGCCTGGACCACGTCGCCGAACGCGAAGGCGCCTTGCTCCTCGGCCATGCGGGAATGGAACACGACCTGCAGCAGGAGATCGCCCAATTCATCCTGCAGGTCGTCGAGATCGCCGCGCTCGATGGCGTCGGCCACCTCATAGGCTTCCTCGATCGTGTAGGGCGCGATCGAGGAAAAATCCTGCTCGATATCCCACGGACAGCCGGTGTCCGGCGTGCGCAGCGCCGCCATGATGTCGAGCAGCCGGCCGATATCGCGTGATGGCGTCATGATAGACCTCGATCGGGTTCCATAATCCTGCTTAGCCGAATCGCTGGGGCGTTCCCAAGGCGCCGCCTTGGGGCGCCCGCGTCGCGGCCGATCCGGGCGCGATCTGCGATCAGAACGGGATATCGTCGTCGAGATCGTTGGAGAAGCTCGACGGAGTGCCGCTCTGTCCACCGGACGACCTGTCGCTGACGCTGGGGCGTGACGGCTCCGCGCCGCCGAAGCTGCCGCTGCCGTAACCGCCGCCCGAGCCGCCATCCTCTCCGCCGCGGCTGTCGAGGATGGTCAATTCGCCACGGAATCGCTGCAGCACCACCTCCGTCGTGTAGCGCTCCTGCCCGTCCTTGTCCTGGTACTTGCGGGTCTGCAACTGGCCCTCCACATAGACCTTCGACCCCTTGCGCAGGTACTGTTCGGCGATACGGACCAGGTTCTCGTTGAAAATCACGACGTTGTGCCATTCCGTGCGTTCGCGGCGCTCGCCCGAGGCCTTGTCGCGCCAGCTTTCGGAAGTCGCGATCCTCAGCGAGGCCACGGGCTCGCCGGAGTTCAGGCGTCTGATTTCCGGATCGCGGCCCAGATTGCCCACGAGAATGACCTTGTTCACACTGCCCGCCATACGGATACCCTCCTGATGCATGTATCGTCCCTTACGCCGGACAATACCGGAAACCTGAACGCCAGCCACCGCCAACTTGAACGCGACGAGCCCTTATGCCCCGGAAATGACCGCCCGGCCGGCGAATGGCGGTGAAGATTGTTCTTGAAATGTTCTTAGCGCAATGCAACACTGCTGGCAAGACCGAGCGATGGTCAATCTCTCATCTATGCGCATGCCGGTGGATAGACCATCGCCAATCGCCCTTGCCGACGGATCATTGCAGCCGGATTATTCCATTCGATCAATTGACGAGCTTGAACGATGGCCTCTCTTGACGACCTTTTCGAAGGATCGACTCCCGTGCCCGGCGCTTCCCGGCAAGCGGTCTCGCGTCATGTCATCAGCATACGCGGTGCGCGCGAGCACAATCTGAAGAACGTCGATCTGACGATCCCGCGCGACAGCCTCGTCGTGTTCACCGGGCTGTCGGGGTCGGGCAAGTCGTCGCTGGCTTTCGACACGATCTACGCCGAGGGCCAGCGCCGCTACGTCGAATCGCTGTCGGCCTACGCGCGTCAGTTTCTGGAGATGATGCAGAAGCCCGACGTCGACCAGATCGACGGGCTCTCGCCCGCCATCTCCATCGAGCAGAAGACGACCTCGCGCAACCCGCGCTCGACGGTCGGCACCGTTACCGAGATCTACGACTACATGCGCCTGCTGTGGGCGCGGGTCGGCGTGCCCTATTCGCCCGCCACGGGCCTGCCCATCGAGAGCCAGACGGTGAGCCAGATGGTCGACCGCGTGCTGGCGCTGCCCGAGAAGACGCGCCTCTACCTGCTCGCGCCGGTGGTGCGCGGCCGCAAGGGCGAGTACCGCAAGGAACTGGCCGAATACCTCAAGGCGGGCTTCCAGCGCGTCAAGATCGACGGCGAGTTCTACGAGATCGCCGACGCGCCGGCGCTCGACAAGAAGTTCAAGCACGATATCGATGTCGTGGTCGACCGGCTCGTGGTGCGTGCCGATATCGCCTCGCGGCTGTCCGAATCGCTCGAGACGGCGCTCGATCTCGCCGACGGTATCGCCGTCATCGAATTCGCCGACGAGAAGGACGACAAGGGCGCGGCGCGGCGCGTCATCCTGTCGTCCAAGTTCGCCTGCCCGGTGTCGGGCTTCACGATCCCCGAGATCGAGCCGCGACTGTTCTCGTTCAACAACCCTTACGGCGCCTGCCCCGTCTGCGACGGGTTGGGGCGGGAAATGCACGTCTCGGCCGATCTCGTCGTGCCCGACACCACCCGCGGCCTGCGCGCGGGCGCGGTGGCGCCGTGGGCGAAATCCACCTCGCCCTACTACGCCCAGACGCTCGACGCGCTCTCCGCCCATTTCGGCGAGGACACATCGACGCCGTGGACCGACCTGTCGGAAAAGCTGCGTAACGCCATCCTTTACGGCACGGGCCAGGAGAAGGTGCGCATTCTCTACAGCGACGGCAGCCGCAGCTATGAGGTCAACAAGCCTTTCGAGGGCGTCATTCCGAACCTCGAACGGCGCTTCAAGGAAACCGACAGCGAGTGGGCGCGCGAGGACATCGGCCGCTTCATGTCGGAGACGCCCTGCGCGGCGTGCGGTGGCTTCCGCCTCAAGCCCGAGGCGCTCGCCGTGAAGATCGACGGGCGGCACATCGGCGAGATCGGCGTGCTGTCAGTCGCCGAGGCGCGCCGGTGGTTCGAGGCCGTGCCGGAAAAGCTGACGGAGCAGCAGAACGCCATCGCCGTGCGCATTCTCAAGGAAATCCGCGAGCGGCTGACCTTCCTGCTCGATGTCGGGCTCGAATACCTGACGCTGGCGCGCGCGTCGGGCACGCTGTCGGGCGGGGAGAGCCAGCGCATCCGGCTGGCGTCGCAGATCGGATCGGGCCTCACCGGCGTGCTCTACGTCCTCGACGAGCCCTCCATCGGCCTGCACCAGCGCGACAACGAGCGGCTGCTGCAAACATTGAAGCGCCTGCGCGATCTCGGCAATACCGTCATCGTCGTCGAGCATGACGAGGACGCCATCCTGCAGGCCGACTACGTGGTCGATGTGGGGCCGGGCGCGGGCGTGCACGGCGGCACCATCGTCGCCCAGGGAACGCCGGCGGAACTGCTGAAGAACCCGGCCTCGCTCACGGCGAAATACCTCACGGGCGAGCTGTCGGTGCCCCTGCCCGAAAAACGCCGCAAGCCCCAGAAGAGCCGCATGCTGACGCTGTCGGGCGCGTGCGGCAACAATCTGAAGGATGTGACGGCGGCCTTCCCGCTCGGCACCTTCACCTGCGTCACCGGCGTCTCGGGCGGCGGCAAGTCGACCCTCGTCATCGACACGCTGTATCAGGCGGTGGCGCGCCGGCTCAACGGGTCGGTGACGCACCCTGCCCCGTTCGACAAGCTCGACGGCCTCGAACACCTCGACAAGGTCATCGACATCGACCAGTCGCCGATCGGCCGTACGCCGCGTTCGAACCCCGCGACCTACACCGGCGCGTTCACGCCCATCCGGGAGTGGTTCGCCGGCCTGCCGGAGGCGAAGGCGCGCGGCTACGGGCCGGGGCGTTTCTCCTTCAACGTTAAGGGCGGGCGCTGCGAGGCATGCCAGGGGGACGGCGTCATCAAGATCGAGATGCACTTTTTGCCCGATGTCTACGTCACCTGCGACGTCTGCAAGGGCAAGCGGTACGAGCGCGAGACGCTGGAGGTGAAATACCGTAACCGCTCGATCTCCGACGTGCTCGACATGACCGTGGACGAGGGCCTCGAGCTGTTCAAGGCGGTGCCGGCCATCCGCGACCGGCTGCAGACGCTCTCCCGGGTCGGGCTCGGCTATGTGAAGATCGGCCAGCCGGCCACGACGCTGTCCGGCGGTGAGGCGCAGCGCGTGAAGCTGTCGAAGGAGCTGTCGAAACGCGCCACCGGCCGCACGCTTTACATCCTCGACGAGCCGACCACCGGCCTGCACTTCCACGATGTCGCCAAGTTGCTGGAAGTGCTGCACGAATTGGTGGAGCAAGGGAATACCGTGATCGTCATCGAGCACAATCTCGAAGTCATCAAGACGGCCGACTGGGTGCTCGACATGGGCCCGGAAGGCGGTGACGGCGGCGGGCGGATCGTGGCGCAGGGCACGCCCGAGGCCATCGCCCGCAATGCGGCGAGCCACACCGGGCGCTTTCTGCGCGAGGTGCTGGAGCGCCGCCCTCTTCGCAAGCGCACACAGGCGGCGGAATGACGCAGGTGCAATGCTTACAGATGAAACTAAGGGGATTTTCGCCACAATTTGCCCAAATGAGGCGACAATAGCCTCTTAACCATGCATTTGTTGCGTAACTGATCTTCGAATAGCTCTCTCCCTAGGCAGCGGCTGATGATATATATTGCATCGCAGTATGAGAGGGTAAATGCTCCTCTCGGCTTCAGGAGAGTGTGATGATCGTTTCTTATGTTCTGTCCAAGATCCGCGCGTGGCTGCGCTATCGCGAAACCGTGCGGGAGCTGTCGCAGCTGTCCGATCGCGAGCTGAGCGATGTCGGCCTGTCGCGCTGGCAGATTCCCTATGTGGCGAAGAAGTATTCCAATGCCTGAGGTTTTCGCGTGCCAACGCGACAACCGGCCGGCAATGGCCAAGTCGAGACGCCCGTCCCCATGAGACGGGCGTTCTTTTTTGGACGGGCGTTTTTTTGAACGAACGCGTTTCTCCATGGTGCGGGTGCGGACAGGTTCGTGCTTGACGTTTGCAGGGGGCCGCGACACATAGTCCGGATGACGAATCCGGTTCACATCATCGGCGGCGGTCTCGCCGGCTCGGAAGCCGCCTGGCAGGTCGTAGCGGCGGGGATTCCCGTGGTGCTGCACGAAATGCGGCCCGGCAACAGCTCGCCCGCCCATAAAACCAGGGCGCTCGCGGAACTCGTCTGCTCCAATTCCTTCCGTTCCGACGATGCCGAGACCAACGCGGTCGGGCTGCTGCATCAGGAGATGCGCGCGCTGGGGTCGCTGATCATGGCCTCGGCCGATACGCATCAGGTGCCGGCGGGCGGCGCGCTCGCGGTCGACCGGGACGGCTTCGCCCAATCGGTGACGGAGGCGCTTGAGGCGCATCCGCTGGTTACGGTCATGCGGGAGGAGGTCACCGGCCTGCCGCCGGCGGAATGGGGGCAGACCATCATCGCCACCGGCCCCCTCACCTCGGACGCGCTGGCGCGGGCCGTGCACGAGGTCACGGGCGAAGGTGCGCTCGCATTCTTCGACGCCATCGCCCCGATCGTCCATGCCGAATCGATCGACCGCGGCATCGTCTGGGCGCAGTCGCGCTACGACAAGGCGGGCCCCGGCGGCACCGGCGCCGATTACCTCAACTGCCCGATGACGGAGGCGCAGTACAATGCCTTCGTCGACGCGCTGCTGGCGGGCGAGAAGACCGAGTTTCGCGATTTCGAAAAGGACACGCCCTATTTCAACGCCTGCCTGCCCATCGAGATCATGGCCGAGCGCGGGCGCGAGACGCTGCGCTTCGGGCCGATGAAGCCCGTCGGCCTGACCAATCCGAACAACCCGCAGGTCAAGCCCCATGCCATCGTGCAATTGCGGCAGGACAACGCGGCCGGGACGCTCTACAACATCGTCGGCTTCCAGACGAAGCTGAAATACGGCGAGCAGATCCGCATCCTGCGCATGATTCCGGGACTGGAGAACGCGGAGTTCGCGCGCCTCGGCGGCCTGCATCGCAACACCTTCATCAACGCGCCGAAGCTGCTCGATCGCACGTTGCGGCTCAAGGCCTTGCCGCGCCTGCGTTTCGCCGGACAGATCACCGGCTGCGAGGGCTATGTCGAAAGCGCCGCCGTCGGCCTTCTCGCCGGGCGCTACGCGGCGGCCGAGGCGCGCGGCGTGGCGCTGCCCCCACCCCCGCCCACCACCGCCATCGGCGCGCTGGTCGAGTACATCACCGGCGGTCATGTCAGCGCGGACGAGGAGGACGGCGAAGCGACGGAGAAGCCGTCGCCCTTCCAGCCCGAAGCGACGGCAAAGCCGTCGTCGTTCCAGCCCGAAGCGACGGCAAAGCCGTCGTCGTTCCAGCCCATGAACGTCAATTTCGGCCTGTTTCCGCCGCTCACCGAGGCGCTGCGGTCCGAGGACGGCAAGCGCCTGCGCGGATCGGCCAAGGCGGCGGCGCGCAAGAAGGCGCTCACCGACCGCGCCCGCCGGGATCTGGCGGTCTGGCTTCGCGCCCTGTCAGTACCCGGGGCGGTATCAGAGATTGCGCCAGCGGTGTGACGCGCGCCACAGCGCCCAGAGCCGCCGCCACTGCGGCACCTCGACAATGGTCCGGCGGGGCGAGTAGTCCCGCTTCTCCATCTGCTTCAGATAGGCGGGAACGGTTGCGAGCGGCAGCGCCGCGGCGCGCGCGTCCGGCGAGATGTCGCTGATCCGCGCCAGCGCCCTGGCGAGATGGTCGCGCGCCAGCGCCCGCATGTCCGCGAGCGCGTGCCGCAGGGCCGCGTCGTCGGCGGATGGGGCGAGCATGCCCTCCCGGTCGAGGCCGTGCCGGCTGGCGATATCGGCGGGCACGAACACCTGCCCGCGCCGCAGGTGCCACGGCAGCGCGCGCAGCAGCCCGGTTATCGCAAAGGCAACGCCGCCGTGACCCACGGCATCCGCGCCGCCCGGCTCGCGCCCGTCGGTGAGCACCAGGCTCGCGAGCCTGAACAGGACGGAGGAGGTTTCGCCGCAATAGCCTTCGAGGTCGGCGACCGAGGGCATGGCGTCGTCGTAGAGATCGAACACCCGCGCGTCGATCAGATCCTGAAAAGCCTGCACCGGCAACCGGAAACGGGCGATCGTCGCGATCAGCGCGCGCGCCACCGGAGGTTGCGCCTCATCCCGGGAGGCGGCGGCCCCGGCGTGCGCGTCGAGCAGGTCGCGCCACCACTGGAAGCGGATTTCTCCCGGCAGCGGCGCGCTGATGCTCTCGCGCACCCGGGCGATCTCCTGATTGAAGGCGAAGAGCGCGAAGAGATGGGGGCGCCTGTCGGCCGGCGCGAAGAAGGCCGCCCAGTACCGGTCCGGATCGTGGTCGCGCACCAGCGCCTCGCAATAGGCGAAAGCCTCGACAAGAGAAGCGTCATCCGTCACCGCGGGCTCCGTCAGACGGCGATGAGGAGCGCCGCCACCCGGCGATCCTCCGCCAGCAGGACGTTGTAGGTGCGCACCGCCGCCCCGGTCTGCATCGTCTCGTGGCGGATGCCGGCGGCGGAGAGAACATCGCGCAGCGGCACGGGTAGCGGCGCGACATCGCGTCCGGTGCCGACCAGGAGCAGCTCGACCGCACCCTCCTCCGCCACGATGGCCTCGACACTGGCCGCGGACAGCTCGCCGACATCCCGCGCCTCCACCGCGCGCACCCCGGAAGGAAGCAACAGCAGCGAACCGCGATGGGACATCTCGGCGAACCGAAAGCCGCCGTCGCCATAGGCGGTCACCGGATGTTGCCCGGGCAGGAAACCGTCGTATCGCGCTTCGGGCCTCGCCAAGGGAACTTGCCTTTCGTCAGGGCAACTGCGCGGCGGCGTCGGCGGCCGCTTCCGCCGGGCTGGTGCGGGAGCGCAGGCCGAGATAGATCAGGACCGGCGACGACACGAACACCGCCGAATAAGTGCAGATGACGACGCCGAACAGCATCACCTCGGCAAACCCGCGGATGGCTTCGCCGCCGAAAATGACCAGGGCCAGCACGGCGAGGAAGGTCGTCGTCGCCGTCATCGCCGTACGGGACATGGTGGTGTTGACGGAAAGATCAAGCAGTTCCTCGACCGAAATCGCCTTGTAGCGGCGCATCAGCTCGCGCGTGCGGTCGAACACCACGACGGTTTCGTTGAGCGAATAGCCGACGATGGTCAGGATCGCCGCGATCGACGTCATGTTGAACTCGGATTGGGTGACGACGAAGAACCCCACGGTCAGGATGATGTCGTGGATGGTGCCGATGATGGCGCCGATCGCCAATTGCAGCTCGAAGCGGAACCACAGGTAGGCCATCACCGCGCCGATGGCCAGCACGACGCCGAGGGTGCCCGAGCGCACCAGCTCGCCGGAGACGCGCGGGCCCACCGTCTCGACGCGGCGGAATTCGTAATCGGCCTCGAACGTGCTGCGGGCCTGCTGCACCACGTTGCTCTGCGCCGCCTCGCCGCCGTCCTGAATGGCGAAGCGCAGCGAAACCCCGCCCTGCGTACCGAATTCCTGCACCTCGACGGCGCCGAAGCCGAGCGCTTCCGCCGACTGGCGTATGGCGCCCACATTGGCCTCGCCCGATTTCGCCTGCAGCTCGATCAGCGTGCCGCCGCGAAAGTCGATGCCGAAATTGAGGCCGACGGTGAAGCCGAGAATGATCGTCGCCACGACGAGAAGCGCCGACAGCGGCAGCGTCACGCGCCGGAAGCGGACAAACCCGAACCGGGTATCGTCGGGATAGATGCGAAGCAGGCCCACGCTTTTCTCCTTACGGCATCAAACCCGGGAAACGGGCACCATTTTCGGGATCAATTTGATGCATGAACAAATAGTTGGCGCAAAATGTCTCCCGTGCAACGCATTTTGCTCCAATGGGCGACGTTCGGGCCGCCCGGGCAACCTCAGAACGGCAACTTTTTCGGCCTCGCCAGCCTGTACCACAGGGCCACCATCATGCGCGTCATGGTGACGGCGGTGATGACCGTGGTCAGGATGCCGAGGATGAACACCACCGCGAAGCCGCGCACCGGACCCGATCCGAGGAAGAACAGGATGAGCGCCGCGATCAGCATGGTGGAGTTCGAATCGATGATGGTCGCGAACGCGCGGTTGAAGCCGGCCTCCAGCGCCGTCACCAGCGAGCGCCCACCGCGGAATTCCTCGCGCATGCGTTCGTAGATCAGCACGTTGGAGTCGACCGCCGTGCCGATGGTCAGCACGATGCCCGCGATGCCCGGCAGCGTCAGCGTCGCGCCGAGCAGCGACATCAGCGCGAAGATGAACACCACATGGACGATGAGCGCGATATTGGCGATCAGTCCGAACAGACCGTAGGTGGCGAACATGAACAGCACCACGAAAACGGTGGAAACGGCGACCGCCACCTTGCCCGCCTCGATCGAGTCCTGCCCGAGCCCGGGGCCGACGGTACGCTCCTCCACGATGGTGAGCTTGGCCGGCAGCGCGCCGGCGCGCAGCAGGATGGACAGGTTGTTGGCCTGCTCGACCGTGAAGCTGCCCGAGATCATGCCCGATCCGCCGGTGATCGGCGTCTGGATGCGGGGAGCGGAAATCACCTCGTTGTCGAGGACGATGGCCATCAGCCGGCCCACGTTCGCCGTCGTCGCCTGACCGAAACGCTGCGCGCCGCGCGTGTTGAAACGGAAGTTGACGATCGGCCGGCCCGTCTGCGGGTCGAAGGAGGGCTGCGCATCGACGAGATCGGCGCCGTCGACGGCGAGCTCCCGCTCGACCGGCAGCGTCTGGCCGGGAGCCTCCTGCGTCGGGATGTTCTCGACATCGCCGCCGCCCGTCTCCGACACGAAGCGGAACTCCAGCTTCGCCGTGCGGCCGAGGATCTCCTTCAGCTGCTGCGGGTCCTGCAGCCCCGGCACCTGCACCTGCACGCGGTCGGCACCCTGGCGCTGGATGTTCGGCTCCGTCGTGCCCAGCGCGTCGACACGCCGGCGCAGCACCTCGATCGCCTGGTCGACCGCGCGGCGCACCCGATCGTTGATGCCGGCTTCCGAGAGCGCCAGCTGGATGAGCCCGTCCCCTCTGACGTTGATGTCGATGGTGGCCGCACCCGCCTGCCCGAGCAGCGGATTGCCGATGGGCTGGGACAGCGCGCGCAGGCGCGGCAGAATTCTGTCGCGGCCCGCCTCGTCCGGCACGCGGATCTGCACGCCGCGCGGCTGGACGACGATGCCGCCCTGGGCGGTCACCCGCTCCTCCCGCAGGATGGCGCGCACGTCGTCCCGCAGCAGGTTGACCTGGGACCGCAGCAGATCGGCGGTGTCCACCTCCAGCACCACATGCGAGCCGCCCTGGAGATCGAGGCCGAGCACAATCCCCTGATGCGGCACCAGCAAGCGCGGAATCCATGACGGCACGGATGCGATGAAGCCGTCGCGCTGCTGCTGCGTGAACAGGCTGGGGGCGGCGAAGAGAAAGCCGAGGACTGTCAGGATGAGGACGGCAACGACCTTGCCGGTCGAGTAACGGAGCATCGTCGAAGGGCCTTCCCTACGCTGCCGGATGACGTTGTTTCAATCATGTTTCAAGCTGTATCGCCGCCGGGGAGAAACCGCTTACGCCGACGGAGAATCGGTCTTCACCGGCTCGCCCTTGGCGCGGACGTCGGCGATGGTGCCGCGCACGATGCGCACGCGCACGCCTTCCGCGATCTCCGCCTCGATCTCGTTGTCGTCGATCACCTTGGTGACCTTGGCGATGAAGCCGCCGGAGGTCACGATGGTGTCGCCCCGGCGAACGCCTTTCACCATTTCCTGATGCGCCTTCGCGCGCTTCTGCTGCGGCCGCAGGATCAGAAACCACATCACCACGAAAATCAGGATGAAGGGAATGAACTGAATCAGAATATCGCCGCCGCCGGCGGCAGGCGCTGCGCCTTGGGCGAAGGCAGTCGAAATGATCACCGGGTGTCCTCCAACGGATGCAACTCTTCCATCCACGACGGATATGGAGTCGGAAAGTTGGGCGGACTATAACCATCGCGCAAGCGAAATCAAACGTTGAGCCTGGGCTTCGCGCCCTGCTCGGACCAAAATATCAAGGATGTGACGATGAAGGGCCAACACGTGGGCGACAAGGGGGGCAGCAAGAGGATCGGCAAGAGGATCGGCAAGAAGCGGGGGCGGCGTTCGGGAGAGGTTGTGCCGGACGTCGCCGTCCTGGCGGAGCTCGGGCGCATCGCCGACGCCCTCGCGCGGCTGGCCCCGCCCGCCGTGCCCGTTCCCGACACGGCCGCCGCCGACGCCTTCGTGTGGCAGCCGCCCGGCGCGCTCAACCCCGTGCGGCGTGTCAACCGGGTCGAGATGCGCCTGCTGCGCGGCATCGATCGGTCGCGCGACACGCTGGCGGAGAACACCGAGCGCTTCGCCAAGGGCCTGCCGGCCAACAACGCGCTGCTGTGGGGCGCGCGCGGCATGGGCAAGTCCTCGCTGGTGAAGGCGGTGCATGCCGACACCAACCGCCGCCTCGCACACACCGGGGAGCCGGCGCTCAAACTTGTGGAAATTCACCGCGAGGACATCGAGTCGCTGCCGGCGCTGATGAACATCCTGCGCAACGACTCGCATCGCTTCATCATTTTCTGCGACGATCTGTCGTTCGACGCCGACGACACCTCCTACAAGTCGCTCAAGGCGGTGCTGGAGGGCGGCATCGAGGGACGGCCGGTCAACGTGATATTCTACGCCACCTCGAACCGCCGCCACCTGCTGCCGCGCGACATGATGGACAACGAACGCTCCACCGCCATCAACCCCGGCGAGGCGGTCGAGGAAAAGGTGTCGCTGTCCGACCGCTTCGGCCTGTGGCTCGGCTTCCACAAGTGCAGCCAGGATGAATATCTCGATATGGTCTATGGTTACGCGGATTTCCTCAACATCGACATCAATCGCGACACGCTGCGGGCGGAAGCGCTCGAATGGTCGACCACACGCGGGGCGCGGTCGGGGCGCACGGCCTGGCAATACATCAACGATCTCGCCGGCCGGCTCGGCGTGCGCATCGACCCGTAGCCGACAGGGAACGCAAAAAAGGCCGCCCGGAAACCGGGCGGCCTTGTCTGTACGATGTATTGGCTATCTCACAGGCCCGCGAGATGCGGCAGCGGGTCCACCGGCGTCGAGCCCTTGCGCAGCTCGAAGTGGAGCTGCGGCGAGGTGACGTTGCCGGTCTGGCCCGAATGGGCGATGGTCTGGCCGCGCGTCACCTTGTCGCCGCGCTTGACCTTCAACTCGCCGTTGTTGGCATAGGCAGTGACAAAGCCGTTGTCGTGACGGATCAGGACCAGATTGCCGTATCCCTTGAGCTCGTTGCCGGCATAGGCGACGACGCCGCCTTCCGCCGCCTTGACCGGCGTTCCCTCGGGCACGGCGATGTTGATGCCTTCGTTGCCATTGCCAAAACCGTTGATGACACGGCCCCGGGCGGGCCAGCGGAAGCCGCCGCCGGCCGGCTCCGCCGTCTTCTCGGCCTTTGCGGGCTCGGACTGCCTGGCCGGCTCCGCCGCCGCGGCGGGGGGCGCGGGAGTGGGCGCCACGGTGACGGCCGGCTTCTGTTCCGCCGGTGACGGCTTGATGGTGTTCGTCGCGCTGGGCAGGGAGGCGACGACCTGCCGCGCCGGCGGCGCGGCCACGGGCGGGCTGGGCTGCGAAAGCCGCGCCGCCTGCTCGTTGAGCGTGCCGGTTGCGGCCTGTGCCCGCTGGACCGGCCTGGCGACCGCCTGCGACGCGGAAGCGGCGGCGTTGTGCACGGGCGCGGCGACATGGGTCGTGGCCTGCGTGGCGGCCTGCGTCACGGAAGCCGAGGCGGCGGCTCCCGCAGTGCTCGCCGTTGCGATCGGAAGCGCTCCGCCGCCGGGGTTGTAGACCGGAATGGTGATCTGCTGGCCGGGCGCGATCTGGGAGGCGCTCGTCAGGCCATTGGCCGCGAGGATGGCGGCGCTGGGAACGTTGTAGCGGCCGGACAGGCTGGCAAGCGTATCGGCGCTGCCGACATAGACGGACGATCCGCCCTGGGCGGTCCAGCCCTTCGCCGAACCGCCGACGGCCTCGATCGCGCCCGAAGCAGCCTGCGTGGCCGCTTGGGTCACGGGCTGGGTCGCCTGCGGCGGGGCGAGCGGGGCTGAATACACGGCCGGCGTGGGGGAATAGCCGATGCTGCCGGTGGTGGTCGCATCGGCCGTTTTCGCCTGCGTGAAGGGATTGGAAAACGGGTTGTCCCCGAAGCGCAAGGTATCGGAGCTGCAAGCAGCCGTGGCGCCGGCAAGCAAGCCCACGATCGCAAGACGCTGGATGGATCCTGCATGCATCGACGGCAGCAACGTTTTTTCGCTCTGAGGCATCGTCCCACCTAACCCCTACGCCTGAATTTCGATGTCTCTGATAAGATCGGATTCTGGTTAAGCAAGCGTTGCCAAACGGCCAAATGCTTCGATTTGATTCACCCTGACCACTGATTGTTGCACCGGGCGGCATGGAGGTCACAATTCAGGCGAACAATTCTGCCGCAGCGACCGTTAGAGAAAAATGCATTAAATCTGAATCGCTATTTTTCTCTATCCATTTGTTAACGCATCAAATTTTTCCAGAAAGTGCGCACACTTTCTGGTTTGATGCTGTAAACGGCGTTTAACCCTGCCTATAAAACCTTCGCGACGCCGTGCGCCAGGGGCGGCAGCCTGATCGCGCCCAGATCCTCGTGCCGGAACGCCTCTTCCGCCGCGGCCTCCGGGCCGCCTGCGTCCGCTTCCGCGTCCCGGCGCGTGACGCGCAGGAGGCGGGGCTCGCCGTCGATGACGCGCGCGCCGACGAGTATGCCCTCCGGCGCCAGCGCGGCGAGCAACGCGGGCGGAAACCCGCCCTCGATCGCGCCGTTGAGCAGGATGCGCTCGAAATGCCGGCCGGCGACGGATTGGGCCGCCAGGCCGTCGGCGGGGAGGACGAGAACGTTGTGGAGGTCGAGCGTCGCCAGCCGCTCGGCGGCGGCAAGCGCCAGCGTGCGGTATCTCTCGGTCGAGATCACCTCCCCCGCGAGCCGCGCGAGCACGGCCGAGACATAGCCCGATCCGGCCCCGACCTCGAACACGCGCTGCCCGGGCGCGACCTTCAGCGCCAGCAGCATGCGGGCGATGATGCCCGGCGCGGTCATGGTCTGGCCGCAGGGCAGCGGCAGGGAGATGTCGGCGCGCGCCAGATCGCTGAACCGCCGGGGCGCGAACAGGTCGCGCGGCGCAAGCTCCATGGCCCGCAGCAGCGCCGTGTCGCTGATGCCCCGCTCGCGCAGGCTCAGCAGGAAGGCGGCCGTTTCCTCGGCTCCTTTCGCTGGCGGGTGGGCGCTGCTGTCCATGTCCGCTGCGGCCGGGCTATTCGCGGGAGCCGTGGAACAGGCCGGCATAGCGGGTCATGCTCGGCTCGTGGGTCAGGTCGATCTGCAGCGGTGTCACCGCGATCCGCCTGTTGCGCACGGCCCACAGGTCCGTGCCGTCCACCGGCTCGTGCGGCAGCCGGGCGCCCATCAGCCAGTAGTACGGCCGCCCGCGCCCGTCGAGCCGCTCCTCGACCTTCATGAAGGCGACGCTGCGCCGCCCCTGGGCGGTGACCGCGATGCCCTCGACCTCCCCGGGCGCGCAATCGGGAAAATTCACGTTCACCAGCACGCCCGGCTCGATGCCGGCCTCGACGATGCGCCGGATGACGCTTGCGGCATGCGTGCGGCTGCAGTTCCAGTTCGTGTCGCTGCGCCCGCCCGGCCCGTAGACCTGCGAGAGGGCGATCGAGGGAATGCCGACGATCGTGCCTTCCATCGCCGCCGCCACGGTGCCGGAATAGATCACGTCCTCGGCGACGTTCTGCCCCTGGTTGATGCCGGAGAGCACGAGATCGGGCAAGGCGTCGTTGAACAGGTGGCGCACCGCCATGATGATGCAGTCGGTCGGCGTGCCTGACACCGCGAACCGGTTGCCGCCGAGCTCTCGCATCCGCAGCGGGTCGTGCAGGGACAGCGAATGGGAGACGCCGCTCTGGTCCCTCTCGGGTGCGACGACCCACACGTCGGACGACAGCTCCGCCGCGACCTTTTCGAGCACGCCGAGGCCGTCGGCGTCGATTCCGTCGTCGTTGCTCACCAGTATGCGCATCATTGTCCCCTGCCCGGCCCCGCCGGTCCTCGTGTGCCTCAGCCAGCGGCCTCGATCCTGTCCACGCCGCCCATGTAGGGGCGCAACGCGGGCGGCACCGTCACCGAGCCGTCGGCATTCTGCCACGTCTCCATGACGGCGATGAGCGCCCGCCCGACCGCCGTGCCCGAGCCGTTGAGCGTGTGCACGAAGCGCGGCCCCTTTCCGTGGGCCTTCTCGTCGTCCGGGCGGTAGCGCGCGTTCATGCGCCGCGCCTGGAAATCGCCGCACACCGAGCAGCTCGAAATCTCGCGATACGCTTCCTGCCCCGGCAGCCAGACCTCGATGTCGTAGGTCTTCTGCGCCGCGAAGCCCATGTCGCCGGTGCACAGCGTCACGACGCGGTAGTGCAGCTCGAGCGCCTTCAGCACCGCCTCGGCGCAGTGGAGCATGCGCTCGTGCTCGTCGCGCGAGGTCCCGGGCGTGGTGATCGACACCAGCTCCACCTTGCTGAACTGGTGCTGGCGCAGCATGCCGCGCGTGTCGCGTCCGGCAGCCCCGGCCTCGCGGCGGAAGCAGGGCGTGAGCGCCGTGAAGCGCAGCGGCAGTTCACCCTCGGGCAGGACGAGCTCGCGCACGAGGTTGGTCAGCGGCACCTCGGCGGTGGGGATGAGCCACTTGTTGTCGGACACCGCGAACTGGTCGTCGTAGAACTTCGGCAGTTGCGCCGTGCCGAACATCGCGTTGTCGTTCACCAGCAGCGGCGGGCTCACCTCGGCGTAGCCGTGATACTGGGTGTGGGTGTCGAGCATGAACTGGCCGATGGCCCGCTCAAGGCGCGCCAGCCTGCCCTTGAGCACGACGAAGCGCGATCCCGACAGGCGGGCGGCGGTC
Organism: Pseudochelatococcus sp. B33; assembly: GCF_053570585.1. Taxonomy (NCBI): domain Bacteria; kingdom Pseudomonadati; phylum Pseudomonadota; class Alphaproteobacteria; order Hyphomicrobiales; family Chelatococcaceae; genus Pseudochelatococcus; species Pseudochelatococcus sp. B33. The sequence continues at coordinate 87,423 of NZ_JBSEFH010000018.1, read as the reverse complement.
TCGAAATCCATCTGCCCCAGTTGCTCGCCGAGCTCGAAATGCTGGCGCGGCGTGAAATCATAGGCGCGGCGCTCGCCGAACCGGTGATGCTCGACGTTGGCGCTCTCGTCGGGACCCTCGGGCACCTCGGCGAGCGGCAGGTTCGGGATCGCCGCAAGCACGCCGTCGAGCTCGGCGATGGCCGCCTTCTGCGCCTCGTCGGCCTCCTGCATGGCATCCTTGAGTGACGATACCTCGGCCATCAGCGCCTGCGCCCGCGCCTCGTCCTTCGCGGCCTTGGCCTGCCCGACTTCCTTCGAGAGCGCGTTGCGCTTCTCCTGCAGCACCTGCAGCGAGGCGATCGCACCCTTGCGGCGCTCGTCGATGGCGATGACGGATTCGGCCGCCGGCGGCAGCCCCCGGCGCGCGAGGGCGTTGTCGAAACCTTGCGGGTCGTCACGGATGGTGCGGATATCGTGCATGACGTTCCAAAACGGCGGCGCATGGCGGGCGCCGCCTCTCCTCAAGCTGTGCCGTTGCCGACGCGCCGGAAGCGGGGCGGGATCAGTCGTCCTGCGCGACGCTCTCCCGCGCGGCCTCCTCAGCGGCGCGCTTCTTCTCGATCATGCGGACCGAGACGATGGAAAGCTCGTAAAGGAGGAGGGTCGGGACCGCAAGTGCGATCTGGCTGATGACGTCCGGCGGCGTCAGCACCGCCGCGACGGCGAACACGATGACGATGGCGTAGCGGCGCTTCGACTTCAGGTATTGCGAATCGACGAAGCCGGCGCGCGCCAGCAGGTTCAGGATGACCGGCAGCTGAAAGCATATGCCGAAGGCGAAGATCAGCGTCGTGATCAACGACAGGTACTCGCTGACCTTCGGCAGAAGCTGGATCGCTGCCTGGCCCTCGCCCCCGGCCTGCTGCTGGCCGAGCGAGAACTGCATCACGATCGGCATGGCGATGAAATAGACCACCAGCGCGCCGAGCACGAAAAACACCGGCGTGGCATAAAGATAGGGCAGGAACGCCCGCCGCTCGTTGCGATAGAGGCCGGGCGCGACGAACTTGTAGATCTGGATCGCGACGATCGGGAACGACAGGAAGGCGGCGCCGAAAGCCGCGATCTTGATCTGGGTGAACAGGTATTCGAGCGGGGCGGTGTAGATCAGCCGCACATCGGCGCCCTCGCCCGCCGCGAACACATAGGGCCAGACGAGAATGTTGTAGATCTGCTTCGCAAAGGCGAAGGAAATGAAGAACATCACGATGAACGCCGCAAGCGCCTTCATCAGACGGGAGCGCAGCTCGATCAGATGCTCGATCAGCGGCGCGCGCGACGCTTCGATCTCGTCCTCCTCCGCGGAAGGAGGCAGTGATGCATGCGGGTTCACATTATCGCTCGTCTGCAATTGGGCGGGGGTGCTCATGCGTCGCCCTCCCCATCGCCCAAGGGACGGGAGCGGGCGGGACGGGAGCGGACGGGCAAGGCCGAAAACCGGACCTTCTTGTAAAGGCGCGACGTGCCGCGCGCCGGGCGGGCGAGCGGCTTGACCGCCTCGCGCGGCGCGGCGACGATGACGCGCCCGGGCTTGCCGGCGGGCTTGGAGGCGGGCTTGGACTTGTCGGCGGGCTTGCCGGCCGGTGCCCCGGTCGCTGCTTCCTTGCTCAATTGGGGCTTCGCGGCTTGCACCCCGGGGCTGACCGGCAGCGCCGGTGCGGGAGGCGGCAGGTCGACGGGCGTCGCCGGACCGGGCGGCGGGGCGCCCGCGGCCGGAGGCTTCTCGATGGCATCGCGCAATTCGTCGCGGACGGTGCGCAGCGGATCGAACCGCGCACTGGAGGAGGAACCGACGGCGCGGTTGGCCGCAGTCTGTACGTCATTGACGGCATTGCGGATCTCGTCGAGCTCCGCCTCGCGCATCGCGGCATTGAACTGGGACTGGAAATCGCCGGCCATGCGCCGGAGCTTGGCGAGCGTCTGCCCGATGGTGCGCAGCACACGCGGCAATTCGCGCGGGCCGATGACGACCAACGCGATAGCCCCCACCAGCAGAAGCTCGCTCCAACTCAAATCGAACATGCGGCGCTCTGTATGTCCTGAAACCGGTATTCCTGATGCGATTGATCAGCATCTACCCGGATGCAATTAAGACAAAAGGATATTTTCCATCCTATGCACACCGGCCCGATCCGGTCGCGGCCGGAGCGGCCGGGAACGCCCCGGCCGGGTCCCGCCGCGCCTGTTTCAGTTGACCTTGCTGTTCTCGGGGGCGGCCGATTTCACCGGCTCGTCGTGCGCGACGCGGCTCTGTGCCGTGCTGTTTTCGCCGGCCGTGGTCTTGTCATCGTCGGAAAGGCCCTTCTTGAACGCCTTGATTCCCTTGGCGACGTCACCCATCAGTTCGGACACCTTGCCGCGTCCGCCGAAAAGGAGCAGGACCAGAGCGCCGACGATGATCCAGTGCCAAATGCTGCCAAATCCACCCATAACCAGTTCCTCCGCCGAGTAACGCCTTGTCCGCAAGGGACATCGGCGAATCACGCGTGTGCCCGCAACCGCCGCCGCCAGCGTGCCATGGTTGTTTAAACTAGGGGTCTCGAAGGGCGAAAACAAGAACTTCGTCGCCGCACCCCCGGTCACGTTTTTCGTCCGGGAAGTGGGCAGGCCCCCTTTCGGCTCTTGACAGCGGCACACCGATGCGTCATGTCACTGCGCGAATGGCCGGGTTTCCGGCCCTTTTAGTTTTACGGACGCCCGCCGCGGCGTCAGCCTGCTCGAGGTTCCGCCATGGCCAAGGCCAACACCATCAAGATCAAGCTGCTGTCGACCGCCGACACCGGCTATTTCTATGTGACCAAGAAGAACTCCCGCACCCAGACCGACAAGCTGTCGCAGCGCAAGTACGATCCCGTGGCGCGCAAGCACGTCGAGTTCAAGGAAACCAAGATCAAGTAAGATCTTTTGCGAGTTGCCGAAACGCCCCCGGAAGCGCGGCTTTCGGGGGCGTTTTCGCGGGGGCGTTTTCGTTTGCGGTGATGTCGAGCGTCAGTCGGGCTGGTGCCTGAACGGCGTTTCGTCCTGCAGCAGCGCCACCTCGCGCTCCACCGCCGGGCGCTCCTGCGCCAGGTAGGCGGCCACGGCGCGCCGGAAATCGGGATCGGCGATGTCGTGGGTCGAGTGGGTCAGCACGGGCCGGTAGCCGCGGGCGAGCTTGTGTTCGCCCTGGGCGCCCGCCTCCACGCGCTTCAGCCCGCGCGCGATGGCGAAGTCGATCGCCTGATAGTAGCACGCCTCGAAATGCAGGAAGGGGTGCTCCTCGACGGCGCCCCAGTGGCGGCCGAACAGGGTGTCGCGGCCGATGAAGTTGATCGCGCCGCCGATGTAGCGCCCCCCGCGCCGCGCCATCACCAGCAGCACGCGGTCACGGAAGGTGCGCCCGATGGCGTCGTAGAAGGCGCGGGTGAGATAGGCCGTCCTGCCCCATTTGCGCCCGGCCGTGTCCAGATAGAAGACGTAGAACGCGTCCCAATGCGCGGGCGTGATGGCGTCGCCGGTGAGCAGCTCCACCGAGATCCCGTTGCCGAGCGCCTCGCGCCTCTCGCGCCTGATCGTCTTGCGCTTGCGCGACGCGAGCGTGGCGAGGAAGTCCTCGAAGGTGGAAAAACCCTCGTTCGTCCAGTGATACTGGCAGTCGATGCGCGGCAGGAAGCCCGCTTCCTCGAGCTGCGCCGCTTCCTGCCGGGTGGCGAAATTGACGTGGATGGATGAGGCCCGCGTCGCCGCCCGCACCATCCGCAGGCCCTCGATCAGCGCCGATGCGGCCTCGCCCGCGCGGGGGCCGGCGCGCACCAGAAGACGCGGACCGGTGACGGGCGTGAAGGGCACGGCCACCAGAAGTTTGGGATAATAGCGCCCCCCGGCCCGCTCGTAGGCATCGGCCCAGGCATGATCGAAGACGTATTCGCCGCGCGAGTGCCCCTTGAGGTAGCAGGGAGCGGCGGCGGCAAGCCCGCCCGCCTCGTCATGCACGGTGAGGTGCAACGGCCGCCATCCGGTGCGGGCGCTCACGGATCCGGATTCCTCCAGCGCCAGCAGAAAGGCGTGGCGCAGGAAGGGGTTGTCGGCATCCTCCCCCGGCGAGCGCGCGGCGGAATCGTGCGCACACGCATCCCAGTCGACCGCCGGAATGTCCGCGATAGAACCCACGACGCTGATCTTCAAGGATGAAAGCCCTCGAATATGATCTGATCGGCAAAGCGCGCCGCCTGCCGCCTATCCTCGGCGGTGCGCACCGTCCACGTCAATATGGGCAGGCCGAAATGGCGCGCAAGCGCGGGCGTCGGATGCGGAAAGTCCCTCACCCGCCAGGCGATGAAATGCGGCCGGCTGCGGCCGATGTGAAGAAAGTTCGCCAGTTCCTCCCGCCGTTCGCCGGGCAGTTCGTCGCCCCACTCGGCTTCCGCATAGGCGGCTTCCGCCACGATGCCGAGCGGGTGTTCGGGCGCGAGCGCGTGCAGCGCCGCGACGACGTCGGGATCGAACGACATCAGCGCCACCTGCTCCGCGCGGTCGCGCACGATCTCGGCCGTGCGGCGCGCGAGCGTGAGGTCGCCGTCGAACCGGCTCTTGATCTCGACGACGAGCGGCACGCGGCCGGCGATGAGGTCGAGACAGGCGGCAAGCGGCAAGATCCGGTCGCCGCCCTGCCTGTAGGACAGCGCCGCCAGCGCGGACGCGGGCAGCGCATCGACGCGCCCCCGCCCGTCGGTCAGCCGGTCGAGGGTGAAGTCGTGGAACACGACCGCCTCGCCGTCGGCCGACAGCTGGACGTCGCATTCGATGGCAAAACCCGCCTGCGCGGCGCGTTCCGCCGCCGTCGCCGTGTTCTCGACGATGCCGGCGGCAGCATCATGCAGCCCGCGATGGGCGATCGCACGCGCCGTGAGCCAGGCGGGCGCCGGCATCACGCAACCTCGATGATCGCCTCGACCTCGACGGCCGCGCCGAGCGGCAGCTCCGCCACGCCGACCGTGGAGCGGGCGTGCCGGCCGGCATCGCCGAGCACGGCCACGACGAGATCGGAAGCGCCGTTCATGACCGGCGCCACGGCGGTGAAGCCGGGCGCGACGTTGATGAAGCCGCCGAGCCGCACCACCCGCACGATGCGCGACAGATCGCCGACGGCCGCCTGCGCCTGCGCCAGCACGTTGATGGCGGCAAGGCGCGCCGCGTCGGCGGCGGCCTCGGGGCTCACCTCGCCGCCGACCTTGCCCTTGTGCTGGTCGGCGATGGCGCCATCCGCCCCGAGCGGCAACTGCCCCGAGATGACGAGCAGCGAGCCCGACTGAACGAACGAAACATAGTTCGCGACGGGTGTCGCGGGCGTGGGCAGGGTGATGCCGAGTTCAGCAAGTCGGGTGTCGATAGCGCTCATAGCCTGAATCTTTCCTTCGTAACATCATGAACGGGGCCGCCGCCGCGCGGCGCCCGACTATATAATCCGGGAGCGGCTTCGGCGCCGAGTCATTTCCCGCCCGCTCGCCCGTGCAATTCAGGCAAAATCCTCCTGCCCCGGAGCGTGGTTCGCGCCGAGCCGCCGATGGGCGCGGACCACCGCCTCGGGCTCAAGCCCCGCGTTGGCGGCGAAAGCCACGAGCAGCGTCTCGTCGCTGGCGAGATAGTCGAGAACCGCCACAAGAAAGCCGGGACGCGAGGCGGCCTGGCGCAACGTCTCGGGCCCGAGCCCCGTCACGGCCAGGAACCGCCCGAGCCGCTCCGGATCGCTCGCGAGAAAGGAGAGCGCCGCGATGGCCAGCGCCTCATCCCCGGAATCCGACTGGAAATCCGCCTTGCCCATAATCGAACCGGCCCATGATCGAAATTTGCCTTTCATCAATAGGTTACTGATATATAAGTTGAACACAAGGCGCTTTGCGCGCAAGGCTGCCAACCGACGGTGGATATTGCGCGGAAAGGCGCGCGTCGGGATGGCGGCCAGCGGGAATCGGCGCGACCATCCGGCTATGCGAGAATGGACGCACTGAGCGAAGGGACGGGTCGGACGTATGGCCAGCACGGTACTGATCGTCGAAGACAACGAGTTGAACATGAAGCTCTTCGGCGATCTGCTGGAGGCCCACGGCTACAGTACGCTCAAGGCGACCAACGGGCGCGAGGCCATGGAACTCGCCGCCGCCCACCACCCCGACCTGATCATCATGGACATCCAGTTGCCGGAAGTGTCGGGCATCGAGGTCACGCAATGGCTGAAGGCCGATGCCGGGCTGCGCGCCATTCCCGTGATCGCGGTCACCGCCTTCGCCATGAAGGGCGACGAGGAGCGCATACGCGCCAGCGGCTGCGAGGCCTATCTGTCGAAGCCGATCTCGGTGGCGAAATTTCTGGAGACCGTGCGCACCTATGCCCCCGCACCGCGCGCCGGATCATGAATTTGTGCGTTGCCGCACACGGCTGATCTTTCGACGGCGCAGCAACGGGAATCGATTTACACCTTTTCCAGATCCGATATAAAGAAAGCAGCCGAATTCCCTGCGGAGTGCTCAGGTCCGCCGCATCTCCTGGGTCCGTGGGGTGCCGACCGGTGAGCGTTGAGCGGCTTCGCCCGCTCCCGGTCGGCTTTCATGCCATGTAGACGTCATCGGGCTCTTTCCCGTGCGCCGAATATTGACGCGCAGGGGCGAAATTGCCATGCCTATCCCCTGCACACCCTCGACTGAAAGGCGACCCCATGGCCGTTTACGATCCCGACAACGTTTTCGCCAAGATCCTGCGCGGCGAGATCCCCGCCACCCGGATCTATGAGGACGACGACGTCCTCGCCTTCATGGACGTCATGCCGCAGAGCGATGGCCATGCCCTCGTCATTCCCAAGACGCCATCGCGAAACCTCCTCGATGCCGATCCCGCCACCGTCGCCAAGCTGTTCACGGCGGCGCGGAAGATCGCCCGCGCGGTGCGCGCCGCCTTCAATGCGGACGGGGTGTTCGTCGGCCAGTACAACGAGGCGGCGGCGGGGCAGACCGTCTATCACCTGCATGTCCACATCCTGCCCCGCTTCGAGGGCGTCGAGCTGCGCCGACACGCCTCCGGCGGCTTCGCCGATCAGCAGGTGCTGGCCGAACACGCCGCCCGCATCCGCGCCGAACTCGACAAGGACGAGGGGTGAGCGCCGGCGCGGGGAAAGCCCCGCGCCAGTCCAACAAAGAAAGTGTCGAATTTGTTTCCTGTATTTCAGATTGATCGATTTGTTCAGAAGATATTTTATTTGTATTGCCTTGAATATATATTGAATATATGGATCTTAATTTATGCATATATTGCAAAATTGACGAGAGTTATATTGATATTTAAGTTCACGTTTTTGTGTTTTATTGTGGATTATTGTGTGGTAATTTCCTGTCAGTCTTCAGTGCTTGCATGATTGAAGGGTTTCGATGAGTCCGTCCGCGCATGCCGTCTCGCTCGTATCGCAATTGGGTGCGCGGCTGGGCGTAGTGGGCTTGTCCTTCGACGAATACAACCTCTTTCACGTGCTGCTCGACGGCGTCTTCGTCGATATTCAGCTCGATGCGGAGAAGGACGTGTTTCTGATATCGTCGGAGGTGACGTCGATCTCCTCCGCCAGCGCCGCCGATATCTATGCCTATCTGCTCGAGCTCAATCTCGTGTCGGGCATGACCGGCCGGCACGGCTTCATCGGCCTCAACCGCCGGAGCGAGCAGTTGTTCTTCATCGACCGCATCAGCGTCAAGGGCCTGACGGTCGAGCAGTTCGAGGACTTCCTGCGCCGCTCGGCCCGCCTCGCCGGCGCGTGGACGAAGCTCGTCAACTCGCCCGATTTCCTGCACGACGCGATGGCGGGACATATACCGGAGGGAGGGCACTTTCAACTGATGCAGGTGTAACAACTGATGCAGGTGTAATCTCCCTCCAGACTGACTGATTTGCCAGACTGACTGATTTGGCGCTTTGACTTAACCGTTATCGTTCCCTGTACAATTATATTGTTATTATGGAGTAGTGCAGTGGTTAATGCGATCCAGAATAGTCTTGGTATCGGTCCCTTGTCTTTTCAGGGCGTGGGTGCACCCGGGGCGCCGGGCGCTTCCTCGATGTCGGCATTCAGAAGTACCCCAGGATTGGCGCCGGACGCTATGAAGGCCTCCATCACGTCGGCGGCACGAAGCGCCGACAACAACCGGCCGGTCTCCGTGTTGTCGGGAGGCTCCGATCATATCGTGGGTTTCCAGACCCGGTTTGCGGGCAGCCGGGCGACCGGGGCGCTTGCCGACGCCGCCTGACGCCGCAGCCGCTCCATGCGGAACCGAGCTGCGTTCGACCTGACACGCACCCGCCGGCGGTGCTTCCGCCGGGCTCACCCGTTCGTGTGCACGAACGCCCTGAGCCGTGACACGGCCTCGCGGCAGTCATCGAGCGAGCCGGCGAAGGACAGGCGGATGTAGGTGCCGCCCTTCTCCGGGTCGAAGTCGAGGCCCGGCGTGACGGCAACCCCCGCCCGCGACAGGATCTCGCGGCTCAATGCCAGCGAATCGTCCGTCAGGTGGCTGACGTCGATGTAGAGATAGAACGCGCCTGTCGGCGCCGGCCCCTTGCCGAGCCCGATACCGGGCAGTTCGTTCAGCAGCAGGTCGCGGTTCGCCGCATAGCCTGCCTTGATGCGCTCCAGCTCCTCGGTGGCGTCGAAGGCCGCCTCGGCCGCCACCTGCGACAGATACGGCGGCGAGATATAGAGGTTCTGCGCCAGCCGCTCCACGCCGCGCACGACGCTCTCCGGCACCACCAGCCAGCCGATGCGCCAGCCCGTCATGCAGTAGTATTTCGAGAACGAATTGACGATGACCGCCTCGTCGTCGAAGGCGAGCGCCGTCTCGCCGGGAACGCCATAGGTGAGGCCGTGGTAGATCTCGTCCGAGATGAGCCAGATGCCGAGGCGTTTGCAGGTTGCCGCCACAGCCGCGAGCGCCGCGTGGTCCATGGTGACGCCGGAGGGATTGGCCGGGCTCATGACCAGCACGCCCGCGAGCGGGTTCTCGGCATGCAGGCGCTCGACGGCGTCCGCCGTGATCGCCCAGCCGTTGCCGTCGGCGAGCGGGATCGGTGCTGCCTCAAGCCCCAGGGCGCTGAAGATGTTGCGGTACGCCGGATAGCCGGGCGACGAGACGGCGACGCGCGCGCCCGGCTCGAACAGCGCCAGGAACGACAGCACGAACCCGGCCGATGAGCCGGTGGTCACCACGATGCGGCCGGGATCGACGTCGACACCGTAAACCTGCCGGTAGTGCCGGCTGATGCGCGCGCGCAGCCCCTCCTGTCCGCGCGCCTCCGTATAGCTGACGCGCCCCGCCTCGAGCGCCCGGACGGCGGCTTCGCGCACGACGGCCGGCGTGGCGGCGGACGGCTCGCCGAGTTCCATGTGGATGACGCTGCCCCCGGAGCGCTCGATCGCGCGCGCCTGCGACAGGACATCCATGGCCAGAAACGGCGCCACCGCCCCGAGCCGGGACGAGACGCGCCGCTGTCGCGGCAGCGGGCGGGCGGGAAATGCCGACGCGGGAAATGCTGGGGTTTGCGTCATGACGGCGATGATCGGCCTCCGGAATGCAGAAGGCACGACTCATAGCATGAAAAATCCGTCTGGCGACCCGGCAGCGCCTTTCGGGTTACGACAGCGCCGATTCCAGCCGATCGGCGACCGTCTTCAGCACGTGGACCCGCGCATGGCGCTTGTCGACGGCGGGAACGAGCGTCCACGGCGCGTGCAGCGTCGAGGTGCGGTCGACCATATCGGTGACGGCTTCGTCGTAGACGTCCCATTTCTCGCGGTTGCGCCAGTCCTCGTCGGTGATCTTGAACTGCTTGTAAGGGGTGTCGGCGCGTTCCTCGAAGCGTCGCAACTGCTCCTGCGGGGTGATCGCCAGCCAGAACTTGACCACCACATAGCCGTTGTCCGTCAACTGGCGCTCGAAGGCGTTGATCTCGCCATAGGCGCGCATCCAGTCGGGGACGGACGCGAAGCCCTCGACGCGCTCCACCAGCACGCGCCCGTACCAGCTCCGGTCGAAGATGGCCGTGCGGCCTTTCTTCGGGATGTTGCGCCAGAAACGCCACAGATAGGGGCGCGCCCGCTCCTCGTCCGACGGGGCCGCCACGGCGTGGACGCGGAAATCGCGCGGGTCGAGCGCCTGCCGGATGCGGCGGATGCAGCCGCCCTTGCCGGCCGCGTCATTGCCCTCGAACACGCAGATGAGACCGTGCTTGCGGAACGCCTTCGATTCCGTCAGTTCGAAAATGCGGTGCTGCTCCTGCCGCAGGCGGACCTTGTATTCGTCCGGGTCGATGGTCCTGGTCAGGTCGATCGTGCTGATGATCGACGGGCGCGGCAGAGGCCGCGTCGCGGCGGAGGGCTCGGCAGCGGTTTGGGAAGTGGCCGCCGCGATGGCGCCGGCATGATTGTCGGCCTCGAACGTCTCGCGCATCAGCGCCAGCAGCGCCTGACCGATGGCGACATCGCGATAGCGCGCGTCGGCGGCGGGCACCACCGTCCACGGCACCGCGTTGGGGGAGACGAGCTGCGCCACCTCCCGCGCCGCCTCGTGCAGCCTTTTCCTGTCGTGCGCCGCGGGCACGTCGGCCCATTCCTGCACCAGCGGGCGGCGGAAACCGCTCTTCCTGCTCTCGCTGCGATAGCGCCGCTCGGCCTCGTCGAGATCGACATGCAGCCACAGCTTCAGAAGGCGCACGCCCTCGTGCCGGAGCATCGTCTCGTATTCGCGCGCGCCCGACACGGCGCGCAGGAAGCCGTCGGCGTCGAGGCGCCCGAGCGCGCGCTCGCGCAACATCACGTGATACCACGAGCCGAGCACGGCGCTGACGCGGCCCTTGGCCGGCATGTCGCGCCAGTAAAGCCATGCCAGAGGCCGGCCGGTGCCGCGCTCGTCGCTGATGTCGACGCTGATCGTCTCCAGGTAGCGCGGGTCGAGCCATTCGTAGAGCCGGTTCAGCACCTCGCCCTTGCCGGCGCCGTCGACGCCGTTGATCAGGACCATGATGCTGTGGGAGCCGCGTTCCTTCAATTCGCGCTGGGCGTCGAGCAGCTCATTGCGCAGGTGCGCCTGAATTTCCCGGAACTCTTCTTTCCCCAGCTTGTGTTCAAGCTTCGCCGAATCGAACACCGCCGTTATCCTTTTGATTATTAAGTCGGCACAATTTTCGATACGTTAGAGCAAAATGCACTGGATCTGAATCGCTATTTTGCTCTATCTCCTTATTTATGCATCAAATTCATCCAAAAAACGGGTCCCATTTTTTGGTTGATGCAATAGCATCTCCCCAGGGGGGATCAACTGACCGGTGCGCTGGCGTCGAGTTTCTCGATCTCGCCGACGAGCCGCTTGGCCTCGTTCGATCCCCGCGCGGCGTAGTTGTAGTTCTTGAACAGGCCCGTCAGCTTGGTGAAGTGGCGGCGCACGTCTTCCTTGTCCTCGAAGCCGTAGGGGCGGGTGGCGATGGAATAGACCAGCGCGAACAGCTCCTTCTGCCGCTCGGGCGAGGCGGAAGCGTCGATGGGGTCGAAGGCGTCCTGCTGGAGGAACACCATGTCGACGAAACGCGCCGCCTCGGCGATGACGAAGTCGCCGGTGCTGATGCCCTCCTCGCCCGCGACCTGCTCCATGCGCGCGATCTCGTCGCCGCGCTGCAGCAGCTCGGTCAGCTCCGCCACCTGGCGGGTCCAGCCGGCGCCCATGTTCTCCGCGTACCAGCCCTCCAGCTGCTGCCGGTAGCGCGACCACGACTGCAACGGGTCGATGGCCGGATAGAAGCGCTTGTAGGCGCGGTCGTAGGAGAGGCCGAGGAAGCACTTGACGGCGGCAAGCGTGGACTGCGTCACCGGCTCCTCGAAATTGCCGCCCGCCGGCGACACCGCGCCGATGATGGTGAGCGCGCCCTTCGCGCCGTCGTTGGTGGCGATGACGCCGGCGCGCTCGTAGACGCCCTTGATGGCGCTGTCGAGATAGGCGGGAAACGCCTCCTCGCCCGGAATTTCCTCGAGCCGGCCGGAGATCTCGCGCATCGCCTGCGCCCAGCGCGAGGAGCTGTCGGCGATCATCAGGGTGCGCAGGCCCATCTGGCGGTAGTACTCGCCGATGGTGATGCCGGTGTAGATCGACGCCTCGCGCGAGGCGACCGGCATCGAGGACGTGTTGCACACGATCACCGTGCGGTCCATCAGCGAATTGCCGGTGCGCGGATCGGTGAGCTGCGGGAACTCGGTGATCGTCTCCACCACCTCGCCGGCGCGCTCGCCGCAGGCGACGAGGATGACGACGTCGACATCCGAATGGCGGGCGATGAGGTTGAGCAGCACGGTCTTGCCCGCGCCGAACGGGCCGGGGATGCAGGCCGCGCCCCCCTGCACGATGGGAAAGAACGCATCGATGATGCGCTGGGTCGTCACCATCGGCTCGCCGGGATAGAGGCGGGTGGAATAGCCCTTGGCGAGCAGGCGGCGCGGCAGCGGCTCGCGCACAGGCCATTCCTGCACCATGGTGATGGTGCGGGTCGCACCCGACGCCGCCTTGAGGCGCGCGAGCGGCTCCTCGATGGTCATGGAACCGTCGCGGATCCAGTCGACCGTCACCGTCTCGTCGAGGTCGAAGGGCACCAGGATCTTGTGGGTGATCGGCCCTTCCGGCACGGTGCCGAGCACGTCGCCGGCCTTCACCCGGTCGCCGACGCGCCGGGTGGCGGTGAAGGCCCATTTCGCGTTGCCGTCGAGCCCTGCCGCCTCCACGCCGCGCGGCAGGAACAGGCCGTGCCCCTGCGCGAGCCCTTCGAGCGGATTCTGGAGGCCGTCGTAGACCTGCCCCAGCAGGCCCGGCCCCAGCCGGATCGACAACTGGCGGCCGGTCTGCTCGACCGGATCGCCGAGGCCCACGCCCACCGTGCTCTCGAACACCTGCGCATCCGCCGTGTCGCCCTGCACGCGCAGCACCTCGCCCTTGAGCCGCTGGCCGGGGGCGCGGGCGGGGTGGATGTAGACCACCTCGTTCTTCACCAGCCGGCCCTGCTCCGGGTCGTTCAGCCGCAGCCGAATGATGTCCTCCTGCACGGCGACGACGCTCGCCGTCGGCGCGGCGCGCCCGGACGGGTTGTCGGCGGAAGCTGATGCGGTCATGGTGTGGCCTCGAATGTCGGGATGGTGTCGGTGAGGGCCTCATCGAGCAGGCGGGCGAAGCGCGTCGTGGCCGCGGCGGTGTCGTAGTGCGCCCAGTTGTCGACCACGGCCCAGCGCAGCAGATAGATCGCCACGGCCTCGAGATCGAACGTGTGCAGGTCCCCATGGCGGCCGATCGCGTCCCAGACGGCTTGCAGGGCCACCCGTTCGAAGCCGGCGGTATCGCCGCTTTCGAGCTTTTCGCGCGCCTGCCCGACCCACGGAAAGGCGAGCGCGACGCCGAAGGCGGGGTCGCCCCAGTTGGCGCGGATCGTTTCCTTGAAGCGGCCATAGCCCCAGCGCACGTGCGGGGCGGGCGCCTCCTCGCCCGCGTGCCGGCGGCGCAGGGCGGCGATGAGCGTGCGGATCTCCAGCCGGTCGCGCACGAGAAGGCGCAGGGTCTCGCTCCTGAGCGATGCGACCACGCGCTCGGCGCGCGTCAGCACGGTCGCGTCCTCGTCCTCGCCGCGGATGCGGTCCCACGCCACGACGCTCGCGACGGCGTCGAGCTCGGCCCGGTCTTCCGGCGAGAGCATGGCCAGCCGTTCCTCGATCTGCAGCCGGTTGATCGGCGGCGCGTGCGCCTCCAGGAACCCGCCGAGATCCGGCAGGCTCGCGACCAGCATGATGTAGGAATCGGCCGTGCTCATTTGACGACGCCTTCCAGCAGCGCGCGGAAACGCGGCTGGAGATGGGCGAGGATCATGTCGGCCACCGCCTGGTCCGTGAGATCGACCGACACGCCCCGGTCGTCGAGGTGGATGCGCAGGCCGCCGGCGTCGTCCTCGGCGCGGGCGAAGGTCACGCCCTCGCGCAGCAGGGCTGCGGCGGAGGCGGCGGCGAAGTGCGTCAGCGTCCCCTCCTTCAGCTCCTCGGGATTGCGGCGCAGCTCGTCGAGCCCCACGGCCGCGCGCGGCAGGTGGAACACCACGGCCTTCGAGCGGTCGACGCCCGCTTCCTCGCGCACCCGCCCGGCGACGGCGAGGATCATCTGCTTGAGCAGCTCCTCGTCGCGCATCGCGGCGGAGACGGTCTTGGCCACGTCACCGGCGAAGCGGCGCGACAGATAGTCCTTGAGGTCGAGCACCGTGTCGCGGGCGGCGGCCTTGAGCGCGTCCTCGCCGGCGCGCTGGAAGTTGTTGGCTTCGCGGCGCGCCCTCTCCAGGGTCTCGGTCGCCTGCAACTGGGCTTCCTCGACGGTGGCGCGGGCAAGCGCCTGCGCTTCCGCCACGATCCGCTCCGCCTCCGCGCGCCCCGCGCCGACACCCTCGTCCCGCAGGCGGGTGATCAGCGTCTCCACGCCCGACGCCGTGCCAGATGACGCACGTAGTGCTCCTGTCTGCTCAGCCATGCGGCCGCCCTCCCCTGCCAATAGTCACGATTCGATATAGCCCGCCAGCACGAGCGCGAAGACGAAGGCGAAGACCTGGAAGCCTTCGACGATGGCCGCCGGCGCGAGGCTGAGGCCGAAGATCTCCGGCTTGTTCTTCGAGGCGGCGATGGCGCTGGCGCACACCCTGCCCTGATAGGCGCCCGCATAGAGCAGCACGAGCGCGGTGATGATGCCAATGCCGAACAGCGCCCCACCGTTCTGCGGCGTGATCGGCTGCTGCAGCGAGAACATCACGACGATACCGTAGATCACGTTCGAGGACGGCATCAGCGACACGCCGAGATACCGGCCGTAGTTGCCGTCCGTCTCCAGCATGGCGCCGATGGCTGCCTGTCCGGCGAGCGCCACACCGATGGCGCTGCCAAGCGCCCCCAATCCCATCGGCGCGAACACGCCAAGCCACCCAAGGGCGATGATGAACTCATTCATTGACTGCCTCTTTCATTTGGCGTGTGCCGGCGGCGGCGCGGCGGCCGGCGTCGTCTTGGTCGCACGTCTGGCGAATGCCCGGAAGGGATAGCCCTCCTCGGTCAGCCCCCAACTGAAGAACTCGATGAAATTGAGCCGCAGGCCATGCACCACCCCGCTCATGATGCCGAGCGCGAGGTTGACGCCGTGCCCGAGCAGCAGCACCAGCACCGACAGCAGCACGTAGATGCCCGCCCTCTCGCCGCGTATGTCCGCCGCCAGCGCATTGAAGGTCGCGGCGAGCGAGGCGCTCGCGAGCCCCAGCGCGAAGAGGCGCAGGTAGCTGAGGACATCGCCGAAGATCTTGGTGACGCCGGTCAGCGCCAGCGCACCGCCGAGCACGCGCTTGCCCAGGCCCGCGTCCGGCTGCGCCGTCGCGCCGCCCAGCGCAACTGCCGCGAGGCCGCCGAGAAGCATGATCGAGGTCAGCGAGGTCGCGACCGTCCCGCCCTCGCCGAGCCACATCAGGAAGCCGGCCCAGATCGCCGTGATCCAGCCGAGCGCGGTCAGCGACTTGCCGCCGATCGTCCCTCCCGGACCACGGTTGACCCACGCGTCGGCGGCCAGCCCGACCGACAGATGCACGACGCCGATGCCGATCGACAGCCGCATCATCGCGTCAAAGTCGTGCACGTCGATGATCTCGAACCGCGCCAGAAGGCTGCCTTCGGGCGGGCTGACGCCGAAATAGGAGCCGGCCAGCACGCCGTAGACAATGGCCGCCGCCGACAGCACGATGAGCAGCACCCGCGTGCGCCGCAGGGCGAGGCTCGCGTTGAACTTGCGCCAGAACAGCAGCACGCCGGCAGCGATGAGGGCCGAATAGCCCGCGTCCGCCACGATCATGGCGAAGAAGAAGGCAAACGATACGAACACCACGAGACTCGGGTCCCAGCTCCGATAGCCGGGGCTCGTGTAGAAGTGCGTGAGGTCCGCGCCGCTTGCCACCCGCTCGGGCGGGCTCAGCAGGGTCGGCGGCCGGTCGGTCGCCGCCGGTTCCTCGACCACGAGGGCGAGACCGCGGCTTTTCGCGAAAGCTTCCAGCCTTTGCGCCGCCTCGGCCGGCGCCCAGCCCTGCAGGGCGAACACCTGCTCCTCGTCATGGGTCTGTTCGGCGACGGCGCGCCGCTCGTCGCTGTCGGCGGCCTCCGCCAGATGCAGGCCGAGCGCCAGACGCCAGCGCGTGAGTTCCGCCCGCCGCACCTCGGCTTCCTCGATATCGACCTGCGTGTCCTCGAGCGCCTCGCGCAGATCGGCGAGCGGCTTCGCGCCCGTGCGCGAGCGCGCCACCGGCAGCACCTCCGCCGGCGGCTCGTCGGGCGAGATGAGGACGACGTAGACCACGGTCGGCCCCTTGCCGACGATCTGCCACGGCAGCTCGACGCGATCGAGCGCGGCGCGCTGGTTGATCGGCAGGACATAGAACCACAGCCGCTGGCCGGCGAGGTTCTCGACCGGCGGCAGCTTGAAATCGCCCCATTGCTCCAGCGTGGCGATGCGCTGTTCCAGCGCGTCGCGCCGGTCGCGCAACTGGCGCAGGCGGGCGCGGTTGGCGACGATTTCCTCCACCGCCGCCGACAGGTCGAACTCGGTCGCAAGGCGGAAGGGCCGCAGCTTGTAGGGCGCCTCCTCCAGGTGGCGGAAGGCCGTTTCCGTGCGCCGGCGCAGCACCGGATCCTCCGGCGCGAGCGCGCCCGGCTGGCGCAGCGGGATGAGGTGAACGCAGCCGAGATCCTGCAAGCCGGCAAGCACCGCTTCCTTCTCGCCGACGAGCCCGCACAGGGTGATGCGGCGCATGGGGACGATGGTCATGCCTCGCCTCCCCTGCCGTTGCCCTGTCCCGCTTCCTCCTGCTGGCGCTTGCGCTTGGCGAGCTTGGCGCCGACCACGGCCGCCCGCTCGTTGTCGCCGAGCGCCACCAGAATGCGGCGAATGTTTCTTTCCGCCTGCGGAATCAATATCTTGTCGAACAGATTGACGCGCTGTGTGGTGCGCGTCACCGCCCTGTCGATCAGGCCGACGGCGCGCTCGGCGACCTCCGCCTCGATGCGCAGCCGCGCGGCCGCGGCCAGCCGGCGCACTACCTCATCCACCCAGTGCGGGCGGGCGAAGCGGCCGTAGGGACGGATCGAAACGGTGACGTCGTCCACCACCGGCACCTTGACGCCGGCGATGTTGCGTTCGCCGAGGTGTACGGCGTCAACCTTCACCAGGTCCTTGAGGTCGATGCGCCGGTCGGCGAGCATCGGCACGGTGGCCCCGGCCTCGATCACCGCCCGATCGAACGCTTCGCGCGCCTCGCGGGCGGCGACACGCGCCTTGTTGCGCTCGGCCATCAGCTGCTGACGCTTGAGATCGAGGGCGGGCAGGAAGCGCCTGCTCGCGGCAAGGCTCTCCTTCTCGCGCGCCAGTTGCGCCTTGCTCAGGGGGATCTGACTCATCGTCTCCCCCTCAGGCCGGCTGCGGATAATATTTGTCGAGCAGGTTCTGGCGGATCAGCAACTCGTCCGGCGAGAAGTTCTCGGCCATGGTGCGCCAGCCGAGGTCGAGCGCCTCCTCCAGCGGCAGCGACACGGCGATGTCCATGAAGCGCGTCTTGAACGCCTCGCCGAAGCGCACCAGTCGCTCGTCGTAGTCCGACAGCTCGAAGGCCATGGCCTGCTTGCGCTCGGCCTCGCGCGCGCCGGCGTAGAGGCGGATCATGGTGTTCATCACCGCCGAATGGTCCTCGCGCGTCTCCTTGCCGATGACGTGCTGCTTGAGGCGCGACAGGGAGCCGAACGGGTCGATCAGCCCGTCGCGCAGGTAGAACTGGCCCTCGGTGATGTAGCCCGTGTTGTCGGGCACCGGGTGGGTGACGTCGCCGCCCGGCATGGTGGTGACGGTCAGGATCGTCACCGAACCAGCGCCATGGAACACGGCCGCCTTCTCGTAGCGGCGCGCGAGCTGCGAATAGAGATCGCCGAGATAACCGCGGTTCGACGGCACCCGCTCCATGGCGACGCCGACCTCCTTCAGCGCATCGGCGAAAGCGGTCATGTCGGTCAGCAGCACGAGCACGCGCTTCTTTTCCTCGACGGCGAACTTTTCCGCCACCGCCAGCGCCATGTCCGGCACCAGGAGCCGCTCCAGCGGCGGGTCGGCGGCCTGGTTGACGAACATCACGGTGCGCGAGAACACGCCCGCATCCTCGAACGTGGAGCGGAAGCGCCAGTAGTCGTCGAAGGTGAGGCCGAGCCCGCCGAACACCACGATATCGGCATCCGCCTGCACGCCGATGCGGGCGAGCAGCGCGTCGTAGGGCTCGCCGGCACGCGAGAAGATCGGGATCTTCTGGCTCTCGACCAGGCAGTTGAAGACGTCGATCATCGGCACGTTGGTGCGGATCATGCGCGAGGCGAGCGCGCGCCGCGCCGGATTGACCGACGGCCCGCCGATCTCCACCTGCGGCTCGTAGTCGAGCCCCGGGCCGCTGTCCGACACGCGCCCGTCGCCGGAGAAGACGCGGCCGAGGATGTTGCCCGAGAACGCCACCCGTGGCGGATGGCCCAGAAACCGCGCCTTGGACCGCGTCGACAACCCCTGCGTGCCGCCGAACACCTGCAGCGACACCTCGCCGGCATCGAGCCGCACGACCTGCGCCAGCCGCCCGGTCGCGCCGGCTTCGCCGTCGCCCTCGCTGACGATGGCGAGATCGCCGTAGCGCGGCCCGTCGGGATCGTCCTCCGCCACGCCCGGCGCGCGGGACGGCAGGGCGACGCGCACCACCTCTCCTATAATCGACAGCACCCGATCATAATGGATGGAGAGTGCGCTCATTCGCTGGTCCTTCTGGTTGTCGTCAGAGGTGTTATAGCCACAGCCTCTAGAGCATTTCTCCTTTTTCGTTGAAACGGAGAAATGCTCTATCTCTTTGTTTTTACGCAATTCCGGACGCAAAACCGGTTTCCGCTTTTGCTGGAACTGCTTTAGCGCAAGCTTGACGACATTTTTTATGCGATACATGACATTTAACAAGTGTCTGGGAAAAATTTAATGATTGGCTGGCCATAGATCCCGTGATGGACCGATTTTCAGGGGCCGATCTTCATGATGATGCGAACGTGCAAACGGCCAGCCGACTTGCCGGCACGATGCATCACCGGAAATCCCGCGATTTCACCCGGATCTCGCCAAGATTCTTATGAAAATACTGCTCATGAGGAGCAGTAACGGCCTGCTCCGGCGCAAGGCCCGTGTCACGCGCGCCGACGCTGGCGAACAGCGGCGACAGGTCCGTCAGGCGGTGCACCACGAGGTGCATCACCTCCCCTTCCCGCTGGATGCGTCCCCGCGCGGCGATCATGCGCGCGCCGAGCACGATGGGCCGGTATCGGTCGAGCATCTGCTTCCAGACCACCAGATTGACGATGGCCGTCTCGTCCTCGATGGTCACGAAGACGACGCCCTTGGCCGAGCCCGGACGCTGGCGCACGAGCACGATCCCCGCGACCTCGATGAAGCTGCGGTCGCGGGCGGCGCCTGCCTCGGCGCAGGTCACGATGCGCCGGCGCGCCAGATCCCGCCGCAGGAACGAGACGGGATGACGGCGCAGCGTCAGCCCGACATGGCCGTAGTCCGCGACCACCTCGCCGCCGGCGGTCATGGGGTTGAGCGCGACTGCCGGCTCCACCTGTTCCGCCACGGTGGCCCGTTCGCGTTGCGCGGCGGCCGCAAACAGCGGCAGCGGCTCGTCGCGAAGCCCCCGGAGCGCCCATAGCGCCTCACGCCGCGCGAGGCCGAGCGCGGGGCGGAAGGCGTCCGCTTCCGCCAACGCGACCAGCGCGGCGGTCGAGACGCCCGCCCGCCGCCAGACATCATCGCCCGATACGAACGGCGTATCGGCCCGGCAGGCGACGAGGCGCGCCGCCTCCGCGTTGCCCAGCCCCTTGACCATCCTGAAGCCGAGCCGCACGGCGAGACGGCCATCTTGCGCGTCGCGCGGCTCCAGCGTGCAGTCCCAGCGGGAGGCGTTGACGCAGACGGGGCGCACCTCGACGCCGTGCTCGCGCGCGTCGCGCACGATCTGCGCCGGGGCGTAGAAGCCCATGGGCTGGGCGTTGAGGAGTGCGGCGCAGAACACGTCCGGATGATGGCACTTGACCCAGGCGGAGGCATAGGCGATCAGCGCGAAGCTCGCCGCGTGGCTCTCGGGAAAGCCGTAGCTGCCGAAGCCTTCGAGCTGGCGGAAGATCTTCTGGGCGAATTCGGCGTCGTAGCCGTTCGCCACCATGCCGTCGATCAGCCGCTGGCCGAAGTTCGATATGGTGCCCGTATGCTTGAACGTGGCCATGGCGCGGCGCAACTCATCGGCCTCGCCGGGGGTGAAGCTGGCGCATTCGATGGCCACCCGCATGGCCTGCTCCTGAAACAGCGGCACGCCGTATGTCGTGCCGAGCACGACCTTGAGCTCGGGCTTCGGATAATCGACCTTCTCGATCCCGTCGCGCCGGCGCAGGTAGGGGTGCACCATGCCGCCCTGGATCGGGCCGGGGCGCACGATCGCCACCTGAATGACGAGGTCGTAGAATTTTTCTGGCCTCAGGCGCGGCAGCATGCTCATCTGCGCGCGGCTCTCGATCTGGAACGTGCCGAGCGTATCGGCCTTGCAGATCATGGCATAGGTCGCATCGTCCCCCTGGGGGATGGAGGCGAGGTCGTGCCTCTTTCCCGTTTTCTCCTCGATCAGGTCGAAGGCGCGGCGCATGCATGAGAGCATGCCGAGCGCCAGCACGTCGACCTTCATGAAGCGCAGGATGTCGATGTCGTCCTTGTCCCATTCGATCACCTGCCGGTCTTCCATGGCGGCGGGCTCGATGGGCACGAGGTCGTCCAGCCGGTCGCGGGTGAGCACGAAGCCGCCCGGATGCTGGGAGAGGTGACGGGGCGTGCCAATGAGCCGGCGGGCGAGGTCCAGCGTCAGCCGCAGCCTGCGGTCGGCCATGTTGAGGTTGAGCTGTGCGGCATGCTTCGCCTCGACCTTCTCCGACGTGCCCCAGACCTGCGACGACAGCATCCTGGTCAGGTCTTCCGGCAGGCCGAGCGCCTTGCCGACGTCGCGCAGCGCGCCGCGCGCGCGGTAGCGGATGACGGTGGCGCACAGCGCGGCGCGGTCGCGGCCATAGGTCTCGTAGACCCACTGGATGACCTCCTCGCGCCGCTCGTGCTCGAAATCGACGTCGATGTCCGGCGGCTCCTGCCGCTCCTCCGAGACGAAGCGCTCGAACAGGAGATTGTTGTTGCCGGGATCGATGGCGGTGATGCCGAGTACGTAGCACACCGCCGAATTCGCCGCCGAGCCCCGGCCCTGACACACGATATTCCTTGAGCGCGCGAAGCGGACGATGGCGTTGACCGTCAGGAAATAGGGCGCGTAGTCGAGCTTCTCGATGAGCCGCAACTCGTGTTGGAGGGTGCGGCGCACCTTGTCCGGCACGCCCGAGGGATAGCGGCCCGCCGCCCCCTCCCATGTCAGCTTCTCCAGCGTCTGCTGCGGCGTGAGCTCCGGATGGAGCTTTTCCTCCGGATATTGATAAGCCAGTTCATCGAGCGAGAACGTGCAGGAGCGGGCGATGTCGAGCGTGCGCGCCAGTGCCTCTGGATAGCGGGCGAACAGCCGGTGCATCTCCTGCGGCGGCTTGAGGTAGCGGTCGGCGTGGCGCTCGTGCCGGAAACCGAGATCGTCGATGGTGACGGTGTGCCGGATCGCGGTGACGACATCCTGCAGGATGCGCCGGCCGGGCTCGTGGTAGAGCACGTCGTTGGTGACGACGGTCGCCACCCGCGCCCGCGCCGCCATATTGGACAGTTCCCACAGCCGCAACTGGTCGTTCGGCCGCCGGCGCAGCGTCAGCGCCACGTGGGCGCGGTCGCCGAAGAGGTCGCGCAGCCGGTAGAGGTCGCGCGCGCAGGCGTCATCCGCCGCATCGGGCACCAGGATGGCGATCAGCCCCTCTGTGCAAGCGGCGAGATCGGCCCATGCAAGATGGCAGCGACCCTTGCCGGCCCGCTTCTTGCCGAGCGACAGCAGCCGGCACAGACGCGCATAGGCCGGGCGATCCATGGGATAGACCAGCACCGGCGGGCCGTCAGCAAGATCGAGGCGGCAGCCGACGATCAGGCGCACGCCCGTCACCTTCGCCGCCTGATGCGCCCGCACGATCCCGGCGAGCGAGTTGCGGTCGACGATGCCGAGCGCCTCGATGCCGAGTTCCTGCGCCCGGAGGAACAGCTCCTCGCACGAGGATGCCCCGCGCAGGAAGCTGAAATGGCTCGTCACCTGCAGTTCGGCGTAAGCCGCGCTCATGCGAATATCCCGTGCAGGAACCACCGGTGCGAGCCGGTTTCGGGATCCTCGCCGTCGCCCGTGCGGAAGATCCAGTAGCGCTCGCCGGCCTCGCTCTCGACGCGAAAATAATCCCGCACCGCGGCAAGTTCCGCCTCCCGCTTCCACCATTCGCCGAACACACGCTCCGGCCCGTCGGCGCGCGCGACCCGCCGCCGCACCCCGCGCCAGGCGAACCAGACTGGCGGATGATCGGGCAGCAGCGCCATGGTGTCGATGGGCTCGGGGCGCGCCAGCAGCCGCGGCGGACGCGGCCATTCCCCCGTCCAGTTCCCGCCCGTCGCCGGCGACAGCGGCGCAATGCGCATCACCGAGCGCTCGGGCACGTCGCTGGCGACGGGCGCGAGGCGATAGACCCGGCGCACGCCGACGCGGTTGGCCAGCACGTCGATCAGGCCGGAGATGTCCGGCTCCGCCTCGTCCGCGAGCGAGGCGGCCACCTGCCGGGCCGTGAGCGGCTCGGCGCGGGTGGCGGTCAGTGTCATGGCCTCGATGCCGAAGCCGGGATCGATCGTCTCGATGCGCTCACATAAGAGCCGCGTCAGCCGTCCTGCATCCCGCACCGGCTGCGCCGTGCCGATGCGGATGGCCTGCAGGCCGTTGTCGATGCGCCGGAACAGCAGGTCGAGGCGGCGCGCGCCGAGCCCCCTTGCCTCCAGCCCGGCGCACAGGGCGGCGACGAGCTTGTGCGTATAGCGGGCGATGGTCTCGGGCGCCGCGATCGGCTCGGCGAAGACGCGGGAAACCGCGATGAGATCGGGCGAGCGCACCGGCTCGACGGGCTCGGCCACGCGTCCCAGCGCCTGATCGAGCCGGCGCATGAGATCCGGCCCGAAACGCAGCGCCAGCGGGGCGCGCGGCCGGTCGACGAGGTCTCCGATGCGCTCGAATCCGATCCCGCGCAGATCGCGGACGGTCTGCGGCGCAAGGCGCAGCGCCTCGACCGGCAGGGGGCGCAGCACCCGCTCCGCCCCCTGCGGCGGGACGACCGCCGTCGCCCGGCCGAGAAAGCGGGCGGCGGCGTGGGCCGCACCCCATGTGTCGGCGACGGCCGCCCGCGCCTCGATGCCGGCGGCCGCGAGGCGCTCCACGATAGCCGTCAGCATGGCGGCCTCACCGCTGTGCAGATGGTCGGCCCCCGTCGTGTCGATGACGAGCCCGTCGGGCGGGTCGGACGCGACGATGGGCGAGAAGCGCAGCGCCCACAGCGCCAGCCGTTCGAGCCCCCGCGCATCGGCGCACGGGTCGGCATCCACGACCGCAAGCCCCGGCACCAGCGCCCGCGCCTTCGTCACCGCCATGCCGGCGACGAGCCCAAGGCGCTCCGCCGCCGCATCGAGCGCGGTGACGACGCGCCGCCTGCCCTCGCGGCCCGCTAGGACGAGCGGCCCGTCAGGCCGGGGCGATGCGCCGCCCGCTCGGTCGCCCATTTGGCCGCCCATTTGCCTGCCGAGACGGTCCGTGGGCCATCTCGGCAGGAACAGCGACACGATCCGCGACGAGTTTCCCTTCGGCATCGCAGGCCTCCACTTCGATATCGAAACCTTCGCCGCCGCGGCAGCGCACGAGTTCGAGCCACCAGCGGGAACGCCCGACGCCCGCGACCGGCAACGGCGCCGACGGCAGCACCGAAACGCGCCAGCGGGTGAAGGCGGCGGTCGGCTGTCCGAAGTCCGCCGCATCGGCCGGACGCCGCCAGCGCCGGATGGCGATCCCGGTCGCGCCGGACCGTTCGGCCGCCAACTGCAGCCGCCGCGAGGCGGTCATGGACAGGCGCGAGACCTCCGCCACCACGGCGCCGGGCCCGCCGTGACGCAACCCCTCCTCGAAACAGGCGAGCAGATCCTTCTCCTCGCCGGCCTCGACATGGATCACCCGGTCGGGCGGCAGGCCCGCCTGGGCCAGCGCCGGGGCGAACAGGTCCGGCCGGGTGACGCACCACAGCACCTTGCCCTTCGTGCGCGCCGCGATGCCGGCCGCGAACAGGGCGGCAGCCGCCCCGTCCACGGCCCCGCTGCCGCCGCCCGCCACCTCGTGCAGACACCCGAGCATGAGCCCTCCCCCCGGCAGACGCCGGTCGATCTCGTCCACGCCGAACGGCAGCACCTGCCGCACGCCCCGTCCCGCACCCTCGAACCGCCGGACGCGCTCCCGAAGCTCGGCGATGACCGGATTGGCGGCGGAGGGCGACATGGCGGAAAAGCGCTGGTCTCATGGTCTGGCGGAACACCTTTCCGCCATATGTTCATTATTTGTTCTTAAATGGCCGGCGAGTCAACAGGATTTGCGGGTGGGTGCTTTTGCGGATGCGTGCTTCGGACTCATGCCGAGGGCACGTCTGGGAACCTCGCCTGTCGTTCCGATCCGCACCTGTCGGCTATAGCATCAAGCCGAAAAGTGTGTGCACTTTTCGGAAAAACTTGATGCGTAAACAAATGGATAGAGCGGCGGAACGATTCTGTCCGAATGCCCGCCGCTCTGGCGTAACGCCGGCGCAGGCGGCTATCGCCGCGCGGCGCTCAGTTCCCTGGCGTTGACGA
This sequence comes from Pseudochelatococcus sp. B33, assembly GCF_053570585.1. NCBI lineage: Bacteria > Pseudomonadati > Pseudomonadota > Alphaproteobacteria > Hyphomicrobiales > Chelatococcaceae > Pseudochelatococcus > Pseudochelatococcus sp. B33. The sequence goes on along the minus strand of NZ_JBSEFH010000018.1, from coordinate 62,399 downwards.
TGTTGATCAGTTCGCGCCCTCCGGCCAGCCTGTCCAGATTGTCCATTGCCGCGGTCCAGATGCGGCGGCGCGCATGCTTCGTGGAGCCGCCGCTGTGCGGCGTCAGGATGACGTTCGGCAGCTTGCGGAACGGCGAATCCAGCGGCAGCGGCTCCTGCGTGAAGACGTCGAGCGCCGCGCCGCGCAGCCTGTTGTTCGCGAGGGCTTCGTACAGGGCGGCCTCGTCGACGATGGCGCCGCGGCCGACATTCACGAACAGGGCGGAGGGCTGCATCTTGGCGAGTTCCTTCGCGCCGATCATGCCCTTCGTTTCCTGTGTGAGCGGCACAGCGACGACCAGGATCTCGCTGTCGCGCAGCAGCGTGTCCAGATCGACGAAGCGGATGCCTTGCGGCGTGTCATCCGGCACGGTGCGCGTCGTCACCAGCATCCTGGCGTCGAAGGCGAGCATGCGCGCTGCAAACGCGCGGCCGATGGAGCCATAGCCGATCAGTCCCACCGTGCGGCCCGCAATCTCGTCGTTCTCCCACACCACCGTGTCCGACCAGACGCCGGAGCGCATCGCGTCGAGTTGACCCGGCAGGTCCCTCAGCGCGGCGAGGATCAGCAGGAACATATGCTCCACGACGGCGATGGTGGGCGCGCCCGGCGTGTTCGCCACCGGGATGCCCCTCGCCCCAGCCGCCGCAAGATCGATCCGGTTGATGCCCGCGCCGACCTGCTGCACCAGCCGCAGGCGCTTGCAGACAGACAGCAACTCGTCCGTCACCGCCACCTGGCGCGTGACAAAGGCATCCGCCTCCACCAGCGACCTCCGCAGCGCCCCGGGATCGGAAAGCGGCACGAAGGTAAGATCATGCGTCGTCGCAGGCGCGGTGCCCGGATCGAGAACGCCACCCGCAATCACCGTGACACGCAAAGCCATCCGCCAATTCCTCCCGCGCCCAGCCGATCGTTACCGTTCGCCGTATCATAAGCTCAAAATCCTATTTAATCGATATATGCTTGATCAAATTATGTTTGGATGTATAAAATTGGGTCCGATCCTTGGGAAACCGGCGCGCTGTCCGAGTGCGTCGGATCGAGACGAACAAAGCCGCAGCCTTGATAAGCGGCGACAGGAGGAGTCCGGGAGAATGGTGGATTATATTACCGATGAAGTGAAGGCGATGATCGGACTGGAGTCCGAGTGGGAGGAAGCCTGCGATCCGGTCGAGCAGGGCCAGATCCGGCGCCATATCCAGGCCACCATGGACCGCGACCCGGTTTACTGGGACGAATCCCATGCGGCCTCGACCAAGTTCGGCGGTATCGTCGCGCCCCCTCTCTTTCCGCTCCACGCCCTGCGCGTGCCCGCCAGCGCGCCGGATTCGTTCGACCGCGCTCCGACCGACCCGCATTTCGACGGCTCGGTCCGCGGTGTGATGAAGGGCCTGCCGCCTCTGCCCATCCCGCTCACCCGCGTGCTCAACGGCGGCAATCAGGTCGAGCTCTATCAGCAGGCGAAACCCGGCGAGCGGATCCGCGTGAAGAGCAAGTACATCGACATCTACCAGAAGGAAGGCCGCACCGGCACGATGGTCTTCCTGCTCACGGAGACCCTCTACACGAATGAAAAGGGTGAGCTGCTGCTGAAGGCCATCCAGACGCGCATCATGCGCTGAGCCGGCGAAAAGCCCGTGATACCGAGCCCAATCGAAAGGCCATGTGAATGAGCGATCTGCCGAGCAAAGTGACGATCTACGAAGTGGGCCCCCGCGAAGGGTTCCAGTTCGAGAAGACGTTCATCCCCACGGAAAGGAAGCTGCAACTCGTCAACGCGCTCGCGGAGACCGGCGTTGCCGATATCGAGGTCACTTCTTTCGTCAATCCGAAATGGGTGCCGCAGATGGCGGACGCGGACGAGGTGTCTGCCGGCCTGAAGCCCGTCGAGGGCCTGCGCTATAGCTGCCTATACCTCAACACGCAGGGGCTGGAGCGCGCCGCGGCCACCGGCAAATATTATCTCGACGGCTCGTTGAAACTCGGCTCCAGCCCGGCTTTCATCAAGAAGAACACCAACAAGACCATCGAGGAAACCGCCGCGACCTTCGACGACTGGATCGCGAAATACGAGGCTCTCGGCGTTCCGGTCGAGCAGGCGACGGTGAATGCAGCCTGGGGCTGCAACTATCAGGGCGACATCCCGGCAGACTGGGTGCTCACCCGCATCGCCACGATCGAGAAGAAGCTCGAGGAGCACGGCTACAAGCTGAAGCGGCTGCTGATCTCGGACACGATGGGCTGGGGCAATCCCGTCCAGACCAAGAAGCTGCTCGGCGCCATCCGTGACCGCTGGCCCGATGCGCAACTGAGGATCCATCTGCACGACACGCGCGGCCCCGGCCTGGTCAATGCCTATGCCGCGCTCGAACTCGGCATCTCGCATTTCGATTCCGCCGTCGCCGGGCTCGGCGGCTGCCCCTTCGCCGGCCATTCGGCCGCGGCGGGCAACATCTGCACCGAGGATCTCGTGTTCATGCTGCACGAGATGGGAATCGAGACCGGCATCGATCTGGAGAAGATGATCGAATGCGCGCGTCTTGCCGAAGACGTCGTCGGCCATCCGCTTCCGGGCAAGGTGATGAAGGGCGGCTCGCTGAAGCAGTACCGCCACTAGAGCGCGTTCCGATCAGACGGAATCGGCTGATCGATCAGAATTCGCTCAAAATAAAAAAGTAAGAGCATGTTATCGTTTCCGTGAAATGATGACGTGCTCTGACCCTTCCGGCTTCCGATCCCGGCGCTCCTCCCGGCCGGGCGCCCCTCCCCGCCGCGTCTCGATGCGGCGGGGAATTATTGTTTGCTCGTGACACATTCGAGGGACAGCGGCCTGACCGGGATCAGCAGCGTGACGACCGTCGAGATGGCCGAGATGACCGCGCACATCCAGAAAGCGGCGGCGTAGGATCCGGTGAGATCGACGGACAGGCCGCCGGCATAGGTGCCGAGCGCGCCGCCGACCTGATGCAGCACATAGATCAGGCCGAAGATGGTCGCCAGCGATCCCGCCCCGAAGACGTCGCCGGTGATGTTGGAGGTCAGCGCCACCGCGCCATAGCCGAGAAAGCCGAAGATCGCCGCGAAGAGATAGATCTGCCAGAGCTCCGGCTGCGCGACGATGAGCAGCGTCGCGGCCGAGCGCGCGATATAGAGCACCGCCAGCACGTGCTTGCGGCTCATATAGTCCGACAGCGTGCCGCTCAGGATGTTGCCGAATATGCCGATCGCGCCCATCAGGGCCAGCACGCCGGTGGCGACGAGCTGCGAGTGGCCGAGATGCAGGATCGCCGACGGCAGGTGGAAATAGACCAGGTTCATCAGGAAGCCGTTTCCGAACAGGCTGACGGTGATCAGCCAGAAGGCGGGCGTGACGACGGCCCGTCTGGCGATCTCGAAGACGCCGCTCCCTGCAGGCGTCGCGAGCGGCGTGCCGACGGGGACCGGCGCCGGGGCCGGCATGGGATCGCCATCCGGATGGAGGCCGATATCCTGCGGGTTCGAACGCAGATAGCGCCACATCAGCGGCACGAGAACGAGCATGCTCGCGCCGAGCATCAGCAACGTTTCCCGCCAGCCCACGGCGACGATCGCAGCCCCCGCCGCCGGCATCACGACGAAGGTGCCGACCTTGGAGCCGGACGTGACGATGCCGAGCGCGGTTCCGCGCTTGCGCCGGAACCAGCGCGAGATGAGGGTGGACAGGATGACGAGGTTGACCCCGCTGAAGGCGATCCCCGACATCACGCCCATCAGCAGCATCACCTGCCACATCTCCGTCGCGAAGCCGGTTCCGACATAGGCGAGCCCCATCGCCACCAGCCCCACGTGCATCACGATGGCCGGACCGAAACGGTCCGCGAACACCCCGATGACGGGCTGGGTGAAGCCGGAAAGCAGCGTCGCGAGCGCGAACACCAGCGACACGGAAGTGACGCTCGCATTCAGGTCCTGGGTGAGGCCGGGGACGAAAAGACCAAGGGTGAAGCGCGCGCCGAAGACGACGGTCATGACCATGAAGGCCAGGCCGACGATGAGCCAACCGCGATAGAGACCGCGCACCTGTATCCTCCAAATACCGGGCCTCCGGAGACGGCCACTGCGCCGATGGTCTCCCGGTCAGGTTGCCGCGCTGGAATGCTGTCCGATCAGACGGAACCGTCTGATCGATTAGAATTCGCTCAAAACAGGGAAGTGAGAGGGTTTCGCCGTTTCCGTGACGGTGAAACCCGCTAACGTTGCGGTTGACGCAGATCCCTTCGGTTGATCACATTGATCAGCTCGCGCCCGTCGGCGAGCCGATCGAGATTGTCGCGCATCTGCGCCCAGATCCGGTCCCGCGACTGTCGCGAGGCGCCTGCGCTGTGGGGCGTCACGACGACGCCCGCCATCCGACGCAGCGGCGAGTCCGCCGGCACCGGTTCGCGCGCGAAGGCGTCCAGCGCGCCGCGCAGACGCCCGGTCCCCAGGGCCTCGATCAGCGCCGGCTCGTCGACGATCGCGCCGCGCGCGATGTTCACGAACAGCGCGCCGGGCTTCATCATCGCGAGTTCCGCCGGACCGAGCAGGCCGCGCGTCGAGGGGTTGAGGCCGGCCGCGACGACGAGGATGTCGCTGCGCCGCAGCAGCGTCGGCAGATCCACGAAAGCGATGCCGGCAGGCGCCTCGGCCGGAACCGTCCGCGTGTGGACGATCGTCTCCGCCTTGAAGGCGACGAGGCGGCGCGCGAGGTCCGATCCGATCGAGCCGAAGCCCAGGATCCCCACGGTTTTTCCGCCGATCTCCTCGCCTTCCCAGACCTCGGCGCCGGACCAGCCGCCAGTCCGCATGGCGTTCACCTGATCGCTGAAGCCGCGCAGCGCCGCGAGGATGATGAGGAACGTGTGCTCCACGACGGCGTTGTTCGGCGCATCCGGCGTGTTCGCCACGCTGATCCCGAGCGCCGACGCCGCCATGAGGTCGATGCGGTCGGTGCCGACGCCGACCTGCTGCACCAGACGCACGTTGGCAATCCGCTTCAGGAATTCGGCCGGCGCGTTGACGCGTCGCGACACCAGCGCGTCCGACCGGGCAAGGGCAGCCGCCAGCGCCTCGATATCGTCGTGCGGCACGAAGGCGATGTCATGCTTCATCTTCGGCGTGTATTCTGGCTCGAGGAAGCCGTCCGTTGCAATCACCACGCGCATGGGCACCCCTGCCTGACGAAATGAAGGTTGGTCGCTGACGGCATGCCGGTGTCCTCAACCGGCCTTCCGCCGCTCTTCGGCCGTTCTATGCACCGGCACGACGAGCGCGTCGAGCGCGATGGCGCCCTGCCCTTCCGGCAGCACCGACAGAGGGTTGATGTCGAGGCTCGCGATCTCGTCCGCGGCATCGACCGCCAGACGCGACACCGCCACCAGCGCATCGACCAGCGCGCCCTCGTCCGCCTTCGGACTGCCGCGGAAGCCGGCAAGCAGCCTGGAGAGCCCCCGCACCTCGCCGATCATCTCGCGCGCCTCGCGGCGGTTGACCGGGCAGACGCGCCACGTCACCGCCTCCAGCGCCTCGGCGAGCACTCCGCCGAGGCCGAGCATCAGCACGGGGCCGAACTGCTCGTCGCGCGAGACGCCGACGATCAGCTCGATGCCGCCGGAGGCCATCTTCTGCACCAGCACGCCCTCTGTGCGCGCCTTCGGATCATAGGCCGCGACCGACTGCATCATGGCGTCATAGGCTTCAGCGAGCGCCTTCGCGTCGGCGATGCCGAGGCGCACACCGCCGGCTTCTGTCTTGTGCGGAATCTGTTCCGACACGATCTTCAGCGCGACCGGATAGCCGATGAGATCGGCGGCGCGCAGCGCCTCGGCACGGTCGGCGCAGAACCTGTCGCCCACGCCCCCGACGCCATAGGCCGCCAGCGCCTGCTTGCTCTGGCGCTCGTTGAGGGTCGCAGCTGCGGATTCCCGCACCAGCGCCCGGACCGTCTCGATATCCTGCCTGAGCGGCGCGACCTTCGACGCCTTCTCGGCGAGCCATTGGTCGCGGGTGTGGTGATAGGCGACCAGCCTGCGCCCGGCCTTGGCCGCCCCGCCCGGCGTGTAGAACAGCGGCACGTCCGACTGCCGCAGCCTGGCGAGCGCGTCGTAGTCGCGGTTCTGCGCGGTGCTGCTCTCGGCCCAGATGAACAGGATCGGCTTGTCGGTCTTCTGCGTCGCCGCCATCACGATATCGGCCTGGTTGGCGAGGCCGACGCTGTTGATGATGATGAGGTCCTGCTGCTGCTCCTCGGCGAGCAGGATGTCGAGAATCGTCGCGAATTCCGGCCCGTTTCCGAACTGCGTCAGGTCGGCCGGGTTGGCCGCCGAGCCGCGCTCGCCCATGATGGCGAGCAGCTTGTCGCGGGTCGCGTCGGAGAGCACCGGCACCTCCAGCCCCTCCCCGGCGCACCTGTCGGCCAGGAAAGAGCCCATGCCGCCCGATTCCGAGATGGCGCCGACACGCTTTCCCTTCGGCACTTTCCGGTCGCGAAACATGGCCGCCGTCTCGATCAGCTCATCATAGTCGTCGACGCGGATGACGCCCTTCTGGCGGAACAGCGCATCCTGCACGTCGTCCGAACCGGTCATCGCTGCCGTGTGGCTCGCGGCCCCGCGCGCGCCGGCCTCGGTGCGGCCGATCTTGAGGAGCACGATCGGCTTGCCGGCCTCGAGCGCCTGCTCGGCGACATCGATGAAGCGCGGGCCGTCCTTGAAGCTCTCGACCACGGCCATGATCGCGCACACCTCGGGGTCGCGCAGCATGTATTCGATGAAATCGGTGGATTCGAGGTCGGCCTCGTTACCGGTCGCGATCATGTAGCGGAAGCCGATGCCCCGGTCGAGCGCCATGCCCATCAGCGGCCGGTAGGCCGTCGCGCCGCTCTGCGAGACGAGCGCCACGCGCGGGTCGAGGTCCTTCATCTGCGGCGCGATGCGGCTTGACGGCGTCGTCCAGCTGTTGCCGGCGACATTGGCGAAGCCGAGGCAGTTCGGGCCGCACAGACGGGTGCCGTACTGGCGCGCGATCGCGCGCAGCTCGGCCTGCCGGGCGCGCCCTTCGTCGGTCGCGAGCTCGGCGAAGCCGGCCGACACGATCAGCGCCGACTTCGCGCCCCGCTCGGCGACGCTCCGGAAAGTGGCCACGACGTCCGCCGACGGCACGACGATCGTCGCCAGATCGACGGGCTCGGGCAGATCGGCCGGCGAACGGAAAGCGGGAATGCCGAGCACCTCGCTGCGGTTCGGATTGACCGGATAGAGCGTCGCCGTGCTCCCGGTGTTCAGGAGGTTGGTGAACAGGCGGCCGCCATACCCGGGTTTTTCGGTGGCCCCGACGACGGCGATCGAGCGCGGGTTGAACATGGCATCGATCGAACGCAGCCGCGCCTGCGGGTCATTCGCAATCGTCAACGTTACCTCTCCCTCTCCAGTCATTGTTTTTGAGGACCCGGTTCATCAGGCGCGATTGGGCCGGGCCGGTTCCCCGGCGGCGGGGGTGCGCATTCTCCTGATCAGGGTGCGGATCAGCGGCAGCGTCACGATGATCAGCAGAACCGCCATGAGCGTGCCCGAGATCGGCCGCAGGAAGAAGATCGACACGTCGCCCTGGGAGATCATCAGCGATTGGCGCAGCGCGGTCTCGAAGCCGTTGCCGAGCACCAGCGCCAGCACGAGCGGCGCGGCCGGATACTCGAGCTTCTTCATGAAATAGCCGAGTATGCTGAACACCAGAAGCACCCACAGATCGAACATGCTGGCGCTGACGCTGTAGACGCCGACGATGGCAAAGATGATGATCAGCGGCCCCAGCAAGGTGAAGGGGATGCGCAGCGCCGAGACGAAGACCGGCACGAAAAGGATGTTCAGAACGAGCAGCATGCCGTTGCCGATGTACATCGACGCGATCAGGCCCCATACGAATTCCGGCTGGGAGGCGAACAGGAACGGTCCCGGCTGAATGTTGAACAGCGTCATCGCGCCGAGCATCACCGCGGTGGTGGCCGATCCCGGAATGCCGAGCGTCAGCATCGGGATCATCGAGCCGCCGGTCGAGCCGTTGTCGGCAGCGCCCGGGCCCGCCACCGCGGCGATCTCGCCGGTGCCGAACCGTTCCGGATGCTTGGCGAACTTGCGCTCCGCCACATAGGAAAGCAGCGACGCGACCGCTCCCCCGGCGCCCGGCAGCAGCCCGACGACGAAGCCGATGACGGAGCCGCGGCCGATCGCCGGCGCGCTTTCCTTCAGGTCCTGCCTGGTGACTACCATATCCCTGAGCTTGGTGCCGATCACCCGGTAGCTGTCCATCCTCTCGAGGGTGACGAGAACCTCGGCGATGCCGAACATGCCGACCGCGATGGGCAGGAACTTCACGCCGTCGGCGAGCTGGAGATAGCCGAAGGTGAAGCGCTGGTATCCGGTGATCATGTCGAAACCGATCAGCGACAGCATCAGGCCGAGGCAGGCCATCAGGTAGCCCTTGACCTTGTTGTCGCCCATCAGCCCCGAGGTTGCGGCAAGCCCCAGCAGCATCAGCGTGAAATATTCCGGCGGCCCGAAGCTCAGGGCCCAGCGGGCGATCGGCGGCGCGGCGATGGTCAGCATGATCACGCTGAAGGTGCCGGCGATGAAGGAACCGATCGCGGAGATGGTCAGCGCCGGCCCCGCGCGGCCCTTCTTCGCCATTTCATAGCCGTCGATACAGGTGGGAATGTTCGACGCCTCGCCCGGTATGCCGACGAGCACGGAGGTGATCGAACCGCCGAACATCGTGCCGTAGTAGACGCCGGCCATCAGGATCATCGCCGTGACCGGATCCATGCCGTATGCGAAGGGCAGGAGCATCGCGATGCCGGCCACCGGTCCGATCCCCGGCAGCGCGCCGATCAGCGTTCCGGCCGTCACGCCGAGGGTGACGAACAGCAGGTTCGTCAGTGTGAAGGCGACCGAGAAACCGGTCGCGAGATTGCTCAGAAGATCCACGGCGCGACCTCCTGGAACTGGCGGCCGAGCAGGCCGATCGGCAACGATATGCGAAGCCAGGTGCCGAAGACGATGTGGAGGAACAGCCCGACGCCGACGGCGACCGGCAGCACGATGATCAGCCTGCGCATGCCGAGCAGGTAGCTGACGCCCGCCAGGAAGGCGATGGTCGACAGCGTGAAGCCGATCAGCCCGACGAAGATCAGGAACAGCAGGAAGCCGCCGAGCACGATGCCGATCCGCCGCCAGCCACTCCTGTCGGGCCATTCGACATCCGCGGGCGCGGATCCGGATGCGGATGCGCGGATGGTCAGCAGGCCGCCCAGCACGACCACGCCGAGCGACACCCAGAAGGGCAGGAAGCCCGGTCCCGGCGCGCCGCGATTGACGTAGAAATAGTCCATCTTGAACAAGGACTGCCAGAGAATGACGGCTCCGAGCCCCGTCAAAAGAGCGGGCAGGATAATATGCGCGCGTTGCACGTGATCCCCCTTTTATACCTTCGCCTGTTCTGCGCCGGTCTGGCGCCTGTCTCGGCGTGGTCGGATTGGAAATCGGCCGGGCGCTGTCGCCGCCCGCCGGTTTCTGCGGGTTTATTTGATGATGCCGAGGCTCCTGTAGAGGCGCTCGATCGTGTTCATGGTCTCGGCCACGAAGGCGGTGAATTCCGCCGGGCCGAGATACTTGCTCTGGCTGCCGGACTTCTCGACATAGGCGCGCCATTCGGCGTTCTCGCCGAGCTTCCTGAACAGCTCTCCGTACCAGTCGATCTCCTCCTGCCTGAGGCCGGCGGGGCCGAACCAGCCGCGCGCGAGATTGAGCACCACGTCGTAGCCGAGTTCGCGCAGGGTGGGCACGTCGGGCACCTGCGGGTTGCGCCCGGCGTCATAGACGGCAAGCGCCCGCATCTCGCCCGAATTGATCAGATCCACCGCATTGGAGAGCTGCCGCGCGCCGATCTGCACCTGGCCGCCGAGCACCGCCGCCTGCACTTCGGCGCCGCTCGCGAACGGGATCTGGTTGAACTCGACGCCCGCCGCCGCGCCCAGCGTGTTCGCCACGACGCTGTCCCAGCCGGAGCCGCCCGCGCCCGCCATCGTTATCGAGCGAGGCGTCTTCTTCAGCGTCTCGACCACCTCGGTCAGCGACTTGAAGGGCGAGTTCGCGGCCACGATCACCACCGACGAGTCGAGCGTGCTGAGGGCGAGCGGGGTCAGATCGTTGAGCGGGTGGACCGGCGACTCGCCGATGACGGTCTGCAGCAGCAGGGCGCCGCCGCCGGGCATGAAGACGTAGGGATCGCCCTTGCGCTCGGCGACCAGCGCCGTGCCGATGAGGCCGCTGGCGCCCGGACGATGATCGAGCACCATCGGCTGCGGCGAGTAGCCGGCTTCGGCCGAGATCTTCGAAACCGCGTCGGAGATCTGCGACGGGCCGCCCCCCGCCCCCCAGGGCACCAGTATGGTGATCGGCTTGTTCGGGAAGGCCTCCTGCGCGAAGCTCCCCCCGGCCCTCAGCCCCTCGCCGGCCACAACCCCTGCGACCAGCGATCCCTTCAAGACGGTCCGCCGACTGACCGCAAGCTTCGCTCCAGACAACCCATCGTGGCGATGATGCCCGCTCATTGCATCCTCCCTGCAATTCTGGCGTCTTGTCGTTGGAGGAGGGCCTTTCCGGGCGGCCCCGGAAAGGCCCGCCCCGAGATCACTTCACAATGCCGATCTTCTTGTAGGTCGTCTCGATCGTCTTGAGGTTGCTGGCTATCAAGTCCGTCCAGCCCTGCGGGTCGAGATACTTGTTGATGATGCCCGACCGCGTGCAGAAGTCGTCCCAGGTCTTGGAGTCGCTGATCTTCCGGAAGAACTCCGCATACCACTGGAGCTCCTCGGGCTTGATGCCGGCGGGGGAGAGCCAGCCGCGCGGCAGGTTCAGCACGGCGTCGTAGCCGAGTTCGCGCATGGTCGGCACGTCGGGCAGGGTCGGATTGCGTTCGGCGTCGAAGATGACCAACGCCTTCGCCTGCCCTGCTTCGAGCAGGTCGCGCGCGTCGGAGAGCTGGCGCGTGCCGACGTCGACCTGGCCGCCGAGAATGGCGGCCTGCACGTCGCCGCCGCCGCCGAACGGGATCTGGTTGAATTCCACGCCGGCGCCCGCGCCGATCACGGTCTCGAGCATGCCGTCCCAACTGCCCGGCCCGCCGCCCGCGCCGGCCATCGTCACCGACCTCGGTTGCTTCTTCAGCTTCTCGAAGACGTCGGCCATTGTGTTGAAGGGCGATTCGGCGCGGGTGAACACGATCGAGGAATCGAGCGCGTTCATGGCGAGCGGCGTCAGGTCGTTCAGCGGATGCACCGGCGAGTCGCCGACGACCACCTGCGGCAGCAGCGCGGCGCCGCCGGGCATGAAGACATAGGGGTCGCCCTTGCGTTCGGCGACGAGCGCGGTGCCGATCAGGCCGCTGGCGCCGGGACGATGGTCGAGCACGATCGGCTGCGGCGACAGGCCGAGTTCCGACGAGATCTTGCTGACGATGTCCGAAACGGTCGAGGCGCCGCCGCCCACGCCCCACGGCACGAGGCACTCGATCGGCTTGCTGGGGAACGCGCGCTGGGCCCGCGCCGCGCCCGAACCGAGTGCCAGCCCGGCGGCGCCCGCCATCACGCCCATAAAGCCACGACGGTCTATCTTTGTGTTTTCCATTGGTTTCTCTCCCTCAGCTTCTGGCTCTCCGGCCATTTGGTCGCCGCGGAACGGGTCGTCCGGCAGGGGACTTGCCGCAGCCTTATCTAGCTTGCGGATTTTATACATCACAAATATGATCTATACAACTCATAATGATTAGATTTAATCCGCATGTCTGCACCGGGAGGCGGATCACCGCCGCTTCTTGTCGATGAACGCCTGCTGCGCCTCGATGCGCTCCTTGCTCTGGTGCAGGAGCTTGCGGCATTCGGCGAGATACTGCTCGGCCTGGGTGTGGCCAGCGAGATCGAGCAGGAAAGCGATCGCCCGCTTGGTATAGGTCATCGCCAGCGCCGGCTGCGGCGCGAGCTGCTCGGCGAGTGCGTTCACGGCCTTGTCGAGTTCGTCATCGTCCTCGACCACCCTGTATATCAGGCCCCAGCGCTCGGCCTGCTCGCCCGAGACCCAGTCGCCGGTCAGCAGCATGCCGAGCGAGCGGGCGCGGCCGATGGTGAAGACCGGCAGTCCCGGCAGCGTGCCCGCCTGCACCTCACGGATGGAAAAGCGCGCCGCCTTGGTGGCGATGGTGATGTCGCAGCATTCGATGGCGATGGCAGCACCGCCACCCGCCGCCGGACCATGGACGCGCCCGATCACCGGCTTGGCGAGTTGGCGCAGGCGTGTGCGGGCTTCGAGGTTGAGCTGTCCGTAAAGGGCGCCTTCCTGCGGCGTCGCCTTCGTCGATTCCTTGAAGTCGCGGCCGGCGCAGAAAGCCGGGCCATTGCCGGCGATGATGACGACGCGGATGTCGTCGTCCGCCTCGATGCGGTCCAGCGCATGCAGAAGCTCGGTGAAAAAGCGGATCGTCAGTGCATTGCGCTGTTCCGGCCGGTTGAAGGTCACCTTCGCGATCGGCCCCTCGACCGCGAACAGGATCGTCTGATAGCCGCCTTCGATATCCGCGCCCGCGGCATGCGTGTTGGAGTCGTTCATGGTTTCCTCGCCTGCATGGTTTCCTCGCCTGATAGGCCCGGCGCTCCCGGGTCTGTGTTCAACTGTCGCCGATGTGTGGCGGAAGGTCCTGGCGGTCCGCCACGGCAAGCCAAAATACTCTACGAAGTTTCTCTTTCGATAAAAATATGTAAAATTAGATACAATTTGATTCGGGGTGTCAACCCGGCAAACCGGCAAGAACCGCCATATGTTTTGCGCACAATCGCATGAGGATCGCCTTGGCCCCTTTTTCAACCCCTCATATTTGATATAGAATTCGCTTGTTGTATCTAATAATGTGACGTCATTCCCGTCGCACGAGGGAGAGATCATGACGACCAATCGATTGAAGTGGCTCGGACATTCCGGGTGGCAACTGACGACTTCCACGGGAAAGGTGCTGTTCATCGATCCCTGGCTCACGCAGAACCCGCTCGCACCTGTCAAGATCGAGGATCTGCCCCCTGCCGGGTTCATCCTCCTCTCGCACGATCACAGCGACCACGCGGGCGATGCGGTCGCGGTCGCCAGACAGACCGGAGCGACGCTTGTCGGCCAGCCCGAGACCGTCACCTCCTACAAGGAGCAAGGCGCGCCCGACGTCCTGGCGATGAACACCGGCGGCTCCGTCGATCTCGACGGCGTCACCGCCACCATGGTCGATGCCTACCACAGCAGCGCCACCGGCTGCCCCACGGGCTACATCCTGACGCTGGAGGACGGCAAGGTTCTCTATCATGCCGGCGACACGGCTCTCCACGCCAACATGGCCATCTGGGGCGATCTGTTTGACATCGACCTCGCCCTCGTGCCGATCGGCGACCGTTTCACCATGGGCGGCCGTCAGGCCGCCCGCGCCCTGAAGCTGCTGAAGGCGAAGGCGGCGCTGCCCATGCACTACCGGACCTTCCCGCTGCTGGCCCAGAACGCGGACGAATTCGTCAGCTTCGCGGCAAAGGACGCCCCCGGCGCCAGGATCCACGTCATCGATCCGGGAGACGAGGTGTCGTTCTAAACCTGCATGAAAGCCGACACGCGTCAGGTGGGGGCCGGCCGATTGACACTCTGGTCAAATTGGATATAATCCGATTATAAAATATCATATGGGATTAAATTAGATACATGTGCGGTTCAGTTGCTACCCTCAAGGAGACCGGAGCGGATTCCGCTTCATCCGTCGACCCCGGAGCCGAGTCGTCGGAGGCTGTCCCCGCTCCATCGTCCCGGGGGTTGAACCTGAAAATCACCGGCATCGAGACCTTCATCGTCGATTGCTATCGCACGAACTGGGTTTTCGTCGAGATCCACACCAACCAGGGCATCGTCGGCGTCGGTGAAGGCAGCATCGAATACCGCGAACCGACAGTGTGCCAGGCCATCGACGAGCTGTCGCGCATTCTGCTCGGAGCGGATCCGTTCAACATCGAGGGCCTGCATCTTCTGATGCAGCGCGAGAGCTACTGGTGGTCGGGCCCGATCCTGTCGACCGCGATCAGCGCGGTCGAGCTCGCGCTCTGGGACATCAAGGGCAAGGCGCTCGGCGTGCCGGTCTATCAGCTTCTCGGCGGCAAGGTGCGCGATCGCATCAACGTCTACGCCAACAGCTGGTTCGCCGGCGCGAGGTCGATCGAGCAATTCGCCGAGAAGGCGGCCGCCACCGTTGCCCAGGGGTTCACCGGCTTGAAGTGGGACCCCTTCGGCCAGGCCTACCTGACCATGACCACGGCGCAGATCAACGCGTCCGTTGCCAACGTCGTCGCGGTGCGCGAGGCGGTCGGTCCGGATATCGATCTCTATGTCGAGGGCCATGGCCGCTTCAACGTGGCGACCGCGATCGAGGTCGGGCGCGCACTCGGGGGGCTCGGCATCAGGTGGTTCGAGGAGCCGACGGTGCCGACGCGGGCGGCCCCGATCGCCGAGGTCCGCCGCTCGGTGCCGATACCGATCGCCATCGGCGAGCGGAGCTATTCGCGCTTCGACTGCGCCGACCTGATCGCCGCCGGCGCCGTCGACGTGCTCCAGCCCGACATCTGCCATGTCTCCGGCCTGCTCGAAATGAAGCGTATCGCGGCCATCGCCGATTCGAGCCTCCTTCCCGTCGCCCCGCACAACGCCAACGGCGCGGTCTGCCACGCGGCGGGCCTGCACTTCGCCGCCTCGTGCAACAATTTCATGGTGCTAGAGACCTTCGTCATCGACGTGCCCTGGCGGCGCGAGATCACGACCGAGGACTGGACCTTCGTGGACGGCTGCTTTGTGGTGCCGGAAACGCCGGGCCTCGGCGTCGAGCTGCGGAAGGAAGCCTTCGCCAAGTATCCGTACAAGGTCCATAACCTGCGCCATTTCACCGGCAAGCTGACGGACATCCGCCCGCCGGATTCATGCCGCTGGTTCTGAGCCGGCAGGCACACGGATCGATCATCGCCGGGCAAGGAAGCGGGAGGCCTGACTTCCCGTTCACATCGACAATCGAGGAGGAACGCAATGCTAGCGACGGACAAAGTCAAGCAAGTCCACATCATGGAAGTCGGCCCGCGCGACGGCTTCCAGTCCGAGAGGCAGTTCATCCCCACCGAGACGAAGATCAAGGTCATCAACGCGCTTTCACGCACGGGCGTTCCGGAAATACAGATCACCTCCTTCGTCCACCCGAAGGCGATTCCGCAATTCACCGATGCGGAAGAGGTGGTGGCGGGGATCGATATCGTTCCCGGGGTCAGCTATCGCGCCATGACGCCGAACATGCGCGGGCTCGAACGCGCCCGCCCGTTCCGCGACCGCATCGACACGGTTTCCTTCATGCTGTCGGTGACGGAATCCCACAACCGCGCCAACGGCAACCGCTCGATCGACGAGACGCTGGAGGAAATCGCCAGGATGGCGAAGGTGGCCCACGAGGAAGGCTTCACCGTTTCCGGCAGCATGATCTGCAGCCTCGGCTGCCCGTTCGAAGGCCAGGTCGGGGTCGACAAGCTTGAGCGCGTCGCCGACAGCTACCTGGCCCTGGGCATCACCAACATGTCGCTCGCCGACACGATCGGCGTGGCCAATCCGAAGACGGTCTACGAGATCGCCTCGCACATGCTGGCGAAATATCCGCAGGTGACGTGGAACCTGCACCTGCACAACACGCGCGACATGGCGCTCGCGAATACGCTGGCCGCGCTCGAGGCCGGCATGAGCCGGTTCGACGGCGGCGTCGCCGGCCTCGGTGGCTGCCCCTATGCGCCGGGCGCGACGGGCAACATCGCCACCGAGGACATGGTCAACATGCTGCACGGCATGGGCATCGAAACCGGCATCGATCTCGACAAACTGCTCGCGGTTGCCGCGATGCACAAGGATTTCATCCCGCACACGCTCGACAGCGCGCTGCTGCGCGCCGGCCGCGGCAACGTGTTGCTGCCGGCACCGGAGCGCCAGCAGAAGATCGCGTCCTGACGGAAGGCGGTCTCCGGCTATTCCTCCGAAGAAAGCGCATCGGGCGCCGCCGCGGCGATGTCACGGCCGGCCAGATGGACGCAAACGGAAGAATATGGTAAAAATCAAAATTGGACGTCCGGAGACAAAAGTCGATAGTGGTGAAGGTGATACCATCATCATCGCAGTATAGCCCAACGCAGGCATCACTGTTCTAGTCATCTGAACTTGATTTCCCAGCATATGCTCGGCCGGCCGGAGATATGATGAACCTCAAGATGGAAATCGAGCCCGGGGTGCCGACCTATGCCGCCCTCAGGGACCGTCTGCGTGCGGAAATCCTGTCGGGCAAGCTGCCGGCCGGGGCGCGTCTCACCACGGCGTCGCTGGTGGAGCGGTTCGGCGTCAGCCAGATGCCCGTCCGCGAGGCGCTTCAGGCCCTGGAGGGCGAGGGCCTGATCGAGATCGCGCCGCACAAGGGCGCCGCCGTTCTCCCCCTCGACATCTCCCGCGTGCGCAACATCTACGACCTGCGCGGCGCGCTCGAGGCGCTTCTGATCCGGCTCGCCCTCCCCAATCTCAGCAACCGGGCCATGGCGCAGGCTCGCACCCTGCACGAGCGCATGAAATCGGAGGTCGCGAGCGGCGATCTGACCAACCTGTTCTCGCTCAACCATCAGTTCCATCAGCTGCTCTACAGGCATGCCGACAACGCCGAGGCGTTCAACATCTACAACCGCTATGCCAGCCTGCTCGGCACGCTGCGCGAGACCTACGGCTTCCGCAAGGTCCGTGTCGACCAGATGATGGACGAGCATCAGGAGATCCTGGATGCGCTCCGCTCGCAGGACGAACACCGGCTGATGGCGCTCCTCAAGCATCACTGCGAAGGCGCCAAGCTCGACATGCTCGCGCTGATGCAGGACAACAAGCCGCACATCCACCCGTCATTGCGCGACGCGGTCTGAGGTCCGTTCGGGCAGGGGCACTATCCTGGGCCCCTATCCTGGGCCCCTATCCTCTTGGGCCGCTTGACCGAAGCGGCCATTTCTTCCTCCCGCACCCGCGACACCAGATCCTCCTTGGCGCCGCGCGAATGCAGCTGGATGATCGTCTCCAGCCGCGACACGTCGGCGTCCCTGAGCGCGGACAGGAGTTCCTCGTGCTGCTCGAGCATCCGCTCCATCCTCGACCTGGTGAAACCGAACTTGGAGCGCAGCGCCCGCAGCAGGTTCACGTAGCGCTCGTAGATGCCGCGCAGATCCGGACTGTCGGCATAGTCGAAGATCAGCGCGTGGAACTGCCGGTTCAATTCGAACAGACTTGCCGAATCCTCAGCCGCCACCGCGTCGCGCATCTGCTGCTGAATGCTCCACAGATTGGCCATGGCGGCGTTGGTGATGTTGGGAAGCGCGGAACGCAGAAGCAGCACCTCGACGGCGCTGACAAGGTCGTAGATGTCGCCGATCCGCTTGGCGTCGAGCGAGAGCACCGTGGCGCCGCGGTGATGGCGGATGGTGATCAGCCCCTCGCCTTGCAGCGCCTGCAACGCCTCGCGGACCGGCATCTGGCTGATCGCGAAGCGTTTCCCCAGCGAGCCCGCTGTCAGCCGCGATCCTGCCGGAATGTTCCCCGACAGGATTTCGGCCCTGATGATGTCCCTCGCCGCAGCGTATGCAGGTGTGCCGGGTCCGCCATCGACAGCTTTCTTCGATTTCATATCCGCTCCGGACGCGCTGGAACTGACGCAACGCTGCCTATGAATGCTCAATCGATAGCGATTCATGACAATATTAGCAGATGATATAGAATCGGGTGCGAGTCAAGATGATCGACAGGCGTGTGCGAGAGCGCATTCCGATCGAATGGAAACATTTGATCGATAAGAAGTCTCTTAAAATCAATAAGTTAGATCGTTTCCATGAAATGATGACATGACCGGACGCCCGCCACGGGCAGCTGGGGCAGTTCCACCGTCGCGCGAATCCGGGAAAGCTCTATGGGAAAGTCCCGACGCCCTCGAGCGCCGGGACAGGGTCCGGGTTCAGCCCTCCGCCGTGAAGCCCGCGGCCTCGATGCCGGCAATGGCGGCCGCTTCGTCATTGTCGGACGTGTCGCCCGAGATGCCGACAGCGCCGAGGATGGCCCCCGAGCCGGCGCGGACCAGGACGCCGCCCGGCACCGGCACGATCCTGCCGCCGGAGACGCCCGACAGGCCCTGGAAGAAATGCGGCCGATCGACCGCCGCCTTGCTCAACGCCCGCGAGCCCGAACCAACCGCGAGCGCCCCATAGGCCTTGCCGGAGGCGATCTCGGTCCGCAGGATCGACGCGCCGTCCTGCCGCTGGAGCGCCACCGGATGCCCTCCGGCGTCGAGCACGACCACCCCGAGTGGTTTCAACTGCAGCTCCGCCGCTTTCGACAGCGCGGTGGCGATAATGGCGTTGGCCTTGGCAAGCGTGAGTTCGGTCATCGGCGGTCCTCCAGACTGGGGTTCTATTGCGCTCACCTTTCTAGCGTCGGGGAAACGGAATCACAATTCCTGCCTCGAAACGCTTGGTGGTTCATCACTGATAGACATGCACCGCCGTCTTGCGCGAGGTGATGAAATTCCAGTCGTAGGTGACGCCCAGTCCCGGTCCGGTGGGCACCGGGAAGGTGCCGTCCTTCGCCACGCCGTCGAGCTGATCGTTGTAGCCGCAGGCGTAGATCGGCGGGATCGGATTCAGCGTCTTCGGGCCAACGAGCGCCAGCTCGTAATAATTCGAGTTGCGGATCGCCGACATGCAGATGCGGTGCGCCGGGCCGCAGGCGTGGATCTCGACATCGAGCCCGAAGGATTCGGCCGTATGCGCGATACGCATCGTGCCGGTGATGCCGAGGTCGAGATCGGGATCGGCGCGGATGAAGTCCGTCGCCTCCGCGGCCATCCAGTCCGCCTTCGGCTCGATGCCGCGCACATGCTCGGTCTGCAGGATCGGCGTCTTGATCATTTGCCGCAGCTTGCGGTGCGCGTGCATGGAGGTGCCGGCGTCGCGCATCGGATCCTCGTACCAGAAATACTTGCCGTAGTCGCAGGCCCGGCCGACATAGAGCGTGTCGGCGAAGGTCCTGAGCTCGCAGGCGGGATCGAGCATCAGCGTCATGCGGTCGCCGACATGGTCGGCGAGATATTCGACGTTGCGCGCCTCCTCGCGGGCGTCGCCGTCGCTCCAGCCGTGCACCTTGAAGGCGCGGTAGCCCATCTCGTGGCAGCGCTCGGCGAACTCGACGAATTTCTCCGGGCTGTCCAGCCCGCCGACGCGGTCGCCGTGGATGGTGCTGGCGTAGGTGGGCAGCGTCTTCCGGAAGCCGCCGAGCAGCTCGCTCACCGGGCGGCCGTAGGCCATGCCGGCAAGGTCCCAGAGCGCGATGTCGATGGCGCCGACGCCGAGGAAGCCGAGCTGCCTCAGCGCACGCTTCAGGTCGTCGAATATCTGCGTGCGCTCGAATGGGTTGCGGCCGATCAGCAGCGGCGCGAGCATCATCACCTGGCCGGTGAAGGCGCGCTTGCCCGCGTGCAGCGGGCAGTATTCGCCGATCAGCCCGTCATCGGTCAGGATGCGCAGGCCGAAATTCGGCAGGGTCAGCTTGGCGCCGGGGCTGTAGGTGCGGTGCCCGTCGAGATCGTGGATGTCGTATGTGTATTCGTGGATCTCGACTCTGGTGATCTTGCTCAAGAGTGCCTCCCGACTGCTGTTGTCTGCGTTGCGGCTTCCTCCGGCGGCGACCAGCGCGCCGGCGCGCCGTCGAGTTTCTCGCGGATGGCGGCGGGCAGGTCGATCAGCCGGCGTATCATGGTGACGCCCGCGCTTTCCAGCGCCCTGATCTTGGCGGACGGCGTGCCGGTCCCGGCCTCGATGATCGTGCCGCCGTGGCCGAAGCGCACGCCCGGCAGGTTTTCGGTGAAGCGTCCGACGATGAAGGCGAGCACCGGCTTGGTGATGCCGCGCTGGCGGATGAAGTCGGCGGCCTCCTCCTCGTAGCGCGTGCCGGCTTCGCCGAACATGATCACGACCCTGGTTTCGGGATCGGCCTGGAAAAGTTCCAGCCCGTCGCGGAACGACATACCCGACAGCGGCTCGCCGCCCAGCGACACGTAGGTGCTCTGGCCGATGCCGGCGCGCGTCAGCGTCCAGCAGAGCTCGGCGCCCATGCCGCCGCTCTTCGACATGATGCCGACGGGGCCGCGCAGCAGCGTGCGCGCCGGCATCTCGCCGCCGATGCCGCCCATCAGCGCCCTGCCGGCGCTGGCGATGCCGAGCGTGTTGGGGCCGACGACGCGCGTGCCCATGCGCTTCGTTTCGGCAAGCAGGTAGGCGAGGTCGTGGATCGGGATGCGCTCGGCCGAAATGCCCATCAGCGGAATGCCCGCCCGCGCCACCTCCAGGGCCGCATCCTTGATGCGCTGGCGCGGCACATAGCTCATCACCGCGTCGACGGGGTGATGCTTCCAGGCCTCGGCGACGGTGTCGTAGACCGGCACGCCCATCACTTCCTGTCCGCCCTTGCCGGGCGTGACGCCGGCGACGACCCGGGTGCCGTAGCGCTGCATGCGCCTGAGGTCGATCTGGCCCTGCTGGCCGGTGATCGCCTGCACCAGGACGTTGGTGCTCTCGTCAAGCAGGATGCTCATGTGTGGTCCTTCGCCTTGGCTTTTTCAACGGCGGCCAGAAAGGCGTCGAGCGCCTGGTCGAGTGTCACCTCGTCGCCGTAATACTGCAGGTGCGGAATCCGCTTCGCGATCTCGCGCGCTTCCTCCTCTCCGGCTCCGGCCATGCGCAGCACGACCGGAAAGGCTTCCGTATCGATGTTCAGCTCCTCGATCGTCTCGACGAGGTAACGCACGCGCGTCACGATCGGCGTCAGGTTGATGATGTTCGAGCCGAACATCAGCCCGCGCACCCGCGGCAGCGAGAGCACGCCGCGGAAGAGCGTGCGCCACATCTTCTCGGTCGGCACCGTGGCGTCGAAATAGGTCGCCGGCCTGCCGCCACCGTCAATGATGTGGTCCGCCGACCAGAGGCTGCAGCCGCCGCCGGAAATCAGCAGGCCGAGATCGCCGTCGAGTTCCATGAAGCGCAGGCTCCCGGACGGTTCCGTCGCGTTGAGATGCAGGATTTCGCGCTCGAGAGGCGTGGGCAGACGCCCGAGCCGACCCGAACCGTACTCCACCCATTCCGAAAGCTCCGGCTGACGGAAGAGCGAATCGTCGTCGACATCCATCAGGGCGCCGACGGCGACGGCCTCGCCATCGGCATCGATCGCCAGCGGATTGATCTCGAGAACGCGCACGTCATAGCGGCGGAAGACCTCATAGGCCGCGGCCGTGGCCGCGCCCGCGGCAGCGCTCTTGCCGGCGTCGAGGCCAAGCTGCTTCCATTTGTCGATGAAGAAGTCCGCATCATATTCCTGCGTGACGTCGAGCGGCACCCTGGCGAAGGCGTCCGGCCTGTCGAGCACGGCCTCCTCGACATCGACGCCGCCCAGGGTGCCCATCAAGAGCACCGGGCCGCGCAGCAGGCCGTCGAAATTGAAGGACAGGAAGAGTTCGTCGACGATCGGCGCCTTCACCTCGACGAGGACGGAGTCCGCGCGAAAGCCGCGGATGGTTTCGCCGAGCAGCGCCTGCGTGCAGGCGCGCAACGCCGCCTCGTCCTCCGGGAAGCGGACGCCGCCCGCCTTGCCCTTCTTGCCGATCGGCACCAGCGCCTTGACCACCGACGGGAAACCGATGGTCCGGGCGGCCGACGGTGCCTCGTCGACGGACGAGATCGTCACGCCTTTCGGCACTCTCATCCCATGCTGGCCGAGTAGTCCCTTGATCCTGTTTTCGAGAAGCGGCGCCATGTGTCGGTGGGTTCCTTCTGCATCGTTTCACCGGCGCGACAGGCGGCAAGGCCCCTGTCGCGCCGGGGGGTTGGAGATCAGGGTTTGGGCTCGGGCATGTCCGCGACAGGGGCCTCCACGAGCTCCACCGGCTTCTTGCGCAGCGGCTTGCGCAGCGCGAAGTAGAGGAACACGGCCATGAGCGCGTAGAGGAACAGCGCGAGCGGGCTGCCGAAGAAGTAGAGCACGTTGCCGTCGGCGATCGCCGCCGCGCGTCCGAACGATTTCTCCATCAGCGGCACGACGAGCATGGTGATGATCACCGGCGGGCTCGGCAGGTTCCAGCGGCGCAGGAGGCAGCCGAGCACCGCCCCCGCGAGCGCGAACACCACGCCGAGATAACTGTTCATGTAGGCATAGGCGCCGACCAGATTGCAGACCAGCAGCACGGGTACGAGAATGGCGCCGTTGGTCTTGGCGAGATAGGCCGCGAAGGGGATCAGCATCTTCGAAAGCATGAAGTTGATGACGTTGGCGAAGATCAGCAGGACCAGGAACGAATAGAGAAGCTGGCCGTGCGTCAGCAGCATGGTCGGACCGGGCGGAATGCCCTGCTGCAGCAGGGCGGCCGCGAAGATGGCCGCATTGACCGAGCCCGGAATGCCGAAGGCGAAGAGAGGGATGAGCGTGGCGGCGATGATGGAGGAATCCGGCCCCTCCGCCGCGACCAGGCCTCTGAGCGAGCCCTTGCCGAAATTCTCCTTGTCGCGCGAGAACCGCTTCAGGATGGCGTAGGAGGAGAAGGCCGCGGTCGTGGCTCCCGGGCCGGGAACCGCGCCGATGACGATGCCGAGGCCCGTGCCGACGAGAAGCTCCTTCCAGCAGGCGATCCACTCCCTGAAAGTCAGCCGGTCGTCGGGCTGCCTCGGCTGATGGATCATCGTCTGCATGGCCGCCGCCCGCTCGGTGCCGCTGAACATGCGCTGCCTGTGCAGGGCGGTCGCCTGCTGCCACAGCAGGTTCATGCCGACGAGGCCGATGACGAAAGGCACCAGGTCGACGCCGCCGAGCAGCTCCGGCAGGCCGAAAGTATAGCGGTTGCTGAGGGCCACCATGGGGTCGGTGCCGATCGAGCCGATGAAGATGCCGATCGCCGCCGCGATTGCGCCGCGGATCGGCGATTCATGCACGAACACGACGATGAGCACGATGGCCAGCGAGGTGAGAGCGAAGATCTCCCGCGGCCCGAAGGCGACCGCCACCGCGGCGAGCGGGGCGACGATGAAGAGCAGCAGCACGTTGCTTGCCGTATCCGCGAAGAGCGAGGTGTAAAGCGACGTCGACATCGCCTTCTTCGGATAGCCTTTTCGCGTCAGGGTGTAGCCGTCGTAGATGGAGACGATGGAGTCCGAGGTGCCGGGCACGCCATAGGCCACCGCGGTGATCGAGCCGCCGAAGCCGGAGCCCTTGTACGCGCCGATGATGAGGCCGAGAGCGGCGAGCGGATGCAGGAACATGCTGAAGGGCAGCAGCAGCGCCATCGCCATGCCGCCCGAGACGCCGGGCAAGGCGCCGCAAACGAGGCCGACGAACGTCCCGATCGTCGTATAGAGGAGCACGTCCAGCGCGAACGCGTTTTGGAACAATGTCCAGATATCGGGAGCCATGATGCGGATCTTCCTATTCGCGTGGGCAGCGGCTCGGCCATCGCGTTTCCGGAGCGGCCGTCAGCTTTTGTTTCCTGCTTGGATCAGAACAGTATCGGATTTCCGAAGTATGTACCGCCTCCTTTGACGAAAGATAACCATAGTAATGAAGAGACTATAATTGCAACGATAAAATATAGCATCGTTATTTTCGCATCCAGATACCATGACGCCAGGGTAATGAATATTATCGTCGATACGACCAGACCGACATGGAGCATGGCGTATGCGTAGATCATCGCCATAATCGCGGCGACGATGATCTCGGGAATGGTCATGGAACCTTCGCCGGTGGCGGCGTATTCCTGAAGCTCGGCGTGTTGCGCCTCCCTGTTGAGCAGGAAATCGATGAGGCTGAAGGCGCAGATGACCAGCAGTGCGACGCCGGGCAACGCACCCTTGTTCAGCACGAACAGATTCTCGCGGAAGTAGCCGTAGACGAGCAAGGCCGCCGCCGCCATCGCCAGAACGAGCGACCCTTCCGCAGACTTGGACCAGCGCAGACTTGGCATGGCTTTCCTCCCTGCCGAAGCTCTCCGGTGGAAAGGGTCGCCCTACTCCACCGGCGATGCGGCCTCTAGCTTTGTCTGTCTTCTAGTTCTTGTCCGTCTTGGCGAAGAGCGGACGCAGCATTTCCAGTTGCCCGTTGAGATAGGTGCGGAACTCCTCGCCCTTGCGATAGGCGGGGTTCTCGCCGTCCGCCGCGACCTCGGACGAAAAGACCGGATCGTTGACCACCTTCTCTATCAAATCCTCGATCCAGGCCCTGGCTTCGGGGGAAATCCCCTTCTGGGCGAAGATCGCCCGGTCGATGCCGAAATTGAAGTCGTGGCCCGTGACTTCCGAGATCGTGGGCACATCGGGAAGCGCGGAAAGACGTTCGGGCAGGGACATGCTGATCACGCGCGCGGTCTTGTTGCGGTGCGCGTCCATCGCACCGCCGGAGGACACGAGCGCCAGGTCGACATGGCCGCCCAGGACGGCCAGCATGGTCTCGCCGTTGCTGGTGAAGGGCACGAACTTGAACTTCGCGCCGAGCAGCTCCTCGAACCGCTGGTTGATGATCTCCGATCCGCCGCCGACGAGAGAGCCGAGACTGACGGAGCCCGGCTGGTTCTTGGCCCGTTCGATCAAACTGGCGAGGGTTTCCTGCGAGTTGGGCGGCACCACCACGCCGATGCCGTAGACGGTCAGCCCCGCGATCCACTCGAAGTCCTCGGCAACATAGCCCGCTTCGGCGGGCGGCGCCGTGATGAATTCCGAGAGCGCGACGAGGATCGGCAGCGGCGGAACCGGCTCCGCTTGCACGACGTGGCGAGCGCCGATGACGCCGCCGCCGCCGGGCATGTAGAGCAGATCGATCGGTTTGTCGGTGTATTTCGCCGCCGTGCGCACGATGCGCAAGGCGACGGCGTCGGAACCGCCGCCGGGGGCGAACGGAACGACGAACTTGACCCGGTCGTCCGGATATTCGGCGGCCTCGGCCGCCAATGGGACAGCGATGGCCAGGGCGAGAACCGCGGCCAGTTTTTTCAATGACACCATGCCCTTATCCTCCCGTTTATCATTATGGTTATCGTTATGGTTATGGTTTTGACTCGGACTCAGTTCAGCGTCGCTTCCCGATATTGCTTGAGCGTACCCGCCTTCATGACCTTGCCGGGCAGCGCATGCCCGACGATCGTTTCCGCCAGGCGGGCGCAGTCGGCCAGCCGCTCGAGGTCGATTCCGGTTTCGATGCCCATCTCGTGGCACATGAAGACGAGATCCTCGGTGCAGATGTTACCCGCCGCGGCCGCGTGGCCCGCGAAGGGGCAGCCGCCGAGCCCCGCGACGGCCGAGTCGAAATGCGAGACGCCGCATTCGAGCGCGGCAAGCGCATTGGCCATGCCCGGGCCGCGCGTGTCGTGCAGATGGATGCGGATCTCGGCATCGGGCCACCTGTCGCGGATCATCGACAGCAGCCGTCGCGTCTGCGCCGGATTGCCCCAGCCCATCGTGTCGGCGACGAGGATGCGCTTCAGCGTGAAGCCTTCGCGGTTGATCACCGTCTCGATCGTCGAGATGCGGTCGAGCACCCACTGCGGCGGGATATCCTTCTGGTAGTTGCAGCCCCAGGCGCAACTCACCGTCGCCTGTTCCAGCGGCACGCCGAGCTCGCGATACTTGACGACGTATTCCTCGAAGGCCGCGATCGCCTCTTCTATCGTCTTGTTGGTGTTCTTCTTGATGAAGGCCGGGCTCGCCGACAGCTTGAGCGCTCCGTCGAAGTAATATTTTCCGGTGGCGGCTGCCCGTTCCAGACCCTTGGCGTTGAGATAGAGGCAACTGTAGCGCATGCCCTCGACCGGCGTCAGGCCGGCCGACACGGCTTCGGCATCGGCCATCACGGGCACCCATTTGGGGTGCACGAAGGACGTGGCCTCGATGTCGGCGACGCCGGTTTCGGCAAGCGCATTGATGAGCTCAAGCTTCCGCTCGGTCGGGATGAAATGCTTCTCGAACTGGAACCCCTCTCTGGGGCCCACTTCGTAGATCGTCACTTTCTTGGGTAGGTCGGACATGGCTTGACCTCGGGAGCTTGGCCTCGGGATTGCGGGACGGTTGCGGCGCGGAGCGGCTCAGTCCTCCGGCGGAACGAACGGATAGGGCACCTTCCGGCCGCCGCGCTTGGGCAGAACGACGACGGCCGTGCCCTTCGTCGACTCGATGCCGCGCGAATTCTTCAGGCCGATGTCGAGATCGACATAGCCGAGGCCATCCTTCTCACTCTTGCCGGTGACCTTGCCCCAGGCGGTGATGAGATCGCCCGGAATGTCCATGTCGCGATACTGGAAGCCGATTTTCCACGGCCAGCCGCCCTCCCCTGCCCAGTCCTTGAGCACCTGCGCCAGCACATGCTGTTTCCAACTGCCGTTCACCAGAACGTCGGGCAGCTTGTCGTGCTCGCGCGCGTAGGTGAGGTCGTAGTGGATGCGATGCCAGTTCTCCATCGCCGCCGACCAGCGCATGATATGCGGCGGCGTCATCGGACCCTTCGACAATTCAGGGATGTTCATGCCGATCTCGACATCGTCGAAATACACTTGGGGATTTGCCATGCGAATGCTGCTCCGTTCTGTTTTTATTGACAAAGGACCAGGCTTGATCAGCGCATGATCTTCGTCTGGATGCCTTTCATCAGGATCTCATCCTTGTCGTTCTTGTAGACGGTTTCCGTGAGCAGGAAGACCATGGTCCCTGTGCGGCCTTCCTTCTGGTAGACGTCGACATATTTGCTCTTGAAGTAGATGCGATCGCCGGGCCGGGCCTGCTGGTAGAGCTCGACCTGATTGCCGCCGTTGAGGATGCGGACCAGCGGGATCGGCGGGTGGTCGAGGCCGAGCACGGGACCGCGCTTCGAGCCGTCGAAATCGGGATCGAGATGCGTGCCCTCGAACGGATCGGGCTGGCCGGGCACCGGCCTCAGGGCATGGAGTGGGAAGAGCGGCGGCGCGACCACGCCGCCGAATTTCGTCTTCCTGGCGTATTCCTCGTCCCAATAGCAGGGGTCGGGGTCCATGATCGCCTGGAAGTGCCGGCGGATCTGCCCCTTTTCGACCGCATCAGTACACTCGACCCACTGGGATTCGCGCCCGATATACGACTTGACCTCGTCTGTGATGTAATTGACCATTGCTGCTCCGATCGCCGTGTTTTCTCTGAACGGTGCTTGTCAAATCTGCCGAAGGTTTCGCTTGAGCTTCGCAGCACGGAGAGAACCCGCGCCGGGCGCTCGCCGTCCTTGGCTGGTATGGTCCGGATTGCTTCTGGCGGAAGCTGCGTACGGGCATCAACCGCCAACGCGGGATTCCCGTCTTTTTATCACCCTCCCTGAGCAGGCGGTCTCGAATGCCGCCCTTATGTATTTAATTTTCTAAAGTTTGATAGAAAATTACGACATTGTCAACTATCCAGTCGGACTGACAAGCAATCTTACAAGGCGTTGTAAATCAAGCGTATTCATGCCGGGATGGCCCGGCCACCGGAGAAAACGCCGTCACGGACGTGTTGGAGCTTGCCCTGTCGTTTGGCGGCAAAAGCGGCCGGGAGCCGTGACCAGCCTCTCGATATCGAGGCCCGCGCCGCTGATACGCGAAGACGCGTTGCTGTTTTTCACAAGGCGACTGGTCGATGGCGCGCAAACGCGGCTTCAACGACCGCTATGGGGGGCGGCCTCGCGATGAAAAAGCGACGCCTTCCGCCCAGGCTTTGAAAACATCCGGTGGGATGCTATATGTCTTTCATCGGGGAGGTGAGACGACCTTTCTTCCGGTGGGAGCCGGGCTTTCGCCCGACCCCGGTACTCTTACCGACTGATTGTCAGGGTGATCCGCCAAGACCCTAACCTGACCATCAGCGTAAGCCGGAATTTCAATCGTCTCACCTCCTTTCGTGTTGCCGGGCCGTTGCGACCCGGCGAGTCCTTCTCGCGCACAAAGCCGGAACGATCAATCGGAAATGACGCATACGCGCCAGATGTGTCGGGTTCGAAAATTATCCACCTTTGCCCACAGAACGCGGCCCTGGCAGGTACTGAAGCGGATCGGACGCCGGAGCGGGCAAAAAATCAAAAAAAGTGTCACGGAGTGCTGGACAAGCCGACTCCGGTTTGGTACTCACCATCCACACAAGGCGTTGCCCCGCCGGGCAACGCAAGGGATGGTATTTCCATTTCCGTGTCGATGGGCGCATAGCTCAGTTGGTAGAGCAGCTGACTCTTAATCAGCGGGTCCAAGGTTCGAGCCCTTGTGCGCCCACCATCGACTTCCAAAAAATCGATGGCTTAGTGCCGACCTTGCGATTGTGTCGGCAGTCCCGTGCTGGGGTAACGGCCGGGTAACAGCACGACGACCCCCGGGGCAATGGTCGTGCGCCGGTGAAGGCGCGAATGCGCATTCGCTCCCCGCTTTCATAAAAATTTGATGCGCAAACAAAGGGCTAGCTCGGCAGTGCCGAGCCCGATTCTTAGTCCGCCGCGTTGGGTGAGCATCTCGGATAGGCCTCGGAGCAGCGCTTGCAGGCCATCCGGCGGTGGTTCTTTTGGCGGGCGTCGGATCCCGGCCTGCCTCCTGCTCGCGGGGTCGTTTCCGGAAGGGCGCCTGCAGTGGCAGGCGCCCGCCTCCGCCCCTGCTATCCGTGCGCCAGCACGGCGATCAGCAGCAGCGCCACGATATTGGTGATCTTGATCATCGGGTTGATAGCCGGCCCGGCCGTGTCCTTGTAGGGATCGCCGACGGTGTCGCCCGTCACCGCCGCCTTGTGGGCGTCCGAGCCCTTGCCGCCGTAGTGCCCTTCCTCGATGTACTTCTTGGCGTTGTCCCAGGCGCCGCCGCCCGACGTCATGGAAATCGCCACGAACAGACCCGTGACGATGACGCCGAGCAGCATCGCGCCGAGCGCGGCGAAGGCGTTGCTCTTGCCGGCCACGAGCAGCACCACGCCGAAGCACACCAGCGGCGACAGCACCGGCAGCAGCGAGGGGATGATCATCTCGCGGATCGCCGCCTTCGTCAGCAGGTCCACCGCGCGGCCGTAGTCGGGGCGCGTTTCGCCCGTCATGATGCCGGGATTCTCGCGGAATTGCCGCCGGACCTCCTCCACCACAGCTCCCGCAGCACGGCCGACCGCCGTCATGCCGAAGCCGCCGAACACGAACGGCAGCAGGCCGCCGAACAGCAGCCCCACCACCACGAACGGATTCGACAGCGAGAAATCGACCGAAACGCCGGCGAAGTAGGGGTAGGCATCCGAGCGGGCGGTGAAGAACGCGAGATCCGAGGTATAGGCGGCGAAAAGCACCAGCGCGCCGAGCCCGGCGGAGCCGATGGCGTAGCCCTTCGTCACCGCCTTCGTCGTGTTGCCGACGGCATCGAGCGCGTCCGTGGCCTGGCGCACGCGCGCCGGCAGGCCAGCCATCTCGGCGATGCCGCCGGCATTGTCCGTCACCGGGCCGAAGGCGTCGAGCGCCACCACGAAGCCGCAGAGCGCCAGCATGGCCGTGACGGCAATGGCGATGCCGAAGAGGCCGGCCAGCGCGTTCGCGGCCACGATCGCGGCGATGATGGCGAGCGCCGGCAGCGCCGTCGCCTCCAGCGATACCGCGAGCCCCTGGATCACGTTCGTGCCGTGCCCCGTCTGTGAGGCGGCGGCGATGGCGTGCACCGGCCGGTACTGCGTGCCGGTGTAGTATTCCGTGATGACCACGATGACCGCCGTCACGGCAAGGCCGATCACGCCGCAGGCGAGGAGCGCCAGCGCCGAGAAGCTCTCGCCGCCCGCGGTGGTCAGCGTCGTGAAGAAGCCGCCGAACACCAGCCACGTGACCAGCGCCAGCGCCACCAGCGACAGCAGCCCGGTGGCGATGAAGCCGCGATAGAGCGCCCCCATGATCGACTCGGTCGCGCCGAGCCGAACGAAGAACGTGCCCGCGATCGAGGTCACGATGCAGGCCGCGCCGACCGCCAGCGGATAAAGCAGCACCGTCTCCAGGACGGGCTGGCCGGCGAAGGCCACGATGGCGAGCACCATGGTGGCGACCACGGTCACGACATAGGTCTCGAAGAGGTCTGCGGCCATGCCGGCGCAGTCGCCGACGTTGTCGCCCACGTTGTCCGCGATGGTGGCGGGGTTGCGGGGGTCGTCCTCCGGAATGCCGGCCTCGACCTTGCCGACAAGATCGCCGCCGACATCCGCGCCCTTGGTGAAGATGCCGCCGCCCAGACGCGCGAAAATCGAGATCAGCGAAGCGCCGAATCCCAGCGCCACGAGCGCGTCGACCACGGTGCGGCTATCGGGCGCATACCCGAACCCGTGCACCAGCACCGTATAGGATACCGCGACGCCCAACAGCGCGAGCCCGGCGACGAGCAGCCCCGTCACCGCGCCGGACCGGAAGGCGACGCTGAGCCCGTCGGCGAGCGAACTCGCGGCCGCCTGCGCCGTGCGCACGTTGGCGCGGACCGACACGTTCATGCCGATGAAGCCCGCCGCGCCCGAGAGAATGGCGCCGATGGCGAAGCCGGCCGCGACCGTCCAGCCAAGTCCCCAGGCGAGCAGCCCGAACAGCACGACGCCCACCAGTGCGATGGTCACGTACTGGCGATAGAGATAGGCCTGCGCGCCCTCGTGGATCGCCCCGGCGATATCCCGCATGCGCTGGGTGCCGGTGTCGGCCGCCACGACCTCCCGTACTGTAATGAAACCATAGATGATCGACAGTGCACCTGCGGCAA
Organism: Pseudochelatococcus sp. B33; assembly: GCF_053570585.1. NCBI lineage: Bacteria > Pseudomonadati > Pseudomonadota > Alphaproteobacteria > Hyphomicrobiales > Chelatococcaceae > Pseudochelatococcus > Pseudochelatococcus sp. B33. The sequence continues at coordinate 31,418 of NZ_JBSEFH010000018.1, read as the reverse complement.
TCACGATCAAAAGCGCGAGCATCGTTGTTTCCTTCCGCAATCCGGGACAGCAGGCCGGTCTCGGCGGCCGGCGTGAAACCCTGACATTTTTGTTTGACGTATTTTTTATGAGAATTTTTATGAGGTATGAGAACGGACTATCGTGCAACAACGCGGCGTGTCGAAGCAAGGGCAGCTTCGACAGGAAAGCCACCTTCCCACTATAGGCTCAAAAGCCCGGCCTCAGAAATGGGAGTATGAGCCCTTGCCCACCGGATAGTCGGCGCCGTTGAGGAAAACCGACAGCGGCGCGTCCCCCTGCTCCACCCTGCCGATGGCGGTCAGCGCCACGTTCGCGTGCTTGCACTGCGCCCGGAGCGCCTCGAAGCGCGCCGGCGGAACCGAGCAGAGGATTTCGTAGTCGTCGCCGCCGGTCACCGCTGTTGTCAGCGCCCCGGCCTCGGCCTCCACGGCCGCGCGCGCCGCCGCCGACAGGGGCACGGTCTCGAGGTCGATCCTGCCGGTCACGCCGGAAGCGCGCAGGAACTTTCGCGCGTCGCCGATGAGGCCGTCCGACACGTCCATGGCGCCGCTGGCATGGTCGCGCAGCGCCAGCGCGATCGCGTTGCGCGGCTCGGGCAGCAGATAGCGCTGGGCGAGATGGGCGTGTTCAAGCGGCGTCAGCTCGTCGCGCCAGGCAGGACCGGGCGAGCCCGGATCGGGCGAGACACCACCGCAGGGCGGCGGCGCTCCCTCGCCGAGGCGCAGGGCGAGGCCAAGAGCCGAGTCGCCGATCGTCCCCGTCACGGCGAGGATATCGCCGGCGCGCGCGCCGGTGCGGCGCACCATGTAGCCGGCCGGCACCCGCCCGGCTGCGGTGATGGAAACCGTAAACGGCCCGCGCGTGCGCACCGTGTCGCCGCCGACCAGCGGGCAGCCGAAGGCCCGCGCATCGGCGCCGAGCCCCTCGGCAAAGGCCGCGAGCCACGACAGAGACGTCTCCGCCGGCATCGACAGGCAGAGGAGGAAGCCCAGGGGCTCGGCCCCCTTCGCCGCGAGGTCGGACAGGTTCACCCGCAGCGCCTTGCGCGCCACCATGCCCGGCGGATCGTCGGGAAAGTAATGCACGCCCGCGACGATGGTATCGACGGTCAGCACCAGATCGGAACCCGGCGGCGACGGCAGCAGCGCCACGTCGTCGCGCAGATCGAGCGATCCCTCGCCGGCGACGGGCGCGAATATCTGACGGATCAGTTCGTCTTCGCTCAGCGAGGAAACCGTCATCATGAAGCCTCAAGGGCAAACGCCGGGACGCGGGGAGATATTCAGTTGCGGGCCAGAAGCTCCTCGTTGCGGTCGCTGCGCGCGAGCGTGTCGAGCACCGCATTGACGAGGCCCGGTTCGTCGTCGTCGTAAAAGGCGCGCGTGACATCCACGTATTCCGTGATCGTCACGCGCGGCGGCACGTCCTTGCGGAACAGCAGCTCAAAGGCGGCGACGCGCAGGATGGCGCGCAGCACCGTCTCGATGCGCCGCAGCGGCCAGCCCTTGGCCAGGGCCTCGTCGATCCGCCGGTCGACCGTCTTCTGTTCCCGCACCACGCCGGCGACGAGGTCGCGGAAGAACGCGTCCTCGACCGGCTTGAAGGTGAGGCCCTCGACCTCCTTGCCGATCCAGAAGCGCTCGAACTCGACCGTGGCATCGACCACGCCCGAGCCGGTGATCTCCATCTGGTATAGCGCCTGCACGGCCGCCATGCGCGCCGCGCTGCGCTTTTCCGACTTCGACATTCAGTCCTCGACCTTGTCCGCGATCTGACGCCGCACGCCCACGAGCGCCAGCGCGGCGCGGGCCGCGAAGCCGCCCTTGTTTTCCTCGGACACGCGCGCACGCTTCCAGGCCTGCTCGGCGTTCTCGACTGTCAGGATGCCGTTGCCGATCGGCACCACGTAGTCGAGCGCGAGCTCGGTCAGCCCCCGCGCGCTTTCGCCGGCGACGATGTCGTAGTGGCTCGTCTCGCCGCGGATGACCGTGCCGAGCGCCACGATGGCATCGACGTCCAGCCCTTCTTCCAGCGCGATGGCGATGGCGGGGGCGATTTCGAGCGCGCCGGGCACTGTGATCACCTCGATCTCGGCCTCGGCCGCTTCGAGAACTTCCCGGGCGCCACGGAGCAGCTCGTCCGCGATGTCCGCATAGTACCGGGCCTCGACAATGAGGACCCGGGCGCCGGAAACGGCGGAAAAATCGTTGTCAGTAAGCTGGATCGACTGTGCCATGTCCTTGCTCCTCCGCACGCAGGCCGGGTCATCCCCGCCTGTCAGTACCCTGCCGCTCGCGCTTCTGCAAGCCGCGCGGCGTAACGGGCCATCAGGTCGACTTCGATATTGATGCGGTCCCCGGCCCGCCGCTCGCCCCAGGTGGTGATCTCGAGCGTATGCGGAATGAGCAGCACGGAGAACAGATCGTCCTCCACGGTGTTGACCGTCAGCGATGTGCCGTCGAGCGTCACCGAGCCCTTGGCCGCGATGAAGGCCGCGAGCTCGCGCGGCGCGCGCAGGGTGAAGCGGGCGGTGTCACCCCAGGAATCACCCGCCTGCGCCGTGATCTCGTCACGCGCGAGGAGTTCCGCGATGCCGTCGACATGCCCCGTGACGATATGCCCGCCGAGCTCGTCGCTGATTTTCAGCGCCCGCTCCAGATTGACCCGCGTGCCGACCCGCCAGTCACCCACCGTGGTGAGCGCCAGCGTCTCCGCCGCCGCGTCGACCTCGAACCACGCGCCGTGCTCCAGCTGGCCGAAGGCCACCACCGTCAGGCACGGGCCGCCGCAGGCGATGGAGGCGCCGAGCTGGATCGTTGCCGGATCATAGCGCGAGTGGATGCGCAGGCGGCGCAGCGTGCCCTGGAAAGCCTCGATGGAGACGATTTCGCCAACGTCTGAAATGATTCCCGTAAACATCAGGAAAACCTCTCGAATTCATCATATGTGTCCGGCCCCCACAGGCCGCTCCGGCGCGATCTGAAACGGGCGGGATCGTCGAGCGCGGCTGCAAGCGCCGATCCCAGAGCGCGGCCGGTGCCCGCGGCGTCCGCACCATTGCCGAAGCGCACGCCGGGAGCGGTGACGATCAGCACCTCGTCGACGAGGTCGGCTGCAACGAGAGCATCCGCCAGTTCCGGCCCGCCCTCAACCAGCACGCGCGCGACACCGCGCCGCGCCAGCGCCGCCAGGGCGGCGGCGGGAGACACGCGCCCCTGCGGCCCGTCCTCGACGCGGATCACCTCCGCGCCCGCGCGGCGCAGGACCTCCTCGGCAGCGGCCGGCGCGTTGTCGGTGGTGATGATCCATGTCGGATGCTCTGCCACGCCCGTCACCAGCTTTGCCGAGGGCGAAATCCGCAGCCGGCTGTCGAGCACCACGCGGATGGGGGAACGCCCCTCCAGTCCCGGCAGCCGCACGGTCAGCAGCGGATCGTCGGCGAGCACGGTCCCGGCCCCGACCAGTATCGCATCCGTGTGGGCGCGCAGCAGGTGGACCTGATCGTTCGCGGCCGGTCCCGTGATGAGCAGGCGCGCGGCGCTGCCGCTGGCAACGACACCGTCTGCGGTGCGGGCGAGCTTGAGCGTTACCGCCGGGCGCCCCTGCGTCACCCGCAGGACGTGCCCCCTGTGGGCGCGCGCCGCCTCCTCGGCGAGAATGCCGATGTCCACCGTAACCCCGGCCGCGCGCAGGCGCGCGTGCCCCTGCCCGGCCACGCGCGGATCCGGGTCCTCCATGCTGGAGACCACGCGCGCGATGCCGGCGGCGATGACCGCATCCGAGCACGGCCCGGCGCGGCCGTGATGCGAGCATGGTTCGAGTGTGACGTAAAGTGTCGCGCCGCGCGCCGCCTCGCCCGCCATGGCGAGCGCGATCGGCTCGCCGTGCGGCCGCCCGCCCGCCTGCGTCGCGCCGCGCCCGAGGACGACCGGCATGCCACCCTCATAAGCGCCCTCATAACCGCCTTCTTGGCGCACGATGACGGCGCCGACGGCGGGATTGGGCGAGGTCAGCCCCTGCTGGCGCCAGCCGAGCGTCAGCGCGTCGCGCATGAAGCGCAGATCATCGGAGCGCTGCCGCAGCATTTCTGCGGAGCGCTGCCGCTCAGGCGCGTTTTCCGTCATCGGGGCTGGCCTTCATCGGGTCGGGAGCCGCATTGTCCCCTTCATCGCTGTCTCCCGCAAGCTCCGGTTTGCTGCTTGCGAGCTCGCCGACGAATTCCTCGAAGTCCCTCGCCTCGCGAAAGTTGCGATAGACCGAGGCGAAGCGCACGAAAGCCACGCTGTCGAGCTGGCGCAGCCCCTCCATCACCAGCTCGCCGATCTGCTCGCTCGTGACGTCCGCGTCGCCGGTCTGTTCGAGCTGGCGCACGATGCCGTTGATCATCCGCTCGGTCCGCTCGGCGTCGACGGCGCGCTTGCGCAGCGCGATATTGATCGAGCGCGTCAGCTTGTCGCGATCGAACGGTACCCGCTTGCCGGAGCGCTTGACCACCGTCAGCTCGCGCAACTGCACGCGCTCGAAGGTGGTGAAGCGCCCGCCGCAGTCGGGACAGATGCGCCGCCGACGGATCGTGGCGTGGTCGTCCGCCGGGCGGGAATCCTTGACCTGCGTCTCAAGGCTTCCGCAGAACGGGCACCGCATGAAGGCAGCCGATCACTGATAGATGGGGAAGCGCCCGGTCAGCACCTCGACCTTCGCGCGCGCCTCGGCCTCGATGCCGGCGTTGCCCTCCTCGCCGTTCGCGGCGAGCCCGTCGAGCACCTGCACGATGAGGCGGCCGATCTCGGCGAATTCCGCCGTGCCGAAACCGCGCGTCGTGCCCGCCGGCGTGCCGAGACGGATGCCCGACGTGATCGTCGGCTTCTCGGTGTCGAACGGCACGCCGTTCTTGTTACAGGTGATGTGCGCCCGCCCGAGCGCCGCCTCGGCCGCCTTGCCGTTGAGGCCCTTGGGCCGCAGGTCGACGAGGAACAGGTGGTTGTCCGTGCCCCCCGACACGATGGCGTAGCCGCCGTCGGCGATGGTCTTCGCCAGCACCTGCGCATTCTCGACCACCGCCCGCGCGTAGGCCTTGAATTCGGGTTGCAGCGCCTCGCCGAAGGCGACAGCCTTGGCCGCGATGACATGCATCAGCGGCCCACCCTGCAGACCTGGGAAGATGGCGGAGTTGATCTTCTTGGCGATGGTCTCGTCGTCGGTCAGGATCAGGCCGCCGCGCGGCCCGCGGAGGGTCTTGTGGGTCGTGGTGGTGGCGACATGCGCATGCGGGAACGGCGACGGATGCGCGCCGCCCGCCACGAGGCCGGCGAAATGCGCCATGTCGACGAAGAAATAGGCGCCCACGGAATCGGCGATCTCGCGGAAGCGGGCGAAGTCCCAGAAGCGCGAATAGGCCGAGCCGCCGGCGATGATCAGCTTCGGCTTGTGCTCGGCGGCAAGGCGCGCCACGCCGTCGTAGTCGATGTGCTGGTCGTCCTCGCGCACGGTGTAGGACACCGGCTTGAACCACTTGCCCGACATGTTGGGCGGCGCGCCGTGGGTGAGATGGCCGCCGGCCGCGAGATCGAGGCCGAGGAACGTATCGCCCGGCTGCATCAGCGCGAAGAACACCGCCTGGTTGGCCTGCGAGCCGGAATTCGGCTGCACGTTGGCGAACCCGACGCCGAACAGCTTCTTTGCCCGCTCGATGGCCAGATTCTCGGCGATGTCGACGAACTGGCACCCGCCATAGTAGCGGCGGCCCGGATAGCCCTCGGCATATTTGTTGGTCAGCACCGAGCCCTGCGCCTCGATGACCGCCCGGGAAACGATGTTCTCGGAAGCGATCAGCTCGATCTCGTCGCGCTGGCGACCGAGTTCGAGCGCGATGGCGCGGGCGATCTCGGGATCGCTCTCGGCCAGCGGGGCAGAGAAGAAACTGTTGGAAAGGGTGTATTGGGCAGTGGCTTCGGTGGCGCTCATATCCGTGCTCCGCGATGGGGGAGAGATGTTCCCCTGATATGCTCTGGCGACTCGCGGCGGACCGTATCATGAGGAAAGTGCCGCTGCCAACGGCGGTTTTGACGATTCACGCCCGCGCCTCATGCCACCCATGCGTTGACGGAACGGCGGGCATGCCGCCGTTCCGTTCCGGATGTCCGCGTGTTGGGTGGCGTCAGTACTGCGACGCCTCGGAATCGTTGGCTTCGAGCGCCGCGATCTGCCCGCCGAGGCCAAGGCCGTCGCGGTTGTAGATGTCGGAGCGGAACTGCACCACGCCGTCGGGGGTCGCCCAGGCGGTGATGTACGTCCAGTAGACCGGGACCGGGTTCGTCAGCGGTGCGTCGATGCGCTTGCCCGAGTCGATGGCCGCCTGGATCTGCTGCCGGTCCCAGCCGGGCGTGTCGGCGAGCAGGAAGGCGATATAGTCGCGCACGTTCTGCAGCCGCACGCAGCCCGAGGAGACGAAGCGGAAGTCGTCGCCGAAGACGCCCTTGGCCGGCGTATCGTGCATGTACACGCCATAGGGGTTGGGAATGTTGATGCGCACGAAGCCCATGGAGTTGATGTCCGCGCCCGGATCCTGACGGAAACGGTAGCGCGTCGCCTCGTAGGTGCTCCAGTCGACCTGGCTCGGCTGGATCTCCTCGCCCTGGGCGTTGTAGATGCGGATCTTCTGGTCCGTCAGGTAGGACGGGTCCTGGCGCATCTTGGGGATCAGGTCCTTGCGGATGATCGACGCCGGCACGGTCCAGAACGGGTTGAAGTTGATCTCGGTGATGCGGGAATTGAAGATCGGCGACTGGCGGTCGATCTTGCCCACGCCCGCCGCGTGGCGGGTGACGACGTGGTTAGCCGCCACCGTCTCGACCGCGGCGGCGGGAATGTTCACCACCACATACTTGTTGCCGAGATTGCCGGAATAGGAGCGCAGCCGCACCAGATTGAGCTCGAGCTGGCGCAGGCGGGTGTCCGCCGACACGTTGAGCGCCGCGACGGTGCCGGGATTGAGCGCGCCGGTCGTGGCGAGGCCGTAGCGCGCCTGCGCCCGCCTCAGGCCCGCCTCGACGTAGGAGTCGAACACTTCGCCGCGCGCCGCGGACGAATCGAGATCGCCCGAGATGACGAGGCGCTGGCGCAGCGCCTGCACGGCCGGCCCGCGCGCTCCGAGGCGCAGCCGGTCGTTGCCGATCTGCCCCCAGCCGCCGCGCTCGACGATGGCGCGATAGTGGGCGATCGCCTGCTCGGTGGCGGCGACCGCGTCCGGAGACAGCGTCGGCGTGTTGGAGCGCGTCACGCTGGCGCGCTGGGCTGAATCGTAATTCTGCTGCCATTCGGCCTGGCCGAAGGCCAGTTGCTGGGCGACAGCCGATGTGGATGCGGCGGACACGGCCAGGGTAAGGCAACCGGCAATGACCGTGGACAGACTGGCGAACTGAACTCTCACGAAACTGACCCCGTCGTCTGGCGGCGTCACAACTCCGGCAGCCGCGATCTCCCTGACCATGGAGGTCGCTGCCCCGATGCGCCGCGTTCAAGCGTTGACTTCTACACTCTAGAACGGGCGAAGTTAAGCAAACATGAGCGGAGCGGGCTATTCCGGCATCGCAGACCGCCACGGCGCGACAGCCGTCCCGGCACGGCGGTCACCCCCCTCAGGTCTCGATTCGCGAGGCATACCAGGACAATAGGAAGTAGGCGGCCACGAGCGCGCCGAGGCCGGCAAGCAGGATCGGCCCGCTCACAACTGCGTGAGGGGCCACGATCGCCGCCAGAAAATAGCTCATCGCGGCGAGAAGCCACATCACGCCGCCCCAGGTGCTCGTCAGCCACAGGCCGACGGCGGCGACGAGATCGATGACCGCGAAATAGACCACGACCGTCTGCCATTGCAGCGGCTGCCCTTCGAAAAGCGCCACCTGCGGCAGGACGCCCAGCAGCAGTGCCCAGTAGACAAGCCCCTTCGCCACCCAGACCAGGGCGACGAGGCGCATGAACCACACCAGCGCGATATCCCACCGGAACACCGCCTTGCGTTCGTCGGCGAGATGCAGGGCAAGCTCGCGCACCGGCGCCTCGCCGACCGCCTCGCGGCCCCGGTCCCGGACAGCCCCGAGCCTTGGCGTCTGTTCCGTAGGCAGCGACATTCCCCGGACTTCCCCCCAACCGCAGAAGACGGCCAGACTATGCTTCATGCCGGCAAGGGAGGTCAAATCCCTTCCGCAACTATCGGCGTGCGTCTGCCACCATCTTCACCGCAAGCGCCGCAAGGACCGTCCCCATCAGCCAGCGCTGGATCTGCGCCCATGTCGGATGTTGCGCGAGGAAGACGGCGATGGAGCCGGCCGATATGGCGATCATGGCATTGACGCACACGCTGATGACGATCTGCGTGAAGCCGAGAGCCAGCGATTGTGCAAGCACGCTGCCGTTGCCCGGATCGATGAACTGCGGCAGGAGCGAAAGGTAGAGCGCCGCGATCTTCGGGTTGAGCAGATTGGTGAGGAAGCCCATGACGAACAGCTTGCGCGGGCTGTCGCTGGGCAGGTCGCGGACATGGAAGGGGGAGTGCCCACCGGGGCGGACAGCCTGCCAGGTGAGCCAGAGCAGGTAGATCGCTCCGGCGAAGCGAATGGTGTCGTAGGCGTAGGGTACGGCGAACACGAGCGCGGTGATGCCAAACGCTGCGCAGAGCATGTAGAAGACGAAGCCGAGCACGACCCCGCCGAGCGAGACCAGGCCGGCGACACGCCCCTGGCAGATCGAGCGCGAGATCAGGTAGATCATGTTCGGTCCCGGCGTCAGGACCATTCCGAGGGCGATGAGGGCGAAAGCGAGCAGGTTGGGCGTGTCCGGCACGGGTGGCCTCCAACAATGGGGACGATCTGCCCGCACAGCGGGCCAAGCCGTCCACGCTCCCCGATGGTGCCTCCATCCTCGGAGGTAGGCATGCGGACGCTGAATACGCAGCCTAAGCAAAAGGAAGCCGGGAAGCAATTTCGGCCTCCCACCCAAAGCCGAAATTCAAACCGGGACACTGCCCTGCGACGGCAATTATCCCCCCTGCGACGACTTATCCATCTTTTTTTGAACCGTTCCTATGTGCTAACAATGACGGCGAAGATGCCGCATCGGGTGAATGACGGCGTCACGGACCAGGATTCGAGGGCAATGGGCAGTCGCGTCGTTACTCCTTTCGAACGCCGCAAGGACGTTCACACTGATATTCCCGCCACCGATCTGGGCCTCACCAAGCGACCGCGGCGCAACCGCCGGGCGGACTGGTCCCGCCGCCTCGTGCGCGAGGTCGAGCTGTCCGCGAACGACCTCATCTGGCCGGTCTTCGTCATCGATGGCAACGACGATATCGAGGTCGGCGCCATGCCTGGCGTGTGCCGGCTGAGCATCGAGACCGCGGTGCGCGAGGCGGAGCGCGCCGCGAGCCTCGACATCCCGGCGATCGCGCTCTTTCCCTACACCGACCCCGCGCTGCGCGACGAGGCCGGCAGCGAGGCCTTCAACAGCCGCAACCTCGTGTGCCGCGCCACCCGCGCCATCAAGGCGGCCGTGCCGGAGATCGGCATCATCACCGATGTCGCGCTCGACCCCTACACCAGCCACGGCCATGACGGGCTGATGCGCGACGGCGAGGTGCTGAACGACGAATCGGTCGCGGCCCTTGTCGAGCAGGCCGTCGTGCAGGCTGCCGCGGGCAGCGACATCATCGCCCCCTCCGACATGATGGACGGCCGCGTCGCCGCGATTCGCGCGGCGCTCGACCGCGAGGGATTTCGCGACGTGCAGATCATGGCCTACGCGGCCAAGTACGCGTCCGCCTTCTACGGCCCGTTCCGCGACGCGGTCGGCTCCGGCGCGACCCTCAAGGGCGACAAGCGCACCTACCAGATGGACCCCGCCAACGGCGACGAGGCGCTGCGCGAGGTCGCGCTCGATCTCGATGAGGGCGCGGACATGGTGATGGTCAAGCCCGGCCTGCCCTATCTCGACGTGGTGCACCGGGTGAAGGAGGCTTTCCGCGTACCGACCTTCGCCTATCAGGTATCGGGCGAGTACGCGATGATCGAGGGCGCGGCACGCCAGGGCTGGATCGACGGCGACAAGGCCATGCTGGAAAGCCTCATCGCGTTCAAGCGCGCCGGCGCGGACGGGGTGCTGACCTATTTCGCGCCCCGCGTCGCCGAACGGCTGCGCCAGGGACGTCTCTGAAGGATCGCCTCTGAAGGGTCGCCTCCGATCCTGCCGCCCGCCCGTGGGTGAGCGCGGGCGGGCGGCCCGCCTTCCGTCGTCACATTGCTGCCCCAGCAAGGGACAATCCTGCCCCGCAACACGAGAGAATCGGCGCAAGGGCCGATGTTTGCGTGTGCATTAACCACTGCGCAAAACCTCTGGCGTTTTAGTATGGTTCACCCGGGCGTGCTAAACCGTGTCCCGGGGATGCATCGCGTCGCCGCTCTGGCCGGTATGGGGAGTTGGGGTCTTTGGTTCGTTTCGAGAATGTCGGGCTGCGCTATGGCATGGGGCCGGAGATCCTGCGGGATCTGACGTTCACCATCGAGCCGCGATCCTTTCAGTTCCTCACCGGACCGTCGGGGGCGGGCAAGACGACCTTGCTGCGCCTCATTCTGCTGTCGCTGAAGCCGACGCGCGGGCTGGTGTCGCTGTTCGGGCGCGACGTGTCGGTCATCACCGGCGAGGAACTGACCGCCATGCGCCGGCGCATGGGCATCGTCTTCCAGGATTTCCGGCTGCTCGACCACCTGACCACGTTCGAGAACGTCGCCCTGCCGCTCAGGGTGCAGGGCAAGGAGGAGGCGCAGTACCGCTCGGAAGTGGTGGAGCTGCTGCGCTGGGTGGGACTCGGCGACCGTATGCACGTGCTGCCGCCGGTGCTCTCGGGCGGCGAGAAGCAGCGCGCGGCGATCGCGCGCGCCCTCATCTCGCGGCCCGAGCTGCTGCTCGCCGACGAGCCGACGGGCAACGTCGATCCCGCGTTGGCGCGCCGGTTGCTGCGTCTCTTCGTCGAATTGAACCGCCTCGGCACCTCCGTCATCATCGCTACCCATGACCTGACGCTGATGGATCTGGTCGATGCCCGCCGTTTCGTGCTGGGCGACGGACGCCTGCACATCTTCGACTGAGCTGGAGCCTTCCGTGAGCGATTACGCCGACAGCAACGCCAGTCCCGCTCCCGTACAGATCGCGAGCGCCGTGCCCCCTTCCGACGCCCTCCCCGAGAACCTGGCGCGCAACCAGCCGCTGGTGCCGCCCGATTCGGTCTCGGGCCGGGCGCTGGTGACGGTGGTGGCGATCCTGACCTTTCTGGCGGCGCTCGCGGCGGGCACCGCCCAGCTCGTCGCCGCCGCCTCGCACAACTGGACAGACACGATCGCGCGCGAGGCCACCATCCAGATCAAGCCCGATCCGCGCCGCGACATCGAGAGCGACGTTGCGCAGGCGGCCGATATCGCCCGCGCCTATTCCTCCATCGCCGGCGTCGACGTGCTCTCGCGGCAGGAGGCGGAACGGCTGCTCGAACCGTGGCTCGGGCAGGGCGTCGATTTCCTCGAGCTGCCGGTGCCGCGCATCATCGTGCTGACCTTGCGCGAGGGCAGCGAGTCGCTGGCCGACGACATGGGCGAGATGCGCCAGCAGCTCGCCGACAGCGTGCCGGTCGCGACCCTCGACGATCACCGCAACTGGATCGAGCGGCTGTCGGCGATGGCGGGCACGGTCGTGCTGGTGTCGATCATTATTGTCGCGCTGGTGCTCACCGCTGCGGCGCTGGCGATCGCAACCACGACGCGTGGCGCCGTCGCAAGCGACCGCGAGATACTCGACGTGTTGCATTTTGTCGGCGCCGATGACAGATTTATCGCCCGGGAATACGAAATGCGCTTCTTCAAGATGGGCCTGCGCGGCGGATTGTGGGGGAGCATCGCGGCGGTGCTCTTTATTGCCGGAGCGGGTCTGCTATCCTCGTGGTGGCGCGCCAGCCCCGGCGGCGATCAGTTGCAGGCGCTGTTCGGCGCCTTCGCCATGGGATGGGGCGGATACGCCTCGATGTTCGGCGTGGCGGCGGTGGTCGCTGCCGTGACGGCGGTCGTGTCCGGCTTCACGGTGCGCCGGTATCTGGCCCGGCTGCAGTAGATCGGGAGGGCTTTGCGCTGGAAAGCCCCTCCGATCCGGCCATTTGCGATCCGACCATTCGATCGAGCGTGACGGGAGAAGAGTTGAGCAGCGGAACGGACGTCTCGAAGCACAGGAAGCCCGCCGGCCGGGGATTCGGCGGGAGGCCTTTCCTGTTCGCCCGGCGTATATCCCGCGGCTTGGTGCTGCTGTCCGTCGCCGCGGGTATCGTGCTGGGGGGCGGCTTCCTGGGTTTCGTGCAGACGCTCAAGTCGTACAAGGTCGATACGCGCGCCAGCGCCGACGGCATCGTCGTGCTCACCGGCGGATCGCAGCGCATCGCCGATGCGGCGGCGCTGCTGGCGGACGGGCGCGCGCGGCGCATGCTGATCACCGGCGTCAACGAGGCGACGACCCGCGAGGAAATCGCCGTCAAGCACCCGGTCGTCGCGGGCCAGGGCTGTTGCGTCGATCTCGATTACCGGGCGCTGAACACCGTCGGCAACGCCATCGAGACGCGCCGCTGGGTGGAGAGCAACAACTTCCATTCGCTGATCGTCGTGACGTCCACCTACCACATGCCGCGCACCTTGCTCGAGCTGAAGAACGTGTTGCCCGACGTGACGCTGACGCCCTACCCCGTCGTCGCGCCGCAGTCGAACGGCAACGACTGGCTGACCGATAGCGATGCCCTGCGGTTTCTGCTGTGGGAGTACGTCAAGTACGTCGCCGCCTTCACGCGCACCTCCGTGGAGAGCGACCCGGAGCATTCGCCGTTCGTCGTCCTTTTCGGCGGCAGGAAGCCGCTGTCCTGACTTAACAGTCCTAGAGCAAAATGCACTGAATCTGAATCGCCATTTTGCTCTATCTCTTTGTTTGTGCATCAAATTTATCCAAAAAATGGGTCCCATTTCTTGGTTTGATGCAATAGCCAATCTCGCCCGGGCCCGATCACCATGCTCTTCGTCCGCTCCCTTCTGTTCGCCATTCTCTTCTATGGCAACCTCACCGCATGGCTGATGGCCTGCCTGCCGCTGCTCGCCGGGCCGCCGCGCTATCTGTTCCCGGTGGCGCGGACGTGGGCGCGCACCAACCTGTGGCTGCTGCGCACTGTGGTCGGCCTCAAGGTGGAATGGCGTGGGCTCGACAACATCCCCGAAGGCGGCCTGCTCGTCGCGAGCAAGCACCAGTCGGCGTGGGAGACCTTCGCGCTCATCGCCGTGTTCGACCGCCCCATCTTCGTCCTCAAGCGGGAGCTGCTGCGCCTGCCTCTCTTCGGCTGGTACCTGCGCCGGGTCGGCATGATCCCCATCGACCGCTCGGCGGGCGCCTCGGCGCTGGCGGGCATGGCGCGCGCGGCGCGCGAGCGGGTGCGCGAGGGCCATCAGGTCATCATCTTCCCCGAGGGCACGCGCCGCGCGCCCGGCGCCCCGCCCGACTACAAGACCGGCGTCGCCTTCCTGTACGACAGCCTGCAGGTGCCGTGCCTGCCGATCGCGCTGAACTCGGGACTGTTCTGGCCGCGGCAGAGTTTCCTGCGCCGTCCCGGCACCGTCGTGGTCAGCATTCTGCCCCCCCTCCCCGGCGGCCTGCCGCGCAAGCAGGTGGTGGCGGAGCTGCAACGGCGCATCGAGGCCGAAGCGGACCGCCTGCTGCGCGACGCCTCCGGCCTTCGCGAAGGCGCATCGTCACCGAGCATAGCCCCGTAGCGCGATCTTTTGATTTGGCACGAACGCCGATCCGTCGGATGGTCCCATCCGAGCGAGTCGCGCTCCGGCGCGAGCCGGCATCCGTCGGACCATCCACAAGCAGGTAGGGCATCCACAAGCAGATGGGCTTGGCGCCTGGCTTTCCCTCAAAATCGCCGATATTCCGGCCGATGTTGAGCCTCGACCTCCCGCGTGGCGCCGTTTTTTGTTTCCGCATCAAATCGATCCCAAAAACGATATCGATTGTTTGGTTTGATGCTTTATCCGGAGTTCATGTCCAGTGAGCGAAAGCCCCAACGCCACCCAGCCCCCTTCGCCCGAGACCCTCGCACCCGAATCCCCCCCGACGCGGCCCAGGCGCGTCAGCCGGCTGGGGCTCTTCCTGCCGGTGGCCTTCCTCGTCGTGTTGTTGGCTGGCTGGTCGGCGTTCTGGTTCGTGGCGCGCGCGCGGGTGCATGACGCCATCACCATATGGCTCGCGCAGGAGGCGGAGCAGCAACGCCACTGGACATGCCCGGACAGGACGCTCGGCGGCTTTCCGTTCCGCTTCGAGGTGCGCTGCACGGACCTGCGTTTCACCGGCACGACGCCGGCGGGCACGGTCACCGGCGCCGTGGCGCAATTCTTGGCGGTGGCGCAGGTGTACAAGCCCAATCACGTCATCGTGGAAGCGCGGGGGCCGCTGGTCGCCGACCAGGAGGGCGGCGAGCGGGTGACGCTGGACTGGCAGGCCTTCGACGCCAGCGCGATCTTCACCGGCAACCGCCTCGACCGTTTCTCCATCGTGGTCGCGGAGCCCGTGCTCCACGTGGGCCCTCCCGACGATGCGGGAAACGATGCGCAGGTGCTCCACGCCGCCTCATGGCAGTCGCATCTGCGCATCGATCCGGAACGGCCGGCCGAGGACTACGTCTACGACGTGGCGTTCACGCTGCAGGACGCGCGGATCCCGGCGCTCGACGCCCTGCTCGGCAATACCGAGCCCGCCACCGTGGCCTTTCAGGGTGCGATCACGGAGGCCGCTCCCTTCACGGCGAAATCGCCCTCGGTCGAGTTCGAGCGCTGGCGCCTGGCCGGCGGATTGCTGGAGATCGACGAACTCAGCGCCGCCAAGGGCAAGCAGCGGCTGCAGGCGCGCGGTCAGTTCTCGCTCGACGACCTGCGCCGCCCCCAGGGGCGCATCGAGGCGTCGGTCGCCGGGCTTGAGGAATTGCTCGCCCGCTTCGGCCTCGGCGGCCGGGGCAACCTGATCGCGGGCGGGCTCGCCATTCTGGGCGGCGGGGCGCGGACCGGCAACACGCCTCCCGGTCTCACGCCCCTGCCCCCCGTCGTGCTGAACGACGGGCAGGTGCTCGTCGGGCCGTTGCGTGTGGGGGGCATCAAGCCGCTGTACTGACGGCGCCGCCGCCCGCGCGTTATATCATTCCATGGAAACGCTGAAATGATATAACCATTTGATTTTGAACGAATTCTTATCGATCAGATGGTTCCATCTGATCGGAAAGCGCTCTGATGCGTCCGAAGTCGGGCGCGCTGGTCTCCTGCCCCAGTTCAATGATGTTGCGGCGGATGGCGCGCGTGCGCGTGAACAGCTCGAACAGCGCGTCGCCGTCGCTCCAGCGGATGGCGCGGGCCAGCGCCGCCAGATCCTCATTGAAGCGGCCCAGCATCTCCAGCACCGCCTCCTTGTTGTTGAGGAACACATCGCGCCACATCGTCGGATCGGAGGCGGCGATGCGGGTGAAGTCGCGAAAACCGCCGGCGGAGAACTTGATCACCTCCGATTGGGTGACCTCCTCCAGATCGGCCGCCGTGCCGACGATATTGTAGGCGATGAGATGCGGCACGTGGCTGGTGATCGCCAGCACCAGGTCGTGATGCTGCGCCGTCATGAACTCGACGTTGGCCCCCATGGCCTCCCACAGTTCGGCGACCTGCGCGACCGCCTGGCCGTCGGCACCCTCGGGCGGGGTGATGATCGACCAGCGGTTGACGAACAGCGTCGCGAATCCCGAGTCCGGGCCGGAATATTCGGTGCCCGCCACGGGATGCGCGGGAATGAGGTGCACGCCCGCGGGCAGCAGCGGCAGCGCCTTCTCGATGACGCCCGCCTTGACCGACCCCACGTCCGAGACGATGGCGCCCGGCTTGAGGTTGCCGGCGATCTCGCCGGCGACGGCGGCGATCGCGCCCACCGGCACGCAGATAATCACCGCGTCCGCGCCCAAGACGGCCTCGGCCGACGTCTCCGGCACGTCATCGGCGAGGCCGAGTTCGCGCGCCCTCTCCCGCACGCCGGAGCTCGCGTCCGAGGTGACCAGCGTCCGCGCAAGCCCTACCTCCCGCGCGGCGCGCAGGATCGACGAGCCGATGAGGCCGGGACCGATGACCGCGAGCCGCTCGAACAGCGGCGTATCGCGGCGCTTCAGTCCAGGGGCGGCCTTCTGGACGATTGTGTCTTCAACCATGCTTGAGCCCCTGAAACTCGGCCAGGGCCGCGACCAGCAGCCGATTCGCCTCCTCCGTGCCAACGGAGATGCGCAGCGCGTCGGGCAGTCCGTAAGCCGCGACGGCGCGCACGAGCAGGCCGCGCGCGGCGAGGAACGCATCCGCCGCGCGGGCGTCCCTGCCTTCCTCCCGCGGGAAATGCACCAGCAGGAAATTGGCCGCGCTCGGCGTCACTGCAAGGCCCAGCGCCCGGATGGATTCGTTCAACCACTCCAGCCACTTGCTGTTGTGCGCCACGGCGGCGGCCAGATGCGCCTCGTCCTCGAGGGCAGCGATGGCGGCTGCGCTCGCCGGGGTGTTGACGTTGAACGGCGCGCGGATGCGGTTGAACGCATCCGCGATGCCCGCCGGCGCATAGCCCCAGCCGACTCTGAGCGCCGCGAGCCCGTAGATCTTGGAGAACGTGCGCGTCATGATGACGTTCTCGTTCTCGGACACGAGCTCGATGCCTGCGGAATAATCGTTGGCGCGCGCGTATTCGGCATAGGCACCGTCGAGCGCCAGCACGACATGCCCCGGCAGGCCCGCATGCAGGCGCTTGACCTCCTCGAAAGGCAGGTAGGTGCCGGTGGGGTTGTTGGGATTGGCGATATAGACGATCCGCGTGCGCTCGTTCACGTGCGCCAGGATGGCGTCGACGTCGGTCGTGTAGTTCTTCTCCGGCACGATGACCGGCGTGCCGCCCGCCGCTTGGATGGCGATCTTGTAGATCAGGAAGCCGTGCTCCGTCAGAATGCCTTCGTCGCCCGGCCCGACATAGGCCTGCGACAGCAGGTGCAGGATGTCGTCGGAGCCCGCGCCGCAGACGATGCGCGCCGGATCGAGGCCGAATCGCCGGCCGATGGTCTCGCGCAGGCGCGTCGCACCGCCGTCCGGATAGGCCTCGACATGATGGAGCGCGGCATGCGCCGCCTCCAGCGCCGCCGGGCTCGGGCCGAGCGGCGTCTCGTTGGAGGACAGCTTGTAGATCTTGCTGACGCCCGCCGCGCTGCTGCGACCCGGAATATAGGTATCGATGGCGAGAACGCCGGCTTTGGGAACGGGGCGGGCTGACAACGCACTCATGACGATGGACTCCAGAAAGGCGGAAAAGGGCAGACAGGGGCGGCTCCGCCGGCCGCCCATTCGGGAAAGGATAGCGAGGCCGGAAACCTACGAGAACTGGAAACGGTTGGCGTGGCTGCCGATTTCGGACGCCTCCACGTGCCCCACACGGGCCCGGCCGAGAGCGTCGCGCACCGCCTCAAAGCCGCTTTCGCCGTCGATGGCGACGAGCAGCGACAGCCCGCCCTCGACGCCCGCCGATCCCGCGATCTCCGCGCCTACGGCGGCAAGAGCCTGCTGCGTGTCCTCGCGCCATCGCTCCACCCGGGCGGCGACGAGCACCGTCTCGCGCACGGCGGCGTCCTCGAGCGGCTTCGAGACCACATAGAGCGGCGTGCCGGCCGGATGGTCGGGGCGCTCGATGAACGGCAGACGCGCGATGATCTTGGGCGCGTCGCGGCCGCGCAACGCCTCCCACCAAGGATTGACGGCGGTCTTCTGGTCCGGGCGGAAGATGCCGAGATCGCCCTGCGAGTGCGCCACGGCGGAAATGACGGCGGCCGCGCCCGCGTGGGGCACATAGGGAACGGTGAAGCCGAAATGGAACCGGGCGGAATCGCGCATCGGCGCATCGCCCGCCGACACGTCGGCGTGGACGCTGAACGGCGCCTGCACATAGGTGAAGGTGGAAATGATGATTCGCCAGATGTTCTCGGCGGTGTCGAGCGGCAGAATGCCGCGGTGGCGGGCGGCGAGGCGGCGCATCATGTCGGCCTCGCGCCCCGGACGGAACGCCTGCCCCGACGATTGGGTGCCCTTGACGGCGATCAGCGCATTGACGATTTCGCTGCGCTCGATCAGCAGCCGATGCATCTCGGCATCGATGCGGTCGATGTCCTGACGCAGTTCCGTCAGCCGGGCGGCGTCCGTCTTCTCTATGCTTGCAGGTGCGCTCATCACGGGTCCCATTTTCGCACGCATCCGCCGGGCGGGTGGAAGTCTTCGTTGTAAAGCCCCCATGCCGATATGCAAAGCGTCGATATGCAGAGCGCCGATATGCAAGGCTGAATGTCTCGTCCGTTCGCATCGCGGCCGGCATGCCCTTGACAGCGTTGCCGATCTGTCAGAAATGTTCGGAATAAAGAACACAAGCGGTTATGGCGACCCCGGCTTCGGCGCGACGACCGTTCCACCACCTTCGCCGGGCCTGCTCATTTCCTGAAATTCGGACACCTCATTATCGATGACGAGCAGCGCCGTCCCCCTCACTTCCGTTTCGCAGGTCGAATCGCCCGACAGTCTCGTGGTCCACTTCGGCCCCGGCCGTCCGCTCGTGCTCGACAGCGGCGTGGAGCTGTCGCCGCTGCAGATTGCCTATCAGACATATGGCGAGCTCAACGCGGCGCGCTCGAACGCTATTCTGGTGTGCCACGCGCTGACCGGCGACCAGCACGCGGCGAACGTCCATCCGGTGACGGGCAAGCCCGGCTGGTGGAGCACCATGGTGGGGCCGGGCCGGCCGATCGACACCGACCGCTACTTCGTGATCTCCTCGAACGTCGTCGGGGGCTGCCTCGGCACGACGGGGCCGGCCTCCATCAACCCGGCGACGGGCAAGCCGTGGGCGCTGACGTTCCCGCTGGTGACGATCGGCGACATGGTGCGGGCGCAGGCGATGCTCATCGATTATCTGGGCATCGACCAGCTTTTCTGCGTCGCGGGCGGATCGATGGGCGGCATGCAGGTGCTGGAATGGGCGGCGAGTTTTCCCGAGCGCGTCTACAGCGCCATGCCGATCGCGGCTGCGGCCATTCACTCGGCGCAGAACATCGCCTTCAGCGAGGTGGGGCGCCAGGCCGTCATGGCGGATCCCGAATGGCGCGGCGGGCGCTATCTGGAGGCCGGCACGCGCCCGGCGCAGGGCCTTGCGGTGGCGCGGATGGGCGCGCACATCACCTATCTGTCGGAATCGGCGCTGCACCGCAAGTTCGGCCGCCGGCTGCAGGACCGCGCCGCCCCCACCTTCACCTTCGACGCGGATTTCCAGGTCGAGAGCTATCTGCGCCATCAGGGCGAGGCCTTCGTCGAGCGCTTCGACGCCAACAGCTACCTTTATGTGACGCGGGCGATGGACTATTTCGATCTCGCCGGCAGCTACGGCGGCGTGCTGGCGAACGCATTCCGCGGCACGCGCACGCGCTTCTGCGTCATTTCTTTTTCGTCGGACTGGCTGTTCCCGACGAGCAACTCGCGCGCCGTCGTGCATGCGCTCAACGCGGCGGGTGCGTCGGTGAGCTTCGTCGAGATCCAGAGCGACAAGGGGCATGACGCCTTCCTGCTCGACGAGCCGGAGCTGATCGCCACGACGGGCGGTTTTCTGCGGGCGGCGGCACGGACGCGGGGGATCTGACAATTGGCGACTTCCTCCCCGCATTTCGGGCGCAGCGGCGAGCGCCACGACCACCTGCTCATGTCGCGCATGGTGGAGCCGGGCTCGCGCGTTCTGGACGTGGGCTGCGGCGACGGCGCGCTGCTCGACCTGCTGGTGCGCGAGCGCGACGTCGATGGCCGCGGCATCGAACTGTCGCACGACGGCGTCAGCCGCTGTGTGGCGCGCGGCCTCTCGGTCATCCAGGGCGACGCCGACACGGACCTTGCGGATTACCCGGACGACTGTTTCGATTACGTCATCCTGTCGCAGACGATTCAGGCCACGCGCCGTCCGCGGATGGTTCTGGAGCATCTGCTGCGCATCGGCCGCCGGGCCATCGTGTCGCTGCCGAACTTCGGCCACTGGCGCGTGCGGGCCCACCTGGCGATCCAGGGCACGATGCCGGTGACGGAGAACCTGCCGGAGACGTGGTACGACACGCCGAACATCCATTTCTGCACGATCAGGGATTTCGTGGAGCTGTGCGACGTGATCGGCGCCGGCATCGAGCGCGCGGTGGCGCTCCACGCGAGCGGCCGCCCGGTGCGTGTCAACGCGCCATGGTGGTTCTGGAATCTGTTCGGCTCACAGGCGGTTTTCCTGCTTCACCGCAGGCCGGCGTCCGATTCACGGGAACGACGTGCGGCGTGAGCAGCAAGGTGTGGACCCTCCTCAAAAAAGGATGGCGCCACCGGGAAAAATACGCTAATCGCATGGGGACGATCAGCCGAAAGGCCCAAGCACCCGTAGCTCAGCTGGATAGAGCGTTGCCCTCCGAAGGCAAAGGTCACACGTTCGAATCGTGTCGGGTGCGCCAAATTTCCAAGATAAATCAGATAGTTAATAATCCCCCAGAATCCAGGGGGATTTTAGCGCGGGCGATTTGCAACCAAATTGCAACCAAAAATGCCCGAGGCGCGCCGCAGGGCTCCTGAGACCCGGTCTGCACGCGCGTCCGCGCTGACGGATTTTCAAGCTTCACAGTCCCTCCCGTCGCCCTGCCGATTCCCCGACATGGGGAGAGATGGTCTTGGCCATCTCTCCCCCGCAACCGCCGTCTGCGCGATGGCAGGGCCGCGCACTCGCAGGGTCGGCGCATAGCCGTCACATCCAAACCATCCATCCGCCCCGCTCGCTGCGCAGCCCGGCCATGCTCGTCCGCAGCCGCCCCCCTCTCTGCCGCGCGCTCGCGCGCCCCCGGAAGGCATGTCGGGGGACATGCCTTCGGCATTGACAGGGAAAGGACTGGAACAATGGCAAGGACAGCAAGGAAGACGAGCGCCGCCACGGTTGCGGCGACGGAAGCGGCAGCGGACACCGAAGCCCGCAGCATCGGGAATATCGCGGCGGAGGTGGTCGCCGCCCTGCCGGTGACGGAGCCAGCAACGGAAGCCGGACACGGCGCGGAAATTTTCATCCCGCTCAACAGGCTGAAAAAGTCGCCGCGCAACGCCCGGAAGGTGCCGCACAGCGAGGCCCATATCGAGGCGCTGGCCGCCAGCATTGCCGCAAAAGGTATGCTGCAAAATCTGATCGTAGAGCCGGAGCTTGATGCGGCCGGCCAGCCAACCGGCTTCTATTATGTTACGGTCGGCGAAGGCCGCAGGCTCGCGCACCTGTTGCGCGCGAAGCGCAAGGAGATCGGCAAGGCCGAGCCTATCCGCTGCGTTTTGGACAGCGTGAACGATCCGCAGGAAATCAGCCTCGACGAGAACGTCACCCGCGAGGCCATGCACCCGGCTGACCAGTTCGAGGCGTTCCGCGAGCTTGCCGAACAGCACGGATGGGGGGCGGAGGATATCGCCGCCCGCTTCGGCGTCACCGCGCATGTGGTGAAGCAGCGGCTTCGCCTCGGCGCCGTCAGCCCGAAACTGTTGCAGGTATACCGCGACGGCGGTCTGAACCTCGACCAGTTGACGGCCTTCGCGATCACGGAGGACCACGCGCGGCAGGAGCGGGTCTACGAAAACCTGTCCTACAACCGCGACCCGTGGATCATCCGCCGTGACCTGACCAAAGGTAACGTGCCGGCAACCGACCGGCGCGCGATCTTCGTCGGCGCGGAAGCCTATACGGAAGCGGGTGGCGTCATTCTCCGCGACCTGTTCAGCGAGGATCGCGGCGGATATTTCGAGGACGCCGCGCTTCTGGACCGGCTCGCCATCGCCAAACTGGAGGGGATCGCAGCCGACATTCAGGAGGCGGAAGGCTGGAAATGGACTTCGATTCATCTCGACTATCCGCACGGCAACGGCCTGCGCCGTGCCTATCCGCACCCGGTTGAGCTTTCCGATGAGGATGAGGCTGCTTTCGAGGTCGCGCAGGAGGCATATGAAAGCCTGTCGTCACAATACGAGAGCGTGGAGGACTTGCCCGACGATGTGGAAGCGCGGCTCGGAGAGCTACAGGCGGAAATCGAGCGTATCGCCGCCATGCGCCGCGCCTACGATCCCGACGACATCGTGCGCGGCGGCATTATCTTGGCGATTTCCTATGATGGCGAAGTTCGGATCGAACGTGGCTTCATCCGGCCGGAGGACGAGAAGCCGGAGCCGGAGAAAACCGGGAGCGGTAACGTGGATGATGGCCCGATCATGGCAGCAGACGACCATGATGAGGACGGGAATCCCGTTGCCGGCGACGCGCCCGTGGACGAGGAAGCGGAGGACGATAGCAGGCCGCTGTCCGACGCGCTCATTCGTGACCTGTCCGCGCACCGGACGCTTGGCTTGCGCCTTGCGCTTGGCGAACAGCCGGACATCGCCCTGATCGCCGTCACCCATGCGCTGGCCGCGCAGACCTTCTATCGTGGCGTTGACGTTCACGCCCTCGAAATACTCCCGAGCAGCCCACACCTTGCGAGCCACGCAGAAGGGATCGAGGATACGGCGGCGGCGAAGGCGCTCGCGGACCGTCATGCCGGATGGGCAGCTGACATGCCATCTGACGTTCGGGAGCTTTGGGACTTCATTGCCGGGCTGGATCAGGCGAGCGTCATGGCGCTGTTCGCGCACTGCGCCTCCCTGACCGTCAATGTGCTCAAGCTGCCGTGGGACAGCAGGCAGCGTGCCCATGCAACGGCCGACAAGCTGGCGACGACGCTTGCGCTGGACATGACGACGCACTGGACGCCCACGGTGCGCACCTATCTCGGCCGCGTGACAAAGGCACATATCCTCGCCGCCGTGCGGGAAGCCCTTGGCGACGAGGCGGCGGACCGGATCGCGGGCCTGAAAAAGCAGGCGATGGCGGAAACGGCCGAGCAGTTGCTTGCCGGCACCGGATGGCTGCCGCCGTCGCTGCGCACCGACCCGCCAGCACGGTTGAACGGGACGCAACCGGAGGCAGCAGACATCGAGCCCGGCACCGAGCCGGAAATGGAAAGCGGCGAGACCTTCCCGGCCGCAGCGGAATGACGGACGAGCCGGGGCCGCTTTCGCCACCCCGGCTTTCCACCGAAAAACCGCGGCCGCGCGACTTCGTCGCGCGGCCGGATCACCTCGACGGGCAAACTGGAATCACGCAATTGCACCGTCCACAGCACTGGCAACACCTGCCGGCTTTTCAGTTCATTGTAGCGATAATGGCATTGAACCCGAAAGGGTCTTGCCGTTTGGTTGAGAGCCGACGCCATTGAGCAGATTATGGGTGTTCAGAGTCCGTTGGACGAATGGCTGACAGAGGGTCGCCTGCGGACTGGCAGCTTTCCGGCGCTTGATGAACCAAAGCTGCCATTCCCGCTGCTATAGTCCAATAACAGCTTCCGACCCAATCTCAGTCGTTCGTATTGCCACTTTCACTGCTTTGAAGCGGACATTTGATCCATGAAACAGAAAATTATGATTCTGTTTCATACAAAGAGTGGCGATAGAGAAATATAAATTACAGGAAACCGGCATAATCTCGCAGTCATGCTCATAATTCATTAAATTACAACGTGCCTTTTGGTGGTATTGCGTTAGTATTCTTCATAATAGTTTCCGCTAACTTGAAATATGGCTCGCGTGAACAAGCTACCACAAAGTTAGCAGCCTGCCGAAATTGTTTCCCAATTATATCAATAGCTAGCACTTCTCTAAAATTTTCGCCAAATATTATTTCCTTGTGGGGTGGGAATATTCCGGCGACAAACAGATGATCTGGTCCCAAGGGAAAGGTCAATTGCGTAAGTTTGGCGCCTTCACCCCATGCTCGCACAGGCCGGTCTGCTAATACAAGTTTCAAGGGGATATCTGAAAAATCGATAATCCGCCATTCAAGTCGCACAATTTCCGGGAAAATTTCAGCAGCAAACTCAATTGAGGCCCGTATCGCAACGTATTTACCAACGTTTTTTGTAACCATATCCGCTTGGTAGGGGGACGCACTGACTATTTTATCGCCTAAATTTTTCATCAAGCTGTTGGCGGCCTCCATAGAAGTTACCTTAAGCTTCTCGGGTCGCCGGTTTGACAGCAAAGCAACGAAGAAGGCGAACTCTTCCCGCTCATTCCTGTTAAGCGCGGAAATTCCTTTATTGATGGCCTTACATTTTGCATCGGCAAAGCTGCTTTCGACTCTGCCAAAAATGGTCTCCACCAGATTCGGTTCCTCAAGCAGGTCAATCCTATGTAGGTTATTCTCGGAACCGATTGCCTTACTGCTTTTCCTTCTTGAAGAAAGCCCCCATGGTTGAATCGAGAACGACTCCACTAGGTTGTCACTTCCTTCCCACGGCCGCATAAGACATTGGGGAAGCCAATGGTGGTTTTTGGACGGGTTGCGAGACATACCGCTGTCGGAAGCCTAGTTGATGAAATAACGCTACTTAGCACATTCAAGGGCACTGCCATTACTATAATATCGCGCGTGAAACAGAATTGTCAATTCTGTTTCACGGCGTGGTAGCTTTATGAATGCCGGCTTTCTCTCGATGTTTCCAGAAAGCGGTCTGACCGGAAACCACCCCGATCCGGTCGTTCAGATTCCGACCCTCATCGCGGTCATTGGCAGCCCGCCTAGTCGACGACAGCTTCCGGCCCAAAGCGGACTTCGAGTGCCCTTCCTTAAACACAGTCTCTGAGTGGTTATCGCCACGACAATGCCGGAACTGGAATCGATATCGATATATCACGGGCTTAGGGTGCGCAGGAAATCTTCTAGCTGAGCATCGATAACTTCAAAAGGGTCTCCACCATTCTCACTCATATCGAGCATTCCTAAGAGATCGTCAGCTGTGAGAAAGACGATCATCTTTTCCTGCTCAAGCCAAGCGCGCCGACGTTGTGCGAGGGCTTGCGGTGCTGGAGCATGGCGTGAGACAAGTAGCCCAAACTGGCGTTTAGCCTGACTCCACAGATATTGCTGGATCGATTCTACTTGTCGAGGACCGATAGGGCCTCCGTAGTTCTTATACTCGGCCACAACAAAACGCGTAACGTATTCAGCGCGAACGAGGGACCATGGCGGGCTACCTGCGCGAATTGGAAAGATGGCGTCCATGATGTCTAACGTATCGTCGCTGCGCACCTGCTGGTCGGGCGGCCCAAGGTCCGGTTTGAAGATTTCGGTCAGTATTTCCGTGCCCCATTTTTCAAATTTCCGCCAGTCATCGTTGCCGGGAGCGATTTTTGAGAGCCTGTCTTCGAATTGACCTACAAGGGTCTTCAGCGGTTGAGGGGTTGCCCCGGCGATCATCATCTGCAGCGACGTCAAGGCCCCAGAGCTTGCACGCGCCGCAGCAGCGATGTCGGGATGCTGAGCAAGGCGGCTCCGCACATCGACGCCCGTCCAAATATCTATGCCAGACTGCTCGAGACTTCTTCTTGCCGACTCTGAAAGCTCGCCGGATATGACAAGCAGTGCTACTGTGCTGGGCGACTGCAGCCGGTAACGCGCTATATCGCCAACAAACTGACGCGCGATTGCAAGCGGAATGGGGCGACGATAATGCTTGATCTCTACGATCAGCCGTTCGCCACCCGGAAGGACAGCCTCGATGTCTGGGCCAGGATGGCCCAGCCCCGATTGATGAACGATTTGAAGACCTGAGCGGGCGAGCAACGCACCGACGATAAGCTCAAACTCCTGATAGCTCAAATCGGCGAAGTTGAATTCTTGGCCGTTATCAGCTTGGTCCTGCACCTTTTTTCTCCCCTTGGAGCGACTAGCCGTCGATGATTATGCCGCTCGCTAACATCCGTCCTGTTAAAAATCGATTGTATGCCCCTCTGTTGTTGGAGATTATTCCTGAGTCTGTGGTAATTCACTGATCGCATCCCGTAAGTAGATGTCTACCTAGCTTTACTCGACTTCGACGGTTCTTGGGCAGCCGTGAGGAAGTTGTTCCTTATGGGCGAACCAATGTCCGATGTTGGCGCAAGGGAGACCACCGGCGGCTACCGATGGTCATTTGCCCTTATAGCTCGATCTGCTCAGCGAGCCGGAGCGCGTCATCTACCTCGACGCCAAGGTATCGGACGGTACTTTCGAGCTTTGAATGACCAAGCAGAATCTGGACAGCCCGGAGATTGCCGGTCTTCTTGTATATCTGCGCCGCCTTCGTCCGCCTTAACGAGTGCGTGCCGTAGGCGTTGGCTTCCAACCCGATGGAAACCACCCATCGATGCACGATCCGAGCGCACTGTCGTGTTGACAAATGCCGCGATGTTTTTCGGCGACTGGGAAACAGATAGCTACCACCATTTCTTCGAACGAACGGAAGCCAGGCGGCAAGCGCGTTCTTCGTCTGCTCAGTGACCTCAAATTGCACGGGCCGCTTCGTTTTCTTCTGGATGATGGTGGCGCGGTCCCGGATCGAGCTACCTGACCACAAGTCCTCGACCCTCAACCTAACTAGATCACAGGCGCGGAGCTTGCTGTCGATGGCAAGATTGAAGAGCGTCAGTTCTCGGTGCGCTCCGCTCATTTCAAGCCGAACGCGGATTGACCACACGTTCTTCGGCTGAAGCGGTCGCTTTTGACCAACCAAAATCCCCTTATTCCAAGGACGGCGGGTACGCAGCACAGTGTCCATGACAAAGCCCCTTCCGCTCCTCCCACCTCGTCGCCCGTATTGGGAAAGTCGATGCTATCACGGTTATCGCTACTCGGCCCATTGCGGACGAGGCTTTAGATTGGCATTCTTCAGCGGGTTGACCCTGACAGCTAAATGGAGTGAACGACTGGCAGGTCGGTCAAACCGGCAAGGTCGTCGCTCCCCAGCTTTACATCGCCTGCGGCATATCGTGCGCGATCCAGCACCTGGCCGGAATGAAAGATTCGAAGGTCATCGCCGCCATCAACAAGGACGAGGAGGCACCGATCTTCCAGGTCGCCGACTACGGCCTCGTGGCCGATCTCTTCCACGTGCTGCCAGAGTTCGAGAAACTGGCCGGGGCGTAAGCCGGGGCTGGGAGAGTACCCGTGCGGGCGGTAGGGCGTCACGCGCTCCGCACATGTACTACTAGATTTCGACTAATCCCTTACTGAGCCATCCAGGACGTCCAGCGCTTGATTGCAGAGCCGTGACGCTCGCACGACCCCGTAGACCAGTTCAGGCCGTAGAGATCGGCAATGATGGCACCGAGCTCGCTGGCTGGAAGGCCGGGATATTCTATTTCGGCCAGACTGCTCTTAAAGGGCTCGATTTGCACGAGGGCTTGCCGCACAAGCATTGACGTCGGCATGTCGTCCTTCACATGATCTGCGATGCTTATCTCGCCATTCTGCTGAACGATCAGTCCAAGGGTGCTTGCAGCGAAGACCGCGTTGCGAAGACCTTGGCTCTCCGCTTCCTTCTTGGTTTTGCAGACACCGCCCCTGACCTGATCAACGAGTTCGATCACGCGCTCCGGTGGTGCAGCCGCCCGGAAAATATCGACTTCGCTGATGTTCGCCACTCGCTCGGCAGATTCCATGATGTCGAAAACAGGGTCGCCGAGGACGAAATGCATCCCGTTTTTCGACAGGAGACCGAAGTGCCAGCAATACGCCAGGATACGGCGATTGTACTGCTGCAACGTCTGCTCATCGATGGAAAGGAAGGCGTACTCCGGTGCGGACGCCGTGCAGATTTCCGCGAAGGTCGCCCCGCCCTGCGCGGCGACGAGCTCTCGGGCCTTGATGAAGATGCAATTGCTCTGCAGGAATTCGATGATCTTGGCCGTCGCCGCCGCCGAGTTCTCAAAAGCTCTTTCGAAATATTGCTCCAGACGGTTCGACCTGACGATACCCATGTTGACCAGGTCGCGGACGGCGTTGTCGGTCGTCGTGAGACTGAGATTCAAGCTCGCAGCGAAGTGCTCGTAGTCGAGCCGGTCCGCTCCAAGCACAGTTTTGAGAATGCCCCTAATTCGACGGACCGAGATCGTCGGGATGTATGTATTCGGAAGCTGAGGCACCTCGTTATAGAGGATGTAGTCCCGGAAAATGTCCCAGTAGAGGTTTAGCTTGCCACCTGTATTGATGACGAGCCGCTGGTTCACAAGCGACGCGACGTTGTCAGCACCGTACTTGTCCGCCGTAGCTCCGTATTCGACAGGAGAGTTCTGGGCAATGAACCGGATAGCCCGGGTCTGGGCCTGCGACAGTTCCTGGAGATCGTTGTTGAAGAGCGTCTCAAGGCTCGGGAGCGATCCCAACGGTCCCGGATCACGGCCGGCCTTGGCATCTTCGATATAATGGCGCACCAACTTTTTTAGGAGCCATGGGTAGCCCGCGTAGTTTTCGACGATGAACTTCGAAATGTTGTATTTCAGGGCCTGCTTCGACTCGCGTTGTGCAAGCACGATGAAGCCATCTGCATCCTCGCGTGCGAACCTGTCGACCACGAAATCCTTTCGACGATCCGAAAGCGAGTGCCACAGGTGATATCCGGGATAATCGGAACCAACGGTACCATCCGTTTTCCAGGAAAAGCCGATAGCGAAAGGCGCTCGCGCTTCATCCGCCGCCAGTGCCAAGTCTCGCATACGGCTGAATGCCGCGCTGAGCTCGGAGCGATGGATGATTTCCTCGAACTGATCGAAAATCAGGCAGACTACCGCGTTCTGCGACTGGGCCTGCGCCAGAAGTTCTTGCACTGCCGGATCGTTGAACGGGTTCGTCTCGATCTTCGGAGTGCTGCGGAACAGCGGTCCGGGCGATATATACTGCTCGGCGGCCTGCAATGCCCGCAACATTGCCAGATCGGCGTAGTACGAAGTCTTCGCAGCTCGGCAATCGACCGGGAGAATAAAAATCTTATCCTTCCGTAGTTCGTGGGCAAGCTTCAGCGCGAGGCTGCTCTTTCCCCAACCAGACTGCCCCTTGATGCCGAAAAGCCTCGACGAGGTCTTACCTTCCCGGATGCGATCAAAGAAATCCCGTATGTCGTAAATCAGTCCCTCCCGACCCACGAAGTCTACAGGTCGCGATGGGCGATAATCGCTCCATTCTTCGCCGGGGATAACTTCGACGACGGGCTGTACATCTTTGCTTGGAGGAACTTCCACGTGCTTGTGGTCTAGCCAACCCGCCTCGGGATACGGAAAATCCGTGTTGGCCAGTTCCGGCAAGTCTCTTGGTTTCATCGGAGACCCGTCACTAGCGCCCCAAGCCAGAAGACCCTTGAGTTCCCTGTTAGGTGTCCACATCGGGACGGCCCAAATCTCTCGTCCCTCCAACAAGCAAAGGAAAACCTCGGTAGCCCCGTTGCTGCCCGGCAACGCCGGAAGTTCGAAACCCTTGGCGTCGACTAGAAGTGTCACCAGTTCATGTGGCGGGAAGAATTTGAAAACGTTCTTCCCAGCTTTTGCGTTGAATCTGTCCAGTCTCGCCTGAGCTTCCTTCCCGATGTCGGATATCGAAAAAATCCAGCCATGGTCGGCCTCTTCAAGACTGACATCACTGTGGAGCTTGTTAACCGCGTCGGTTTGGACAGTTTCCGTGCGCGCCTTGCATTCGACAATCGCGCTGTCGCCAGAAAGCCGGTTAAGGCATTTGAGGTCTATTTCGCTACCCGCATCACGAACACGCTCTTTGACAACGTAGCTCTGATAGGTGAGGAAACGCCCGACAAGCGATTCAAGAAGACGGCCTTTGACTTCTCGAAAGTCGGAGCGGCTCTTGTCTAGCGGGATGGCTATTTTGAACTTCGAATCGTGGTTCATGCTGCAGCTGGAGATGAGCGAATCCAAATGACGGAGTCTTAAGTTACCACTTCCCAGCGAAAATAGACAGCTAGAGCGGAATCCGAACTGAATGAATCGAGAGGGGTTCCCAAATCAATTGGGAAGTGATTCAGAGTGCCTGCCGGATGGAGGCCGGCAGGCATGTCGAGAGCCCTATCGGTCGATCTTCGAGTTCGGGTCCTTGGAGCTGTTGCAGCCGGTGCGACACACCGGGAGGCGGCCGAGCGTTTTGGCGTGAGCGCCGCCAGCGTCAGCCGTTGGCGGCAGCGGGAACGCGAACAGGGCGACCCGGTCCCCGGGCGGCTCGGCGGGGATCGGCGTTCGGGTCGGATCGAGGTTCATCGTGATACCGTGATAGCGGCACTTGGACCAGGCCGAGACGCCACAATCGAGGAGGTGCGCGCCAGCTTGGCGAAGCAGGGTCTCGTCTTTGGCTATGGTACGATCCAGCGTTTCTTCGCGCGCCACGCCATCACGCGTAAAAAAAGACCGCGCACGCGACCGAACAGGATCGCGCCGACGTCCTGACAAAGCGCGAGAAATGGTTCGAGGGGCAACTCGACCTCGATCCCGAACGAGTGGTCTTCATCGACGAAACCTGGGCATCGACCAACATGGCCCGCCGCCACGGGCGCTGCCGGCGAGGCGAGCGGCTTCGGGTGGGCGTGCCGCATGGGCACTGGAAGACAACGACCTTCGTCGGCGCGCTGACCCTTCGCGGCTTCATCGCACCGTGGGTGCTGGGCGGGCCGATCAATCGGGATACCTTCGAAACCTATATCGCCAAGGTGCTGGTCCCGGAACTGCGGCCCGGTGACGTCGTCGTCATGGATAACCTGTCCAGCCACAAAGGGCCGCGTGTGCGCGAGTTGATTGACGCGGCCGGTGCCAATCTGCGCTACCTCCCGCCCTACAGCCCCGACTTCAACCCCATCGAGAACGCCTTCGCCAAGCTCAAGGCGATGCTGAGAAAGACCGCCGAACGAACCGTCAACGGTCTATGGGACGCCATAGGCCGCATCCTCGACCTCTTTCCACCCTCCGAGTGCGTAAACTACTTCAGCGCGGCTGGATACGATGCAACCTGATAGGATTACGCTCTAACGTCTCGCTTTACTACTCTCAAAAGTAGCTATCCGAAAGTTTTGACAGAAATACTCGACGGACCGGGGACGGGCAGACCGTAACTGATCCACCCGACCTCGTGGCTATCTACCGATGATGGTGGCGTCGGTCGCGGCATGAAGCTCTTCTTTGGAGACCCCATCTACAAGCTCGACCAACCGTAGGCCACCTTCAACAACATCCAGCACGCCCAGATTCGTGATTATCCGCTTTACGAAGGAGATTTCCGACAAGGCACAATGACCGCAGTTGGCGCGAAGCGGTCATTCTATGCCGGATAGCCGCCCGTCCGCTTCCCA